>NZ_JBVJHR010000017.1:27177-111978 GCF_055586705.1 Sphaerisporangium sp. NPDC049457 | reverse complement strand
TCTCTTTCCCTTCCCCCCCTCCCCCCCCCCCCCCCCCCCCCCCCCCCCCCCCCCCCCCCCCCCCCCCCCCCCCCCCCCCCCCCCCCCACGGCGGTGGAGGTGCGTGGATGGAGTACGTACGGGTCGGATGCGCCTGCCTGGTCGCACTGGTCTTCGCGATCAGCGCGGTGTCGAAGCTGCGCGATCTCGAGGGTTTCCGCCGTTCCCTGCCCGCGCTCGTCCCGGCCCGGCGCGAACACCTCCGGCCGCTGGCGATGGCGGTCGTCGCGCTGGAGGCGCTGGTCCCGATCACGGTAGCGGTGCCGCCGGTCACCTCGTACGGCCTCGCGCTCGCCTGCGCCCTGCTCGTCGCGTTCACCGCCGCGATCGCCCGCGCGCTGCGACGGGGGCAGACCGCCCCCTGCCGCTGCTTCGGCGCCTCCGCCGCCCCCCTCGGCCCCCGGCACCTGGTGCGCAACGGCCTCCTGATCACCGCGGCCGTCCTCGGCGGGCTGCTGCCGGGCGGCGCGCCCGCCCTCGCGGGGGCGGTCATCGCGGGCGCCGCGGGACTCATCGGGGCGCTTCTGATCGCCTCCCTCGACGACATCGCCGATCTCTTCGCGAGGAACGCCTGATGCCCTACCTGACCGCCGCCGTCGTGCTCGTCGGCGTGCTCTGCGTGTTCAACCTGATCCTCACCCTCGGCCTCGTCCGCCGGCTGCGGCGGATCGGCGGGGGAGGCGCCCAGCACGCCGGGCCTCCCCTCGTGCTCGGGCCCGGCTCGGCCATCGGCGCGTTCGCCGCCACGACCGTCGACGGCGAACCGGTGTCGGGCGCGTTCCGCAACACCTGGACCCCCGCGCTGTACCTGCTCGACTCCGATCACCACGTCGTCGCCGCCGGCGGACGCCTGGAGGACCTTCCCCTCGCCTCGACCGCATGAGCGACCCCGGCGCGAGCCGGTGGACCGGGACCCGCGAACTGGCCTCGGCCGCCGCGGAGGCCATGTCGCTGACCTGGCGGCCGGCGCCCGGAGGGGTCGTCGGCTACGCCTTCCTGACGCTCGCCGAGGCGGCGGCCCTTCGGCTTCGTGCGGGACGGCCAGTTCATCGGTGTCATGGTCCGCGCCTGCCCGCTCGCTGACCCCGCGAAGCCGCCCGCCCGGCGCGGTCCCGGCAGGACGGGCCGTACGGCGTCGGGTCCTCGCTCGCGGACGGCCATCGCCGAGGCGCCCCGGGTGTCAGGCGGACTCGCGGATCACCAGCTCGGTGGGAAGGACCACCGGCTCCACGCTCTCGGCGCCGTCCACCAGGGCGAGCAGGAGGCGGACGGTCTCCTGCGCGACCCGTTCGAGGGGCTGGCGCATCGTGGTGAGCGGCGGGTGGGTGGAGACGGCCACGGCCGAGTCGTCGAACCCGCCGACCGCGACGTCGTCGGGCACCCGGCGCCCCGCGGCGCGCAGCGCGGCCAGCGCGCCGGCCGCCATCAGGTCGGACCCGACGAACACCGCGTCGAGGCCGGGCGCCCGTTCGAGCAGCTCCGCCATCGCCAGCTCGCCGCCGCGCCTGGTGTAGTCGCCGTGGGCGATCAGCTTCTTGGTCGCCCGCCGGCCGAGCACGTCGGCGAAGCCCTCCAGCCGCCGCAGCCCGCCCGGCGTGTCCAGCGGCCCGGTGATCGTGGCGATGCGCCTGCGCCCCTGGTCGACCAGGTATCGGGTCATCTGCCGCGCCCCCTCGCGGTCGTCGGCGGCGGCGTAGGGGATGAGGGCCTCCCTGCCCAGGACGGCCCCGCAGGCCACAGTGGGCACCCCGGCGCGTTCGAGCTCGTCGAGCAGCGGGTCGCCGGCGTGCGTCGAGAGCAGCAGGACGCCGTCGGCGTGCCCGCCGCGCAGGTAGCGGCCCACCCGCTCGCGGTCGCCGGCGTCCCCGGCGATCATCAGGACGAGGGAGACGTCCCGCTGCGCGAGCCGCTGGGTCGCGGTGCGCAGCAGGACGCCGAAGTTCGGATCCTCGAACAGCTTCTCCTGCGGCTCCGACAGCACCAGGGCCACCGAGCCGGTGCGCTGGGTGACCAGACTGCGGGCGTGGCGGTTGACCACGTACCCCGTCTCGGCGATGGCCCGTTCGATCGCGGCGCGCGCCGCCGTGCTCACATACCGGTCGCCGTTGAGCACACGCGAGACCGTGCCGCGCGAGATGCCGGCGGCGGCGGCCACGTCGTGGATGGTGGGACGTCTTCTGGACACGCGCATCAGTTTTTCACGGCGCCGCCGGACAGGTCCGTCCGCCAGTACCGCTGCATGGTGAGGAACAGCGCGACGAGCGGGACGAGCGACAGCAGCGTGCCCGTGATGATCAGGTTGTACAGGGAGGGCTGGTTCGCCCCGGCGGCGAGCATCGTGTAGAGGCCGACCGTCATGGGGAACTTGTGGTCGTCGCCGAGCATGATGAACGGCAGCAGGAAGTTGTTCCAGATGGCGACGAACTGGAACAGGAAGATGGTCACCATGGCGGGCAGCATGAGCGGCAGCGCGACCTCGCGCGCCAGCCGTCCCTCGGTGGCCCCGTCGATGCGCCCCGCCTCCAGCAGCGCGTCCGGGATCGCCGCCGCGGCGTAGACCCGCGCCAGGTAGATGCCGTACGGGCTGAGGATCTGCGGGAGCAGCACCGACCAGTAGGTGTCGGCCAGCCCCGCCTTGGACAGCAGCAGGTACTGCGGGACGGCGAGCACCACGGCGGGGACCAGGATGCCGCCGAGCAGCAGGTTGAACGCCAGGTCGCGGCCGGGGAAGCGGAACTTGGCCAACGCGTACCCCGAGACGGCCGACACGCCGGTCGACAGCAGCGCCCCCGCCCCCGCGTACAGCGCGGTGTTGAGCATCCACAGCCAGAACACCCCGTCGCGGTAGGCGGCGAGGTCGGCCAGGTTGGACGGCAGGCCGCTGCCGGGCGCGAGCGTCGAGGTGGCGAACAGCTCGGACCTGGACTTGGTCGCGGCGATCGCCACCCAGCCGACGGGGAACAGGCAGTACAGCGCGCCGAGCACCAGCACCGCCGTCGGCGCGGCGCCGCGCGCCCCGCGGCGGCGTCCGGCGGCGGCCGTCCTCCCGGCCGGCACGGCCACGCCGGTCGGTGTCATCAGCCCTCCCCGAAGGCGCGTGCGCGCACGACGCGCAGGAACCCGAACGACAGCACGACCGAGATCGCGGCGATGACCACGGCGGTGGCCGCGGCCGAGTACAGGTCGCCGGTGACGAAGGCGTCCCGGTAGACCTTCATCAGCGGGCTCCACGTCGTGCTGATGGTGTTGGTCAGCGGGCGCAGCGTCATGGGCTCGGTGAACACCTGGATCGTGGCGATGACCGAGAAGACGGTGGTGAGGATGGTGGCGGGCGCCAGGATCGGCACCTTGATCCGCAGGGCGATCTGCGTCTCGCTCGCGCCGTCGATGCGGGCGGCCTCGTAGAACTCGCGCGGCACGGCGCGCAGCGTGGTGTACAGCACCAGCATGTTGAACCCGACGCCGCCCCAGACGGCCACGTTGGCCATCGAGAACGTCACCGTGCCCGCCGCGAGCAGGTCGACCTCGGCGCCGAGCGCCGACAGCGCGTCGCTGACCGGGCTGACGCCCGGCAGGTAGAGGAAGCCCCACAGCAGCGAGGCGGCCACCCCCGGCACCGCGTACGGCAGGAAGATCGCGATGCGGGAGAAACGGGCGAAGCGGACGTGCAGCGAGTCGAGCAGCAGCGCGAAGAGCAGCGCGAGGCCGAGCATCACCGCCAGCACCAGCGCGCCGTACAGGAGCACGCGCAGCCACCCGGCCCACAGTTCGCCGTCGCCCAGCACGGCGGCGTAGTTCGCCGCCCCGACGAAGACCTCCTTCCTGGCGCCCTTGCCGAGGCCGAGGCCGAGGCCGGAGACCTTGGTGCGGCGCAGGCTGAGGTAGACGGTGTAGCCGATGGGCAGCGCCATGAACAGCACGAACAGCGTCATCGCCGGCGCGAGGAACAGGTAGGGCGCGGCGCCCGCACGGTGCGTGCGGGCGCCTGCCGTCCGGCGCGGGCTCATGGGGTGAGCTGGAACCCGGACTTGCGCATGTCGGCGACGGTCGCGTCCTGCATGGTGCGCACCGCGGCGGAGAAGTCCGACCGGTTCTCGATGGCCTTGTCGAAGGCGTCCTTGAAGGCGTTGTAGGTGACGTTGACGTCCGGGCCGAAGGTGAAGCCGCGCGCGGTGGCGCCGATTTCGGCGGCCGTCTGCCAGAAGTCGGGCTGGCCGGCGAAGTAGTCCGGGGCCTGCGAGAGCGACTGCTGCCCCTTGGTGGACGCCGGGTAGACCGAGCCCTCCTTCACCAGCAGGGCGAGGGCCTGCGGGTCGGTGTTCAGCCAGGTGGCGAACCGCACGGCCGCCTGCTTGCTCGGCGACTTCTCGGAGACGGCGGTGGAGGACCCGCCCCAGAACCCGGTGTGCTGCTCGCCCGCGTTCCACTGCGGCAGCGGCGCGATCGCCCACTTGCCCTTCCCGTCGGGGGCGTTGCTGGACAGCACGCCCGGCCCCCAGACGGCCGACGGCCAGGTGAGCAGCGTGCCGTCGTTGAGCGCCTTGTTCCACTCGGGGGTGAAGTACGGCTTGTCGCCGATCACGCCCTCCTTGACCAGGCCGCCCCAGTAGTCGGCGACCTTGAGGGTGGCCTCGCCGGCGATGTCCACCTTCCACGACTCGCCGTCGATGGACCACCACTGGGCGCCGGCCTGCTGGGCCAGGCCCGCGAACGCGCCGGGGTCCTTGCTGGAGAAGGTGCCGAGCAGCACCTTGGGGTGCTCCTTGTGCACGGCGCGGGCGGCGGCCGCGTAGTCGTCCCAGGTCTTCGGCACCTCCAGGCCGTACTTCTCGAACAGGTCCTTGCGGTAGTAGAGCATCATGGGCCCGCTGTCCTGCGGGATGGCGTACACGGCGTCGGTGCCGAGGGTGACCAGGCCCCAGATGCCCTCGCCGAACTCCGCCTTGGCGGGCCCGGCCTCGGCCGTGATGTCGGCGACGGCGTCGGCGGCCACGAACGAGGGCAGCATCTGGTACTCGGCCTGCACCAGGTCGGGCGGGTTGCCGGCCTTGGCGGCGGTGAGGAACTTCGCGGCCGCGTCGTCCCCGCCGGCCTGCTTGCTCACCGTGACCTGGATGTCAAGGTGCGAGGCGTTCCAGGCCTGGACGATCTTGTCCATGTTCGGGACCCAGGTCCAGTAGGTCAGCTTGACCGGCCGGGCCGGGGCGCCGGACGACGCGGCGGGGGAGCCGGCGTCACCGGTCGTCCCTCCGGAGCATCCCGCGGCGAGCGCGGCGGCGAGCGCGACCGCCGCCACCGCCGAGAGCCGTCGTGTTCCCATGCGTAGCTCCATGTCCGAGTTCGGGTGCGCACATATCTCTGTGAACGTTCACAGGGTGAGAAGACCGATACGGCTACGTCAAGAGCCGTTACGGGGTCGTTAAACAGCACCTGGTCTTGGGCGGCGCTTCCGGGTTGCCGGGTCTTCGGTTACTGTGCACGTTCACAGAGTGGAAATCGAGGGGGACCGATGCGGGGCATCGCGTACGGAGGGGACTACAACCCCGAGCAGTGGCCGGAGGAGACCCGCCGCGAGGATCTGCGGCTCATGCGCGAGGCCGGGGTGAACCTGGTCAACGTCGGCATCTTCGGCTGGGTGCTGATGGAGCCGGCGCCGGGCGCCTACGAGTTCGGCTGGCTCGACGAGATCGTCGACCGGCTGCACGCCACCGGCGTCCAGGTCGGCCTCGGCACGCCCACCGCCGCCCCGCCCGCCTGGTTCTCGCGCATGCACCCCTCATCGCTGCCGGTCACCCGCGAGGGCCACCGCATCGGTGTGGGCGGCAGGGAGTCGGCCTGCCCCAGCTCGCCGGAGTACCGCGCCGCGACCGCGGGGCTGGCCACCGCGCTGGCCGAGCACTACGCCGGCCATCCGGCGGTGGCGCTGTGGCACGTCCACAACGAGTACGGCGCGCCGCTCGGCGAGTGCTACTGCGACAACAGCGTCGAGGCGTTCCGCCGCTGGCTGCGCCGCGCCTACCAGGACCTGTCGTCGCTCAACGACGCGTGGGGCACCACCTTCTGGGGCCAGCGCTACACCGCCTGGGAGGAGATCGACGCCCCGCGGGCCAACCACACCGTGGTCAACCCGGCCCAGCGGCTCGACTTCATGCGCTTCACCTCCGACGAGCACCTCGACTGCTACCGCCTGCAGCGCGACATCCTGCGGCGGATCACCCCCGCGGTGCCGGTCACCACGAACTTCATGACCACCAACTGCAAGTCGATGGACTACTGGGCGTGGGCCCGCGAGGTGGACGTCGTCTCCAACGACCACTACCTTGCGGCCGAGCGGGCCGACAACCACATCGACCTTGCCATGTCCGCCGACCTCACCCGGTCGCTGGCCGGCGGGCCGTGGATGCTGATGGAGCACTCCACCGGCGCGGTGAGCTGGCAGCCGCGCAACATCGCCAAGAGGCCGGGGGAGATGCGCCGCAACAGCCTCGCCCACGTGGCCCGCGGCTCGGACTCGGTGCTGTACTTCCAGTGGCGCGCCTCGCGCTTCGGGGCCGAGAAGTTCCACTCGGCGATGGTCCCGCAGGCCGGCGCCGACTCGCGCGTCTGGCGCGACGTCAAGGACCTCGGCGCCGACCTCGCCAAGCTCTCCGCCGTGCGCGGCGGGTCGGTGCGCGCCGACGTCGCCATCGTGTGGGACTGGCAGTCGTGGTGGGCGCTGGAACTGGAGTGGCGCCCGTCGATCGACCTGTCCTACCGCGAGCGGGTGGACGCCTATTACGAGGCGCTCTGGCGCTCGCACGTGACCGTCGACTTCGTCCCCCCGGCCGCTGACATGTCGGGATACCGGCTGGTGGTGGCGCCGAGCCTCTACCTGCTCACCGAGGCGGGCGCCAAGAACCTGCGCCGGTACGTCGAGGCGGGCGGCCACCTGCTGGTGTCCTACTTCTCCGGCATCGTCGACGAGCACGACACCGTCCACGCCGGGCCGTACCCGGGGGCGCTGCGCGACGTGCTCGGCCTGACGGTCGAGGAGTTCCACCCGCTGCGCGACGGCGAGAGCGTCGCCCTCGCCCCGTCCACGCCGCCCGAGGCGGCCGGGTCTGTAGCGCCCGGGTCTGTATCGCCCGGGTCCGCGGCTGCCGGGTCCGCTCCGGTTCAGCCTGAGACGGCCGGGTCCGCACCGGTTCCGGCCGGGTCCGGGACGCGTTCGTCGCAACCGGGGCGGGGTCTCTCCGGGCGGATCTGGTCGGAGCGGGTGCGCCCGGCCGGGGCCCGCGCGCTGTGGACCTTCGCCGGCGGGCCCGACGCGGGCCATCCCGCCTTCACCCGTCACGACCTCGGAGCCGGCGCCGCCTGGTACCTGGCCACCGGCGTCGCCGACCCGCGTCCCCTGCTGGCCGAGGCGCTGGACGCCGCGGGCGTCGAGCGGCCGCGCGACCTGCCCGAGACGCTGGAGGTCGTCCGGCGCGCCGGGCACCTGTTCCTGATCAATCACGCGGAGGAGCCGGTCACCGTCCCGGGCGTGACGGGTAGCGGCGTGCTGGACGGGGTGGAGTACACCGGCGCCGCCACCGTCCCGGCCGGCGGCGTCACCGTCGTGCGGGAACGTTAGGGACGTGCGGCGGCCGGGTCAGCGGGAGGTGCTTTCGCGCTCGGGCTCGGAGACGGGCGAGGCGTCCGCGCGGGCCGACGGGGCGTCCGCGCCGCCGGAGGCCGCCGGCAGCGTGAACAGGAAGCGGGTGCCCTCGGTGCGCTCGGTGTCCAGGCGGATCCGCCCGCCGTGGTACTCGACGATCTTCTTGCACAGGGCCAGGCCGATGCCGGTGCCCTCGTACTCGGCGCGGTTGTGCAGCCGCTGGAAGATGACGAAGATCTTGTCGGCGAACCGCGCCTCGACGCCGATGCCGTTGTCGGCGACCGCCACCTCCCACATGTCGCCGGCGCGTTCGACGGTGATCTCGATCTCGGGCGCCCGGTCCGGTGACCGGAACTTCATGGCGTTGCCGAGGAGGTTCTGCCACAGCATCGTGAGCAGGGCGGGGTCGCCGACGACCTTGGGCAGCTCCGGCCGCCGCACCACGGCGCCGGTCTCGTCCGTCAGCGTCTCCAGGTTGGCCAGCGCGCGGTCGAGCGGTTCGGCGAGCGGCACGGGCGTCCGATCGTTCTGCTGGCGTCCCACCCGGGAGAAGGTCAGCAGCTCGGCGATCAGCGACTGCATGCGCTTGGCGCCGTCCACCACGAACGCGATGTACTCGTTGCCGCGCTCGTCGAGCTGGTCGGCGTAGCGGCGCTGCAGGAGCTGGCAGAAGGCGGTCACCTTGCGCACGGGCTCCTGCAGGTCGTGCGAGGCGACGTAGGCGAACTGCTCCAGCTCGGAGTTGGAACGGCGCAGCTCCTCGGCCTGCTCGCTCAGCAGGTCGGCCTGCTCCTGCAGGCGCCGCCGGGCGTCCTGCGACACGCTGAGCTCGGCCAAGATGCGCCGCCGGATGGCGTCGACGTCGGCCGCCAGCATCGTCAGGTCCTTCGGCCCCCGGATGTCGATCGCGTGGTCGAAGTCGCCGTTGGCCACCCGCCGCGAGGCCGCGCCGAGCCGGTCGAGGGGACGAAGGACGGCGTAGCGGAGCAGCAGTCCCACGATCAGCAGGGTGACGACGAACATGATCAGGATGGTGGTGAGCACGGTGTTGCGCCAGAAGCGCGCCTGGGCGATGTCCGCGGCCGATCGCGTCTGGGCCCGCCGCAGGTTCGTCACCTGCTCGTCCAGGGCGGCCTTGATGCGGTCGAACCGCGCTTCGCCCTCGCCGGCCCGCACGGGGTCGGCCGTCCCCGGCCCCCGCGCGCGCACCGCCGCGATCATCGGCTCGGCGTACCCCCTGCGCCAGGAATCCGCGCGCAGCTCGATGACGTCGAGGTCGGCGAGCGGAGAACCGCCCGCCAGAGACCGCCGCATCTCGCCAACCGCCGCCCGCTCCGCGGCGCGCCCTTCCTCGTAGGAGGTGAGGAACTCCTGCTGGCCGCTGACGACGTAGCCGCGGACGCCGGTCTCCTGGTCGAGCAGGGCCGCGCGCAGGCGCTCGGCCGACAGCAGGCCGGGGACGATGCGCTGGGTCATCTGGTCGAAGGTGAAGGTGCTGCGACTGAGGGCCCAGGTGCCGATCACCGCCGAGATCGCCAGCAGCAGCGCCATGACCGCCAGTGTGGCGGTGAACCAGGAACGCGTGCTCAGTCGCGGCCACGTGGCGGCGCGGCCGTAGCCGGAAATGCTCACCGGGTCACTCCTTTTCGCTTCGCCCAGCTCGCCACGACCTTACCGATATCACCTCGTCCAACCCTCACGCACGCCCGGTGAGGAGCGGAACCTCGTGGCGCCTTCTCGGTCCCGGCGGCGGGGTCGCGGCCCGGTGCCCGGGGCCGCCGGCGCGGTCAGCCGGTGGCGGGCTGAGCGGACTCCAGCAGCTCCAGCGCCAGGCCGAGGGCCGCCTCCTTGCGCTCCTCGTCGGAGATGTTCTCGTCCTTGAGCAGGAACCAGGTGGCGTGCAGCGTGAAGATCGCCATCGAGGCTCGCAGCCGCTGCGCGGTCGTGGCGTCCTCGTCCCAGAGCACGCCGCCGAGGTTGCCCATGAGGTTGCGCATCTTGTCGAACTTCGGATGGCCGCGCAGCGCCGTCTGGTTGCGCTCCATGAACCGCACGAACGCGTGGTGATGGCCGCTGTGGACCTCGTCGGCGTAACGCCTGATGAACTCCCGCCGGGTCTCGACCGTCCGGGGCTGCCCCTGCGCCCACTCGATGAGACGCTCCATGGTGGCCTGCCGGTCCGTGGCCAGACTGGCGAGTATGTCCTCTTTCGTGCGGAAGTGGTAGTACAGTGCCGCCTTGGTCACCCCGAGCGCCTCGGCGATCTCCCGCAGCGAGGTCGCCTCGTATCCCTGCTCGGTGAAGAGCCGCAAGGCGATCTCCTGGATGCGAGCTCGCGTGTCGCTGTGTGGCCTCATATGTCTTCAGACGCTCCTTAGTTCCCCTAATTAACTTGACGGCCGGCAAGTAAGCACTCTAGCTTGGGCAGTATAGTCACTAGCCGGTCGGCAAGTAAGTAAGCATTCACCAAGGGGGCTCAAAAACATGACGGAGACCGAGGCCGAGGCAGTTCCCGGCCGCCGGCGGGAGGTAATGCTCGTCCTGCCGGGGCTGATGCTCGCGATGATCCTGGCGATGCTCGACAACATGATCGTCGGGACGGCGATGCCGCGCATCGTCGGCGAGCTGGGCGGCTTGGCCCATCTCTCTTGGGTGGTCACCGCGTACGTGCTGGGGACCACCGTGTCGACCCCTATCTGGGGCAAGATCGGCGACCTCTACGGCCGCAAGAACGTGTTCCTGTCGTCGATCGCGATCTTCATGGTCGGCTCGGTGCTGTGCGGCATGGCCGGTTCCGACCTGTTCGGGGGCACCGGCGACGGCATGATGGAGCTCATCGGTTTCCGCGCCCTGCAGGGCCTGGGCGCCGGCGGTCTCATGGTCAACGCCATGGCCATCATCGGCGACCTGGTGCCGCCTCGCGAGCGCGGGCGCTACCAGGGCATCATGGCGGCGATGATGTCGCTGGCGATGATCGCCGGCCCGCTGGTCGGCGGATTCATCACCGACCACCTCAACTGGCGCTGGGCGTTCTACGTGAACCTGCCCATCGGCGCCGTGGCGTTCGTCCTGCTGGTCTTCCGGCTGCACCTGCCGAAGTACCGCACCGAGCACCGCATCGACTGGCTGGGCGCGGGCCTGCTCGCCGTGGGCATCACCGCGCTGGTGCTGATCACCACCTGGGGCGGCAACGAGTACGAGTGGGGCTCCTGGCAGATCCTCGGCCTGGTGGCGGTCGCCGTGGTGTCGCTCGCCCTTTTCGTCCCGGTGGAGCGCCGGGTCGCCGAGCCGATCATGCCGCTGCACGTCTTCCGCGACCGCAACTTCACGCTGATCTCGCTGATCGGCTTCCTGCTGGGCTTCGCCATGTTCGGCGTGATCAACTTCCTGCCGCTGTTCCAGCAGACCGTCCAGGGCGCCTCGGCGACCAACTCCGGCCTGCTGCTGCTGCCGATGATGGCGGCCATGATGGTGGTCTCGCTCTTCGTCGGCCAGGCGATCACCAGGACCGGCAAGTACAAGATCTACCCGATCGCGGGCGGCGCCGTCATGGTCGTCGGCATGTGGCTGCTGTCGCTCATGGACGCCAACACGGCCCGCTGGGAGACCGGCGTGTTCATCGCCGTGCTCGGCCTCGGCATGGGCGGCCTCATGCAGACCACCATGCTGATCGCGCAGAACAGCGTCGAGCAGAAGGACCTGGGCGTGGCCAGCAGCGCCTCGACCTTCTTCCGCTCGATCGGCGGCTCCTTCGGCGTGTCGCTGTTCGGCGCCATCTTCAACAACCAGCTCACCGCCAGCCTGACCGAGAAGCTCGGCCCGCAGGCGGCGCAGATGGCCGAGGGCGGCGGCGGGCGCCTGGACCCGGCGTCGCTGGCCCGGCTCCCCGCCCAGGTGCGCACCGGCTTCCTGGAGTCGCTGGCCTCCTCCATCTCCAGCATCTTCTTCTGGGCCATCTTCTTCGCCGTCCTGGTGCCGGTTCTGGCGGCCCTGGTCAAGGAGATCCCGCTGCGCAGCGGGCCGGCCGCCCCGGGCGCCGCGCCCAAGGACGGCGACCAGGCCCAGTCGGCCCCCGTGGCGGCCTTCGACTGACATCGCCGCCCGTCCCCGCCTCACCCCGACGGCCGTGACCTCCGTGGCCACGGCCGTCGCCGCGTCTCGCGCGGGTAGTAGCGTCTGCTCATGCGACTCGGCGTTCTCGACATCGGCTCCAACACGGTGCACCTTCTCGTGGTGGACGCCCACAGGGGTGCGCAGCCGCTGCCGGCCTACTCGCACAAGGTCGAGTTGCGGCTCGCCGAGCACCTGCACGACGGCGACATCCTGTCCCCTGAAGGTGAGCGCGAGCTGCGGCGCTTCGTCGAGGACTCGCTGCGCATCGCCGAGGACAAGGGGGTGGAGGACATCATGGCCTTCGCCACCTCGGCCGTCCGCGAGGCGGCCAACGGCGAGGAGGTCCTGGCCCGTCTGCGCTCCGCGACCCAGGTCGACGTCCGGGTGCTGTCCGGGCAGGACGAGGCCCGGCTGACGTTCCTCGCGGTGCGGCGCTGGTTCGGCTGGTCCTCGGGCCGGCTGCTCGTGCTGGACATCGGCGGCGGCTCCCTGGAGATCGCCTCCGGCATGGAGGAGGCGCCCGACGTGGCGATCTCCCTGCCGCTCGGCGCCGGCCGCATGACGCGCCAGTGGTTCACCGGCGACCCTCCGCCCGCAGAGGAGACGCGCGGCATGCGCAAGCAGGTGCGCGCGCAGATCGGCAGGGTCGTCGGCGACGTGGTGAAGTACGGCCGCGCCGACCACGCGGTCGCCACCTCCAAGACCTTCAGGCAACTGGCCCGCATCGCCGGCGCGGCGTCGTCCAGTGAGGGCGCGTACGTCAAGAGGGTGCTGCGGCACGAGGATGTGTCGCACTGGACGGGGCGGCTGGCCGAGATGGACAACGCGCAGCGGGCCGGCCTGCCGGGCGTCTCCGCGGGCCGCGCCGCCCAGTTGCTCGCCGGCGCCATCGTCGCCGACGCCACCATGGACCTGTTCGAGGTCTCCGAGGTCGAGATCTGCCCGTGGGCCCTGCGCGAGGGCGTGATCCTCCGCCGCCTGGACACCATGCCCGGCGCCTGACGCGCGTCCGGCGCGGGCACCCGGCGGACAGGGGAGAATCGGTGCGTCCGCCTATGGCAGGAAACGTGTGACCGTGCCCCTTGCGGGCACGGTTGCACCGCGACGGCACAAGAGGAGGAACGGCGATGATGGCGTTCATCGGAGCGGTCTACACCTTGCTGGCCGTTCTGATGCTGATGGGACTCGCGCTGATCCTGATCGCGGTGATGGGGCTGATCTCGCTGGCCCTGCTGGCCTCGACCACCAGCCCCGAGCCGAAGCTCGGCGCGGACGGCCGGCCGGTGCCCGGGCCGGCGGCCGGCGGCCTCGCCTCCGCCCGCGCGGCGGCGGAGGAGGCGTCCAGGGCGCGGCCCGCCGAGAGGACCGCGGAGAAGATCCCGGAGAAACCTCCGGCGAAGACTCCCGAGAGGATTCCGGCGAAGACCCAAGAGAAGATTGCCGAGGAGACCGCCGAGGCGCCGCCGGCGCGTGCCGGCCGGCCCGGGAGGCGGGAACGCGATGGCGCGCCGCGGCAGGCGGGGGAGGGGGCCCCTGGGGGAGTGAAGGTCCTGCTGTGGCCCTTCGGCATGCCGCGGGCAGGCTGGGTGCCGCACGGAGTGGCGTATGCCCGTGACGCATGGATACATCCGCTTCGCCGGTACGGCGAAACCGCCCAAAAGCTGATAGGACGGTAGTCGTATTCGATCACTGGAGGATTGCCATGCGGACAAAGCCCCCATTCCGCGCTGACCATGTCGGTAGCCTGCTCCGTCCCCCCGCGCTGCTGGAGGCGCGTGCGGCGTTCGCCGCCGGGACCATTCCCGCGGAACGGCTGCGGGAGATCGAGGACGAGTCGATCCGCGAGGTGGTGCGGGCCCAGGAGGAAGTGGGCCTGCGCTCGGCCACCGACGGTGAGTTCCGCCGGGCCTCCTGGCACATGGACTTCATCTACCGGCTGGGCGGCATCGGCGCGGCGGCCGACGAGCACATCAACGTGCAGTTCCGCAACGAGAACGGGGTCATCGAGTTCGCTCCCGCCGCGCTGCGCGTGCACGACCGGGTGAGCCTCGGCCAGACCATCTTCGGCGAGGACTTCGCCTTCCTGCGCGACCAGGTGACCACGGCCACCCCCAAGCTCACCATCCCCTCGCCGAACATGGTCCACTACCGGGGCGGCCGGGCGGCCATCGACCCGGGCGTCTACTCCGACATGGAGCAGTTCTGGAGCGACCTCAGCGCCGCCTACGCCGAGGAGGTCCGCCGCCTGGCCGACCTGGGATGCACCTACCTGCAGTTCGACGACACCAGCCTGGCCTACCTCAACGACCCCGGCCAGCGCGCCGAGATCGCCGAGCGCGGGGACGACGCCGAGCACCTGCACCTGAGGTACATCAAGCAGATCAACAACGCCCTCGCGAACAAGCCCGAGGGCCTGTCGGTCACCACCCACATGTGCCGGGGCAACTTCCGCTCCTCCTGGGTCGCCTCGGGAGGCTACGACTTCGTGGCCGAGGCGCTGTTCGGCGAGCTCGCCGTGGACGGCTTCTTCCTGGAGTTCGACGACGAGCGCTCCGGAGGGTTCGAGCCGCTGCGGTTCGTGCCCAAGGGCAAGGCGGTCGTCCTCGGCCTGGTCACCACCAAGCGCGGCGCCCTTGAGTCCAAGGACGACCTGAAGCGGCGGATCGACGAGGCCGCCAAGTACGTCGACCTCGACCAGCTCTGCCTGTCGCCCCAGTGCGGGTTCTCCTCCACCGTCGAGGGCAACTCCCTCACCAGGGAGGAGCAGCTCGCCAAGCTCCGCCTGATCGTCGAGACCGCCGAGGAGGTCTGGGGCTCCTGACCGGCCCGGGCGAAGGACACGGCCGGCCGGCGTCCGCGGCGGGCGCCGGCCGGCTCTCTCACAGTTCCTTGAGGAAGCCTCCGTCCACGGCGAAGTCCGCCCCGGTGGTGCTCGCCGAACGCGGGGAGGCGAGCAGCGCCACCACGTCGGCGACCTCCCGCGGCTCGACGAGCCGGCCGGTGACGAGGTTCATCATCTGCGGCGCGACGGCGTCCATAACGCTGTCGCGGTCGGCGCCGGTCTGAGCGGCCAGGATGTCGGCCGCGCCGCCCTCCTCGGTCCACCACGCCGTGCGCACCGGACCGGGGGAGACGGTGTTGACCCGCACGCCCCGCGGGCCGTACTCCTCAGACAGCGCCTTGGTCAGTGTGTTCAGCGCCGCCTTCGCCGCGTTGTAGTCGACGTTCATCGGCGCCGGGTGCCGGGCGCCGCCCGAGGAGATGGTGACGATCGCGCCGCCGCCCCGGGCGAGCAGCTCGGGCAGCGCCGCTCGTATGGTGCGCACCACTGCGAACAGGTTGAACTCGAACATCTCCCGCCAGTCGGCGTCCGTGGGCCCCTCGAACGAGAAGCGCGGCAGCCGCGTACCCGGCGGCGGCCCGCCCGCGTTGTTCACCAGCACGTCCAGCCCGCCGAACCGCTCGACGGCACGCGCCACCGCCGAGGCGGGCGCCTGCGGATCCATGAGGTCGGCGGCCACGTGCTCCAGGCCCGGCCCGGACAGCGCGTCCAGTTCGTGGGTGCTCTTACGGGAGACGGCCACCACGTGGGCGCCCTCCTCCAGCAGGGCGCGGACGACCGCCAGCCCGATCCCCTTGGAGGCGCCGGTGATGACGGCGACCTTGCCGGCAAGCTGCAAATCCATGATCACTCCTTCGTTCGCGTTGCGTTCACGAAGGTAGTTCGAACGCCCGTACGAGAGCTGGCGGTGATCGGACCAGCGTTGGCAGCGGATTCCGGACGTCGCATTCCGGGCCGCCGGCCCGCCGGGGACGGCCGGCGTCAGCGGGGCGGTGCGGCCTCGACACGGTGTTTCCCCAGGTGGGCCAGTACGGCCTGGTTGGCCTCCCAGCCGTCGGGGAACTTCACCGGCACGTTGAGCTGCACCGCCTCGGCGGAGGGATGGGCGTCCAGCAGCTCGGGGATCCCGGCGCGGGCCACGACGACGCACGCGTGCCGGTGCCGCGAGGTCAGCACGCACAGCCGACCCGACTCCAGGTGGAAGGCGGTGGCGTCCCTGCGCCCCGACAGCGGGTGCAGGACGATCGTGACGTCGTACTCCCGGCCCTGCAGCCGGTTGGCGGTGTCCACGGTGACCCCCTCGGGAAGGCCCGCCGCCTGGATCGCCGCCACCTGGTCGCGGTGCGCCGCGCCGACCGCCACCCGGTCGGCGGTCACCGGCCGCTCGCCGCGCTCGGAGAAGGCGACGGGAGCCCGTTGCAGCAGCCGGGTGGCCAGCGCCGCCACCGCCTGGACGGCCTCGGCGTCGGTGCGCACCGTGTGCCGGCTCGGCAGCTCGTACAGCGCCCAGCCCGACCGCGCCGCCTCCTCCAGCGCGCGGTCGTAGGCGGTGCGCATGCCGTCCGCCGTGAACGACAGCCGCCGCTCGCCTGGCGCGGTGCCCGCCCGGAAGCCGGTGAACGGGTAGAACGCCTCCGACACCACCGGCGCCGCCGAGGCGGGCAGCCGCCAGGACACCGGGAGCCGGTGCACCGGAAGGTCGGGATTGTGCCGCAGCAGCACCGACACCGCGCTCTGCAGCGGGTCCCAGGACAGGCCCGCCCAGCGGTCGCCGTCCACGATCGAGAACGGGTCCAGCTGCCCGGGATCGCCGACGAACAGCGCCCGCTCGAACAGCCCGGCCACCCGCAGCAGCTTGTCCGAGCGCATCTGGTACGCCTCGTCCACGATGGCCCACGGCCAGGTGCGCCCGCCCGCCCAGGCCCACTTGTCGGCCGTCGCGACCACGATCGCCGGGTCGCCGAGGTCGGGCAGCTTGGTGCCGATGGCGGCCTTTCCGACGATGCGCTGCGGCACGGCGTAGTCGGCGGCCGACAGCCGGCCGACGGGCACGCCGGGGTGCTCCTCGGCCAGCCGGACGATCAGGTCGTCCACCTGCTCGTTGGTCTGCGCGATGATCATCAGCGGGTCACCGGTCGCGGCCAGATGGCCGGCGGCCCGCACCACCAGGGTCGACTTGCCGGCTCCGGGCGGGGAGTCGACGACCACGCCGCGGTGGCGGGGCAGGTCGGCGAGCACGGCGTCCACCACGGCCGCCGCCTGCCGGGCGGGGGAGAGGGGCATCGGCGTCATCGCCGCCCTGGAACGCGGACGCCGCCACAGCCCGCCGCCCGCCCGTCCCGCCCGCGTCGCAGGACGCCCGTCCAAGGGCGCGTTGAGAACCTCATGGGAACGATCATACGGACCGCCCGGCTGACCAGGCGCGTCACCCGGAAAGAGCGTGCGTCACCCGAGACGGGCACCGGCTCACCGGGCGGAGCCGAGCGGAGCGGGGGGCAGCGGAGCCGGGCGGTCGCCGGCTCCGCGACGACATTCGTTCAAGACCGATGGCCGGCGGCCCGGGCATCATCGCCCGCATGAGGGAGTACGACATCGAACACTCGCACGGGATGCACGTGGTCCACGACGGCCCGCGGCAGGCGCCGCCGCTGTTGCTCGTCCACGGATCGGGGTTCTCGAGCAGTGCCTGGATCCCGGTGGTGCCGGCGCTGGCCCGTCACCATCACGTCATCCGGGTCGATCTTCCCGGTTGCGGCCAGTCCCCGCCCGCGCCTCCGTACGACGTGCCCGTGCAGGCGGGCCGGGTGGCGGCGCTGCTCGACGACCTCGGGCTGCGTCGCATCGCCGTGGCCGGGCACTCGGCAGGGGGCTATGTCGCCACCGCGCTCGCCGAACGACGCCCCGACCTGGTGAGGTCGCTCGCGCTGATCAGCACCGGCCCGGATCCCGGCGCGTTCCTTCCGCAGCCGCTCCTGCTCCGGGTCCTGCTGTCCCCGCCTTTCGGCGCGCTGCTGTGGGCGAGGCGTTCGGACGCGAGGATCCGCGAGGGGATCCTCGCGACGGCCGCCCGCCCGGTGGACGTCCCGGACGATCTGATCGCCGACCTGCGGCGTGTCACCTACCGCATGATCAGGGCGGTGCTGCGCCACAACGCCGCGTACATCGCCGAGCGGAGTGTGCCCGAGCGTCTCGCCGCCCTGGACGTCGCGGTGCTGGTGGTCTTCGGCGCCGCCGACCCCCGCTGGGACCCCTCGTCGGCACACCGGTACGAGGCGGTGCCGGGCGCGCGGGTCGAGTGGCTGCCCGGCGTCGGGCACCTGCCGATGCTGGAAGCGCCCGACACGATCGGCGGACTGCTGCCGGCCTTCACGCTGGCGGACCATGGCACCGCGCCGGTGATCCCCGAGGCGTAGGGTGGTCACGTGCCCTCGACCGGGACAGCACTGGACTGGGCGCGGGTGGACGTCGCGGTCCCGCGCCTCCCAGACCGGCTGCCGGGGGTCGTCATGGCAGGGTTCAGCCATCGTTCCCCGGCCCTCGTGGACATCGCCATGGTCGCGCATCCGTCCGTCACCCTCCTGTTCGACCTGAGCGAGGGGGAGCGCATCGTCTACGACGTCCCCGGTCGGCGAGAGCGCGGCAGTGTCGTCGTCGGGCTCCTCCCCGGTGATCTCCGGGCGACCGGCCGCGGAGCGGGCGAGTGCCTGCAGATCCGGCTGGAGCCGGCCGCGGCGGCCGCGGTGCTCGGCCCGCCGGCCGACTTCGGCGGGACGCTGGTGTCGCTGGCGGACGTCTGGGGCCGCGAAGCCGGACGGGCCGAGGACCGGCTTCGCGCCGCCTCCTCGTGGGACGAACGATTCGCGATCACGGCGGAGATCCTCGGCCGGCGGCTGGGCGGCCGCCGGCGGGTCGATCCGGAGGTGGCCCACACCTGGCGGCGGATGCTCACCGGCCGGGGACGGGTGCGGGTCGACGGCCTGGCGGACGAGGTCGGCTGGAGCCGCAAGCGCCTGTGGTCCCGCTTCCGGTCCCAGCTCGGCATCACCCCCAAACGCGCCGCTCGGCTCGTGCGGTTCGACCACGCCGCCCACCTTCTCGTGGCCGGACACGCCGCGGCCGGCGCCGCCACCGAGAGCGGCTACGCCGACCAGTCCCACCTCCACCGCGAGGTCAGGACGTTCACCGGGCTCACGCCCGCGGCCGTGGCCGTCGCGCCGTGGCTCGCGATCGACGACGTCGCGTGGCCGGCCTCATCGCCGCCCGGCTCCTCCGAACGGCGCCGGCACCTTGTCGCCTACGGCCTCGGCCGGGACGACCGGCGTTCGAGGTCATGACCAGTCCTCGTCCGGCTCCTCGTCGGAGGGCGGCTCGTACTCCGGCGGCGGGCCGCCGTGCGTCCAGGGCGTCTCCTCCGGAGGCGGCAGCGCGGCCGGCGGCTGGAACTCGTCGGTGAGCGCGGCGTAGCACACCCGCTCGCCGGCGGCGGGCACGGCGCCGGGCGTCGCCGTCATGCCCCGCCCCATCCCCTTGACGATCTTCAACGTGACGTGCTCCCCCTCGATCGCCACCAGGTCGGCCTGCTGGCCGCGCCGCTCAGGGGTGCCGAGCCGCGTGCCGGGCGCCAGGCGCACCGGGTCGGTGGTGCGCACGGTGACCAGCGGCCGGAGCTTGCGTCCCCGCCCCTCGCCCTCGGTGCGGTCGGGTTCTGCGTGCACGACCGTGCCGGTGAACGCCTCACCGGTCAGCCGGTACCCCGCCATGACCAGGGGGTCGTCATAGGCGCGCTGGGCGTCGTAGGAGGCCTGCGCGCGCTCCATGCGGGCCAGCCGGGACGCGGCGCTCACGGCGCCGTCCCGCTTGGGCTGCGGCGGCGCGCCCTCGGCGAGCTGCGCGGCGAAGGAGGTGAACGACGCCCGGTCGGCCTCCCAGCGCCCGGCGCAGCCCGGACCGGCGGGCAGCGCGGAGAGCAGGCCGACGGCCCGCCACATCAGCCGCCACGTCGGCTCCAGCTGAGAGCGCACCGCCTCGCGCACCCGGGCCTCGGCGTGCTCGCCGCGCGTCTCCTCGTACGCCCGGATGGCGGGGGCCAGCACCTCCGCGTCGAAGCCGGGGTCGGTCGCCGGCCCGGCGGGCGGCCACATCAGCGGGTCCTCGGCCTCCTTGGCCGCCGCCACCCCGCTCATGCCCGGCGGCGGGTCGATCCAGCCGACCAGCGACGCCAGGTTGGCGTCCTCAAGGGCGCTCTGCCCGGTGGCCCAGTGCAGCGACAGCGCCTCGGTGGCCGCGAGCAGCAGCGACGAGCCGGGGTAGCGGCCGCGCTGGGCGAGGAAGGTGAGCCACCGGCCGAGCACCGGCACCGACGGATGCACGGCGTAGGGTCCCTCGGCGCGGCGGAACCGGGTCGAACGGCCGAGCACCTGCACGAACGCCGCCGCCTCCCGGTTGGGGACGATGAGCTGCGGCGCGTCGACGCAGCGCTCGTACGGCTCGGCGCCGCGCCGCTCGACCGTCTCGGTGTCCTTCTGCAGGCTCTCGATGTAGGGCAGCAGGACCTCGGCCAGCTCGGCGGCGAAGGCGAACCGCAGGTCGCGGTCGCGCGGCTGCGGAACCACCAGCAGCCGCGGATGGCCGGGGTCGGTGCCGGCCATCGCGGCCAGCGGCGCGGCCGCCTCGCCGGCCAGCCGCAGCGGGATCAGGACCATGGGCCGCTCGGACAGGTGGCAGTGCCGCACTGTCGCCAGCCGCTGCGCCGTGCCGGCGCGCAGCGCGCGCAGCCGGGCGAGGGCCGCGAGCGTGCTCACCGCGCCCCCGGCCGGCTCGCGCCCCCGGTCGCCCCCTCGGGGGCGCGCGACCCGCTCACGAGACCTCCGCGTAGATGCGGTCGGCCAGGCGGAGCAGGCGGGCGATCTCCTCCTGGCCCTCGCCCGGGGGGAGCGAGCCGTCCGCCAGGCCGAGCGCCTCCGACACGGTGGCGACCCCGCCGAGGGCGTCGCGCACCTGCCGTCCCAGCAGGTCGGTGGACTCCTCGGCGGCGGCCTCGTCCCGGCAGAAGAAGCACAGGTCGCAGGTCGAAAGGCAGTCGGGCGCGTACCGGGCGTCGACCCCGCGCACCGCTGCGCGCAGCTCGGCCACCGGGCGGGTCGGCGCGCCGCCGGCGTCGCGCGCCAGGTCGAAGGTCAGCTCGGGCGGCAGCGCGTCCACGATCGTCCCGACGCGGGTCATGCGGGCGAGCTGGCGCCGCAGCACGGCGAGCTGCCTGCGCACGTCCACCAGCGTCGCGGTGGGCCGGTTGGCGAAGTTCTCCGGGCACACCAGCACCACCTCGTGCGACACCCGGGCTGGATCATGGCCGAGGTCCTCCAGCAGGTTCCGCAGCGCCAGCACGTACACCGCGGCCTGGCGGGCCGCCGCCGCCACCTTGTCCGGCTCGGCCTGCCCGTCGACGACCGCGAACGACTTGATCTCCACGATGTGGAAACGCCCGCCGAGCTGGAACGCCACCACGTCGGGCTCCAGGTAGGCGCTCTGGCCGGCGATCTCCAGCCGCAGCAGCGGGTGGTCGTACAGGGTGCCGGCGTCGTCGCCGTCGTGCGCCGCGCGGTCCAGCAGGGTGCGGGTGTGGCCGTGCCGCAGGTGCGCCGAGGGGTTGCCCGCCACGTCGCCGAGGTCGGCGTAGGCGGCCTGCGCGATCGGCAGGCCGAGCAGCTCGCGCAGCAGCCTCAGCAGCTCGGCGCAGCCGCTCTCTTTGACCAGCGACTCGAAGGCGTTGCCCCGGGTGATGGCGAAAGGCGACTGGCCGAACGGCGCGGGGAAGCCGAGATGGGTCGCGGTGGCGTCCTTGTCGACGCCCGCGGCGTCCAGCACGGCGCGCCGCGCGCACCCGGGGTTGGCCGCCAGGGCGGCGATGGCCCGCGCGTCGTGGGGACGCGGCGGCACCGGGCCGCGCAACCGGTCGAGTGGATCCACCTCACGCCTCTCTTTCACCTTCACGCCCTGGCCACTCGCAGGACGGTGCCGCCGAACAGCCGCTCGGCGTCGCCGAGCCGCTCGCGGGCCCGGCCGGCGATCTCGGCGCGCGCCGCGGCGTCCGCGGCGGCGTGGACCTCCAGCTCGGCGCGCGCCGCCCGGGCGACCACCGCCGGGTCGGGCCCGTCGAGACCGTCGCTGAACGGATCGGCCCGCCCGGCGCCCGGACCGGACGCCAGGGCGTCCACCGGCGCAAGGCCCCGCCCGCGGGCTTCGCCCTCCGCCGAGGCGCCGGGGATGTTGTGCGCCAGCCGCCCCAGCAGGCGCCGGGCGCTCGGCGGGGCCTGCTCGCCCGCCTCGGCCGCCCGCGTGACGTGCTCGGCCACCCGGATCGCCGTGGTGAGGAAGTCGACGCGCGGGCTCAGCGGGCCGATCACCCGTCGCTCCAGCGGCCAGGTGCTGACCGCGAGCAGCCCGCGCGAGGCCGACAGCCGGTCGGTGAGCGCGGCGCACAGGTAGTACGGACGGGTGAAGGGCGCGACGCGGAAGGAGCGCTCCTCGTCCCGGCGCAGGCTCGTCAACTGGGCGCTTCTGAGCGAGCCCGCGCGCAGGGCGGTGTGCACGGCGACGATCATCCGCGCCGCGGCGGGCACGCCGAGCACGGTGAGCGCCTGGTGAACCTGCTCGCGGATGGGCACCAGGGAGCCGGGCGCGTGCTCGCCGTCCGGCGGCTCGTCGGCCGCGATGGCCTGGTCCCACGCCTGCTCGGCCCGCCGCAGCTCGCCGCGCAGCGACCTGGCCAGGACGGTCTCGCGGGCGCGCACGGCGCGCCGGATCTCCCGGCGCAGCGCGTCGATGCGCCGTTCGAGATCGTCCAGCCTTTCACTCACGCCCGGAGCGTACCAGTGGTTCCCTGGAGTTCCAGTGATTTCCAGCATTCCCCCAACCGGCGCGGCGCCGGGTGTTGTTCTCTGTCCCGTGTGTGTCCTGGGTGTGTCGGCGCCGGCTCGGCGGGTCGTGGTGCGGTGATGCCGGCGCCGTTGTACGGCGCTCGGCCGGGCGGCTCAGGTAAGGGATCTGAACGCTCGGCGGGTCAGGTCAGGGGTCTGAAGTGGGTGCCCGGTCGTTCGTCACCCAGTACGCCGCCCACGCAGCGGTAGACCCGGACGCCGTTCTTGAACGCCTCGGGGGTGGGCGGCAGCACGGACACCAGCCACTCGGCGGACGAGCCCGTCCTCGCCGAGTTGTACAGGGACCGGCGCAGCACCGGCAGCGAGCACAGCCGCTTGACCACCGGGTGGGCCTCCAGCTCCTGCATGTTGTAGGTGAGACCGTCGGGGGGAAGAGGGGCGACGGCGAAGGTCTCCCACGTGTGGGCCGACTCACAGCCCCGCCGGGCGATCGTCACCTCCCCGGCGGTCACCACCATGCCGCCCCAGCACTCGGCCTTCTGGCTGCACGCGGCCTTCGCGCCGGAGACGGCGGCCGCCGCGCACGCGACGGTGGTCGTCGGGACCGTTCCGAACGGGCCCTGCGAAACGGCGGCCGGAGAGGTGGCCGGCGTGGACACCGGCTCACCGGCCGACTCGCCCCCCGACTCGCCCGCCGTGTCTCCCGCCGTGTTTCCCGCGGGGACGCTCGGCCCGGTGGTCGTCGGCACGGTCCAGGGGACGCGGCCCTCCCAGATCATGATCCCCGTCCCGACGGTCAGCAGCAGCGCGAACACCCCCGCCACCGCCAGGTACAGACCCGTCTGCGCGTGCTTCGGCGCGGGCGGCGGCATCGTCGTCAGCCCGGCCCTGCCGCGCGGCCCGGTCCGCTCGGCCGGCCCGGCGGAGCCCGTCTCATGCCCGTGAACGCCGGACGCCGGCGCACCTGGCCGTCCGCCCGCCCCCCCGGTGCCGTGCCGGCCGCCGGGCACGGAGGACCCCGGCGGGAGCGGCCCCTGGTGCGGGTGGGACGGCCGACCTGCGGGCGCCGAGTGGGGGACGGGGCTCCCGTGCCCGGCCGGGGCCGCGCTCCGGCCGCCGGGGGAGGACAGGACCGCGGCCGGGAGCGCCGACAGCGCGTCGCGCAGAGCCGCCGCCGACGGGATGCGCATGCGCGGATCGGTCGCCATCCCCGCGCGCAGCACGGCGGTCAGCTCGGCCGGCACCCCGGGGATCTCCGGGATCGGCCGCCGGTGCATCGCCATGATCATCGCGATGTTCACCACCCCGCCCTCGGGGAAACGCGGCGGCCTGCCGTTCAGCAGGGCGTACAACGTGGCCGCCAGCGAGTACACGTCCCCCGCCGGGCTGGGCGCGGCCAGCTCGAAGGCCTCCGGCGGGCCGAACGCCGGGGTGAGCGACTCGCGGGTCACCGACATGTCGCCGTCGGCGTGCGCGGCGGCGGCCAGCCCGAAGTCCGTCAGCGCCACCATGCCGTAGCCGTTGACCAGGATGTTGGCCGGCTTGACGTCGCGGTGCAGCACCCCGGCCGCGTGGGCGGCGGCGAGCGCGTCGCCGATGCGCACGCCGATGTCGCGCACCTCGGCCGGGCTCAGCGGGCCCTCGGCGCGGAGCCGGTCGGCCAGCGACCCGCCCGGGCACAGTTCCAGCACCATGTACGGACGCCCGTCGGTGAGCACGCCCGCGTCGTACACGTCCGCGACGTGCGGATGCCCCGACAGGGCGCCGGCCGAGCTGACCTCGCGCATGAACCGGCGCCGGTCCCGCTCGGACAGCAGCACGCGGTTGTCGACCTTGAGGGCCACCTCGCGCCGCACGGCGAGCTGCCGGGCGCGGTACACCACGCCGAAGCCCCCCTGCCCGAGGATCCCGAGCACCTCGTAGCCCGGCACCTCGGGTGCTCCAGGCTCGGCCACCTTCCACCTCCAACAAGGTCAGAGAGCGGCACACTACCGGAACGATCCGTCTCATATCCGGCCAAGGATCACGCGCGCCGAAAGATCGCCCCGATCACCATCGCGCGCCACACCTCCGCGCGCGCGGAACGGCCGGTCGCCGGTCGCGCGGGGCGTCGCCGGGTTCGCGGGGACGCCTGCTCCCGGCAGCGGTATGTGACGGTGAAGCACCCCTATGCTGTCTGGCATGGCGACCGTGGCGGGCAACGGCGGGCGAGATCCGGACCGGCGGCGGGCGCTTCTCGACGCGGCCGACCGGGTGATCCGCCGCGAGGGCCCGCAGGTCTCCATGGCCGCGATCGCCGCCGAGGCGGGCATCACCAAGCCGATCCTCTATCGGCACTTCGGCGACAAGAGCGGCCTGTACCAGGCCCTGGCCGACCGGCACGCGCGCAGCGTCGTCAACCTCCTGCGACCGCGGTTCGCCCAGGCCCGCGCCGACCTGCGCGTCCGGGCCAGGGCCACCATCGAGGCCTACCTCGACATGATCTCGGCCAACCTCAACCTCTACCGCTTCCTGTTCCACCGCGCCGGCGCCGAGGACACCCGCACCCATTCCCACATGGCCGCCATCGTGCGCAGCCTCGGCGAGGAGCTCGGCGCGGTCATCGCCGCCGACGGCACGGTCGCCGACCCCGTGCGCGCCCAGATCCTCGGCCACGCCTTCGTCGGCATGGTCCAGACGACGGGCGACTGGTGGCTGGAGCACCAGACGGTAGACCGCTCCAAGGTCGTCGACGCCCTCACCGACGCCGTCGTCGCCACCATGACCGGCGCCGCACCGCCCGGCCGCCGGACGCCCGGCGGCGTCTGAGCCGCCTTTCTCACCCCCAGAAGCGGGACGTCCCGGCGGTCCGTGGGGACCGCCGGGACAAGGGGGGAGGCCGGGGGCCGCCCCGGTGAGTGGGTCAGTGCGTGCCGGAGAGTTCGATCTCGTGGACGCGGGGGTCGCCCTCGTCGGCGTAGTACTCCGACGGGCGGGTGGCGTCCGGGCCGTCGGAGACCTTGGCGGCGCGGGCGATCAGCGTGCCGATGACCGCGACGACGAGGTTGACGATGAGGGCCAGGAAGCCCGCGTAGACGGTCATCTTGGTGTCCAGGCCCAGCTTGGCCAGCGGGAAGGCCGAGCCGCCGAAGTGGGCGTGGTTGATGGCCGGGTTGGCGATGTTGTACAGCATCACCATGCCCGCGGTCATGCCCGCCGCCCAGCCGGCGATCAGGCCGGCCCGGTGGAACCACCTGGTGTACAGGCCGAGCGCCACCGACGGCAGCGTCTGCAGGATGATGACGCCGCCGATGAGCTGGAGGTCGATGGAGAACTGCGGGTCGATCAGCAGGATGACGAGCACCGCGCCGACCTTGACGACCAGTGAGGCGATCTTGCTGACCGCGGCCTCCTGGGCGTCGGTGGCGTCCCGCTTGATGAACTCCTTGTAGACGTTGCGGGTGAACAGGTTCGCCGCCGCGATGGACATGATCGCGGCGGGCACGAGCGCGCCGATGCCGATGGCGGCGTAGGCCACGCCGGCGAACCAGTCGGGGAACATCTGGTCGAACAGCTGCGGCACGACCGTGTTGGCGTCGGCCTTGCCGTTCGTCGTGATCGGCTTGATCCCGGCCGCGATGGCCATGTAGCCGAGCAGCGCGATCAGGCCGAGCAGCAGGCTGTAGGCGGGCAGCGCGGACATGTTCCGCTTGATCACGCCGCGGTTGCGCGCCGCGAGGACGCCGGTGACGCTGTGCGGGTACAGGAACAGCGCCATGGCCGAGCCGAGCGCCAGGCTGATGTACTGCAGCTGGTTGTTGGCGTTGAGCAGGATGCCGTCGCCGGGGGCCGGGGTGCCGGCGAACTTCTGCTGGGCCGCGTCGAAGACCGATCCGATGCCGCCCAGTTTGGCCGGGATGTAGATGATCGCGACCAGGATCACCACGTAGATCAGCGAGTCCTTGACGAACGCGATCAGCGCGGGCGCGCGCAGCCCCGACTGGTAGGTGTAGGCCGCGAGGATCGCGAAGGCGATGATCAGCGGCAGGTCGCCGGTGACGCCCATCGTCTTCAGCACGGCCTCGATGCCGACCAGCTGCAGCGCGATGTACGGCATCGTCGCCACCAGCCCGGTGATGGCGATCAGCAGGGCCAGGGTGGGCGAGCCGAACCGCGCGCGCACGAAGTCGGCCGGGGTGACCAGGCCGTGCACGTGCGACACCGACCACAGCCTGATCAGCACCAGGAACACCAGGGGATAGGTCACGATCGTGTACGGCAGCGCGAAGAACCCGGTCGCCCCGGCGCCGTACAGCAGCGCGGGGACCGCCACGAACGTGTAGGCGGTGTACAGGTCGCCGCCGACCAGGAACCAGGTGACCCACGAGCCGAACTTGCGGCCGCCGAGGCCCCACTCGTCCAGGCTGGCCAGGTTGTCGGGACGGCGCCAGCGGGCGGCGACGAACCCCATGCCGCTCACGAGGAGGAAGAGGATCGCGAAGACGACGAGCTCGGTGATGTGGTCGCTCATCGCCCGTTCCTCCTCTTGCCCGTCTGATACACGATCGTCGTGGCGGTGACGCCGAGGATGATGAAGGCGAGCTGGAGCCAGTAGAACAACGGGAATCCGAACAGACGCGGCTCGTCCGCGTTGTACAAGGCGGGGATAAGCGGGATCACGATGGGCACGAGAAGCAGCCAGTTCCACGGGCTGCGATCGTCGCGGGCCGGACGCTGATCGCTGGATGGCGTGGTCAACGCACTCTCCTAGGGAGAAGGAAGACAAACGTGACTAGCCTGATGAGGCTAGTCATTCGGTTGACCGGTAAGCGTAATTACGCCGCGCTGTGGGGCGGATCACCAATCGCCGAACGGACCTGTTGGCGCGCCGAGTGGTGACACTCAGTCAAATCGCGCGGTCGGCGGCCATTTTCGGTTCCTTCGGGGCTGGTGAGATCAGGCCGATATCCCCGCTTCGCGGGAGTGAGCACGGTTTCAGCCGGGGATGTGGGGCAGGATGATCGCCGACGGGCGCCCGGGGTCGTGGAAGATCTCCTGGTCGGCCGGGACCCCCCTGTGCCCGGTGCCCAGCGGCTCGCCCGTGCCGAGGTTGCGGGCCAGCCTCGGGTAGGCGCCGCCGGCCAGGTGCACCCGGATGCGGTGCCCCCGCTTGAAGCGGTGCGCGATCGGCCACAGATCCACCTCGACCCGCCGCACGCCGTCCTCGTCGGCCGGGGGAGTGCCGGGCACCAGGCGGCGCACGCCCTCGCAGACGTTGAGCGAGGAGCCGTCGGGGTGGACGTCGCACACGCGCACGACCAGGTCGGTGTGCTCGGTGCTGGAGCGCAGGTACACCTCCGAGGTCACCGGGCCGATCAGGTCCACGTCCTCGCCGAGCTCCTCGCCGGTGTACACCAGCACGTCCGAGCGCGCCTCCAGCCGGCGGTTGTCGCGCGGCGCCGAGTTGCCGAGCAGCGTCGGCCCGCCGACGACCGGGGTGGGCCTGGCCGGGTCGTAGCGGAAGCGGTCGGGGTCCGACCGCGAGGGGTTGTCCCGTCCCAGCGCGAACCCCGGCTGCAGGTGCCAGCGCCGCCGCCGCATGCCCGGCACCGGCCAGTCGCGGTAGTCGCGCCACTCGCCCGCGCCGGTGACGTACACGCGCACCGGGCTCGCGCGCAGCCCTGAGGCGTCGCCGAGCAGATGGGCGCGGAACCACGCCAGCGCGTCGAGGTTGGCGATGCGCCCGTGCCGCACGTCGGCGTGGTGCCAGGGCCCGATCGTCAGGTACGGCTGCCGCCCGGCGGCCCGCATGGCGGCGTAGTCCTTCAGCTGCCAGGGCAGGAAGACGTCGTACCAGCCGCCGGTCATCGTGACGGCCGCGTCCACCTCGCCCACCGTGGCCGAGAAGTCGCGCTTCTTCCAGAACGGCACGGACGGGTCGGCGTGGTGGGTGAGCACCTCCTGGAAGAACGGCAGCGAGCGGCCGGCCGCCAGCAGGTCCAGCTCGCCGAGCGGCCGGCCCGACAGCACGGCGCGCTGGGTGCGGCGCGGGGCGAAGAACACCGCCGCGCCGCTGAGCGGGCCGGACATCATCGCGGTGAGCGTGCTCCAGCTCAAGGTCGCCTCGAGCGCGAAGGAGCCGCCCACATAAGCGGCGTCACGGAACTGGGAGGCGGTCACCTGGGTGGCCATCGCCTTGAGGTCGGGCCCGGCGTACGGCGCGATGGCCCACTGGGCGTGACCCAGGTAGCTCGGCCCGTGCATGGCGAAGCTGCCGCCGTACCAGGGCTGGGCGCGCATCCACTCGACCGTCGCCAGGCCGTCGTCCTGCTCGTCCAGCGGGCAGGCCTCGCCGCCCGACCCGAACCCGCCCCGGCAGCTCTGCAGGATCACCTGGAACCCGTGGCGCGCGAAGGCCCTGCCGTAGGCGTAGCCGAACAGGCCGCGCCTGCCGTAGGGGGAGCGGATGAGGATCGTCGGCGGGTTGTTCGCGCCGATCGGGACGTAGCGGTCGGCCAGCAGCAGGACACCGTCGGGCATCGGGACCCGCAGGTCCTTGTGGACGACCACCCTGAACGGATTCCTGCCCATGCGCGCTCCTCGCTGTAAGCGGAGACCTACCCCGATTGATGTAAGCAGCGCTTTACTCCCTGGTAACATGCTAGTGCTATGTGGCCGTGGGACGCTGTGACGCAGGTCACCCCACACGTGTGACGGCGCGGCGCGCGCAGCCTCCGAACAACTGGCGGCGGGCCCCGGGATGCCGCTAGCATGCAGCCATGCGAACCATTTCACCTGCTCGGTGGTGGCGCCGCTCGTAGGCGGCGCGAGTTTCGCATTTTTTACCCACGGCCGCCCCGGGAGGCGGCCTTTTCCATGCCCGCCCCGGGGCCCATTCACGATCAGAGGGGCAGGCAAGGTGGACACGAGCGGATATACCACCGCGGGCGGCATCGAGGTCGAGGTCACGACCGCTGACGTTCCCGAGTCCGTGCTGGAGGAGGTCGTCTCCTCCCTGGGCGAGCGCCGCGGCGGCGTGCTGTCCTCGGGCATGGAGTACCCCGGCCGGTACAGCCGGTGGCACCTCGCCTACGTCGACCCCGTGCTGGAGATCGTCGCCCGCGGCCGCCGCATCTCGGCCCGCGCGCTGAACGAGCGCGGGCGCGTCGTGCTGCCCGCCGTGACCTCCTGCCTGCTGGCCGCGGGCAAGACCACCACCGAGCCGACGCTGGACCACGTCGAGGTGTACGTCGCCGAGTCCGAGGACATTCTTCCCGAGGAGATGCGCAGCCGCCGTCCCACGGTGTTCACCGCCGTCCGCGAGGTGATCGCAGCCTTCGCCGGCGACGACGAGCACCTCGGGCTGTACGGGGCCTTCGGCTACGACCTCGCCTTCCAGTTCGAGCCCATCCGGCAGACGCTCGACCGCGCCCACGACCAGCGCGACCTGGTGCTGCACCTGCCCGACCGCGTCATGGTCATCGACCGCAAGCGCGAGACCAGCCGCGAGTACCTCTATGAGTTCACCGTCGACGGCGTCTCCACCCGCGGCCTGCGGCGCACGGGCGAGACCCTGCCGCTGTCGCCCGCGCCCGCGACCCTCCCGGACAACCCCCGGCCGGGGGAGTACGCCGCCGTCGTCGAGGCCGCCAAGCAGAAGTTCCGGCGCGGCGACCTGTTCGAGGTGGTCCCCGGCCAGGTCTTCCACGCCCCCTGCGCCGACCCGGCCGGGTTCTACCGGGGGCTGCGCCTGATCAACCCCGCCCCCTACGAGTTCCTGTTCAACCTCGGCGAGGGCGAGCACCTCGTCGGCGCCTCACCCGAGATGTACGTGCGGGTCCAGGGCGACCGCGTGGAGACCTGCCCGATCTCCGGGACGATCGCCCGCGGCACCAACCCGGTCGAGGACGCCGAGGCGATCCGCACCCTGCTCAGCTCGGTCAAGGAGGAATCCGAGCTGACCATGTGCACCGACGTCGACCGCAACGACAAGTCGCGCATCTGCGTCCCCGGCACCGTCCAGGTCATCGGGCGCCGCCAGATCGAGATGTACTCCCGCCTCATCCACACCGTCGACCACATCGAGGGCCGCCTGCGCCCGGAGTTCGACGCCCTCGACGCCTTCCTCACCCACATGTGGGCCGTCACCGTCACCGGCGCGCCCAAGACCTGGGCCATGCAGTTCATCGAGGACCACGAGGCCACCGCCCGGCGCTGGTACGGCGGCGCCGTCGGCTACCTCGGCTTCGACGGGTCCATGAACACCGGTCTCACGCTGCGGACCGCCCAGATCCGCGAAGGCGTGGCCACCGTCCGCGCCGGGGCGACGCTGCTGTTCGACTCCGACCCGGCCGCCGAGGAGCGCGAGACCGAGTTGAAGGCGAGCGCGCTGCTCGGGGCGCTCGCCGCCGTGGGGTCCCCGCAGGCCGCCGCGGAACGCCGTCGCGCGCCCGAGCGGCCGGGCGACGGCATGAAGGTCCTGCTGGTGGACCACGAGGACTCCTTCGTCAACACCCTGGCCGACTACTTCCGCCAGCAGGGCGCCGACGTGGTCACCCTGCGCCACGGCTTCCCCCTGGCCATGCTGGACGAGATCGCGCCGCACATGGTGGTGCTGTCGCCCGGCCCCGGCTGGCCGTCGGACTTCGGCTGCGCCGCCCTGGTGGAGACCCTGTACGCCCGCCGCCTGCCGGTCTTCGGGGTGTGCCTCGGACTGCAGGCGATGGTGGAACAGGCCGGCGGCGAGCTGTCACTGCTGCCGGAACCCGAGCACGGCAAGCGCGGCCGCGTCGCCAGGGTGGGCGACAGCGCCCTGCTCGACGGCCTCCCGCAGGAGTTCACCGCCGCCCGCTACCACTCCCTGCACGCCAAGCGGCAGGGCGTGCGCGGCTTCACGGTGACCGCGCTCACCCCGGACGGGGCCGTCATGGCCATCGAGGACACCGGCAACCGGCGCTTCGCCGTCCAGTTCCACCCCGAGTCCATCCTCACCGCCGAGGCGGGCGCCGGAGCCCGCATCGTCGCCAACGTCCTGCGGCTGTGCCGGGGGTGACGCTCCGCGTCCCGAGGCCGGCCCGGACGCCTTCCGGCCGGCCACGCCGGGCGGACGCCGCGACCGCACGGGAGTGAGCCGGCCCGTCGGATCGCGGGTGCGCGGAGGCGGGACCGGGTCGTCAGGTCGCGGGTGTGCCGGGGTTGGGTAAAGGGCGGGCGAACCCGGCTCCGGCGGCCGGGCGCGGCCGTAGAGTCCACAGGCGGCGCGGGCCGGGCGGCCGGGCGGGAGGACGTCCCGGCCCGCCCGGCGTCTCGGGCGCGCCACAGGACCGACGAGCGGGGCGAGGTGGCCGATGCATCACACCGGGACGCCGCCGGTCGAGCCCCCGAGCGCCCCGCCGGCCGCCGTCCCGGACTCCCGGGCCCCGTCGTCCGCCGTCCCCGGCCTCTGGGATCCGCTGTCCGCTGCCCCGGACCTCCGGGATCCGCTGTCCGCCATCCCCGATCTCCGGGATCCGCTGTCCGTCGTCCCCGGCCTCCGGGATCCGCTGTCCGCCTCGGTTCCGGACGTGGTGCGGGCCGCGGTGCTGGCACCGCTGGTGGACCACCACTGCCACGGCGTCCGCCGCGACGAGCTCACCCGGGCGCAGTTCGAGCTGCTGATCACCGAGGCGGACACCCCCGCGCCACCCGGCACCACCCACTTCGACACCCCGGCCGGCACGGCCGTCCGCCGCTGGTGCGGGCCGGTGCTGGGCCTCGAACCGCACGCCCCGGCGGCCGTCTACCTGGAGCGCAGGGCCGAGCTCGGCGCGCGGGAGGCCAACACCCGGCTGCTGCGCGCGGCCGGCGTCGTGGCCTTCCTCGTCGACGGCGGGCACGGGGGACACGGCGGGCACGGGGGCCGTGAACTGCTGACGGCGGCCGAGATGGGACGGCTCGGCGGCGCCGCCGCCGACGAGATCGTCCGGCTGGAACGCGTCGAGCAGGACGTCGCCCGCGAGGGCCTCACCTGCGTCGGCTACCTTGACGCGCTGGAGGAACGGCTGGCCGCGCGGGCGGCCAGGGCCGTCGGGCTCAAGACCGTCGTCGCCCACCGCTGCGGCCTGGACTCCACGCACTCGCGCCCGAGCCGCGGCGCCGTCATCGCCGCGGCGGCCCGCAGGCTCGCCGGCCCCGCCGGCCCGCTCACCGACCCCGACCTGCTGCGCCACCTGCTCTGGACGGCGGTGGACATCGCCCGCGAACGCGGGCTGCCGCTGCAGGTGCACACCGGGTACGGCGACGCGTGCGCCGACCCGCACCGGTCGGACCCGGCGCTGATGACCGGCTTCCTCCGGGCGCTGCCGTCCGGCGTCCCGGTGATCCTGCACTGCTACCCCTACCACCGGCAGGCGGCCTACCTGGCCGGCGTGCACCCCCACGTGTACGTCGACGTCGGACCGGCGCCGGCCTCCACGGCCTCCGGCTCGGCGGCGACCATCGGAGAGCTGCTGGAACTGGCGCCCTACCACAAGCTGATGTTCAGCTCCGGCTGCCATGGCGTCGCCGAGACGTGCCACCTCGGCGCCCTGTACTTCCGGCGCGGCCTGACCCGCGCGCTCGCCGCGCGGCTGCGGGACGGAGAGTGGAGCGCCGCCGACGCCGCCCGCGTGGCCCACATGATCGGATCCGGCAACGCCCGCCGCGTCTACCGGCTGTAGACGATCCATATCGTTGTGGCGTAAATCAGCGGAAACCGCTGTGCACGTCGATCGACTTGCCCAATAATCAGGCCTGATGCCTGCCATTGAGATCCACAACCTGTCCAAGTCGTTCGGCTCGGTCCGGGCCGTGGACGACGTGTCCTTCACCGTCGAGCCGGGCACCGTCACCGGGTTTCTCGGCCCCAACGGCGCGGGCAAGACCACCACGCTGCGCTGCCTTCTCGGCCTGGTCACGCCCGACTCGGGCAGGGCGCTCGTCAACGGCCGCGGGTACGCCGACCTGGCGGCGCCGCTGTCGGAGGTCGGCGCGGTGCTGGAGGCGACGAACTTCCACCCCGGCCGCACGGCCCGCGACCACCTCAAGGTGCTGTGCACCGCCGCCGGGCTGCCCGCGGCGCGCGCCGGAGAGACGCTCGAACAGGTCGGCCTCGCCGACGCGGCGGCCAAGCGGGTGGGCGGGTTCTCCCTCGGCATGCGGCAGCGCCTGGCTCTGGCCACCGCGCTGCTCGGTACCCCGAAGGTCCTCATACTCGACGAGCCGTCCAACGGCCTGGACCCGGCGGGCATCCAGTGGCTGCGCGGCTTCCTGAGGTACCTCGCCGACGACCAGGGGTGCGCCGTGCTGGTCTCCAGCCACGTCCTGGCCGAGGTCGAGCAGACCGTCGACGACATCGTCATCATCGCCCGGGGCCGGCTGATCAGGCAGGGCACGCTGTCGGAGCTGACCGCCGGCGGCGACAACGGCGTGCGCGTGGCCGCGGCCGAGGCCGAGCGGCTGCGTCCCCGCCTGGAGGCGGCCGGCGCGACGGTCGAGTCCCCAGAGAACGGGGTGCTGTGGGTCCGCGGCGTGCCGCCCGAGACGATCGGCCAGGCGGCTCTGGACGAGGCGGTCGTGCTGTCCGAGCTGGCCAGGCGGCGTTCCGACCTCGAACAGGTCTTCCTCGAACTCACCGGCGACCCGGCGCCGCCGCCGGGCGCGGACGCCGGGTCCGGCGGACACGGCGGGGACGGCGGGGGCACGGCGCCCGCCCTGACCGAGACCCCCGGAGGGACGTCATGATCAGGCTGGTCAGGGCCGAGCTGCAGAAGGTCTTCACCACGCGCATGGTGTGGGGCATGCTCGCCCTGTCGCTGGGCTTCACCGCGATCGGCCTCGTCGCGCTGAGCGTCTTCTCGGGACAGCAGGGCACCCCCCAGATCACCGAACCCCAGGGGGTGCTCAACCTGTTCAGCCAGGCCGGCACCGGGCTGGTGTTCTCCTTCGTGATCGGCACCCTGCTCATGACCGGCGAGTACCGCTTCCAGACCATCACCCACACCTTCCTGGTGACGCCGCGCCGCGGGCGCGTGGTCGCCGCCAAGCTTCTGGCCTGCTCGGTCGTGGGCGTGCTGTTCGGCCTGGCCGGGATCGCGCTGGCCTTCGCCCTCGGCATCCCGGCGATCCTCATCAAGGGCGGCGAGTTGTCGCTGATCGGCGGCGACGTGGCGCGCCTGTGCCTGGGGGTGGTCGCGGCCATGGCCCTGTACACCGTCCTCGGGCTCGCCCTTGGGTCGCTGCTGCGCAACCAGATCGCCGCGATCGTCGTGGGGATCGGCTGGGTCTACGTGCTGGAGAGCCTGCTGGTCGCCCTGCTGCCGAGCGTCGGCAAGTGGCTGCCGGGCGGGGCCGCGCAGGCGGTGTACGGGGTGGCCTCGCCGCTCGGCGGCCAGTACCTTCCGGCGTGGGCGGGCGCCGCGCTGCTCATCGGCTACGCGCTGGTCTTCGCGACCGTCGCCTCGGTCACCACGATGCGCCGCGACATCACCTGACCCGCCTCACCTGCGCTTATCCCTGGACTACGATGTGGGCGGCCACGAAGGACAGGCGAGGGGGCAGGGCTTTTGCGATTTCTCAGCGACGTGACGGTGGAGCTGGTCAGGCACAGCGCCGCCGACTCCGACGTGGTGTGGGCCGCCCGGGTGTCCACGGCGGGCGAGCAGTCCCTCCAGGCGGTCGGCCAGGACGCCGAGCGCTCCAAGGGCCTGATCGGCTACCTCATGCGCGACCGCCACGGCAGCCCCTTCGAGCACAACTCGATGACCTTCTTCATCCACGCCCCGATCATGGTCTTCCGCGAGTTCCACCGCCACAGGGCGGGATGGTCGTACAACGAGGAGAGTGGGAGATATAGGGAGCTTCAGCCTGATTTCTATGTGCCTGGGGGTGAGCGGAAGCTCGTGCAGGAGGGCAAGCCCGGGCGCTACCAGTTCGTCGAGGGCGACGAAGAGCAGCACAAGCTGGTGACCGAGGCGATGGAGCTGTCCTACCGGCGCTCCTACGAGGCCTACCGCGAGATGCTGGAGGCCGGCATCGCCCGGGAGGTCGCGCGCGCCGTGCTCCCCGTCGGGCTGTTCTCCTCCATGTACGCCACCTGCAACGCCCGGTCGCTGATGCACTTCCTGTCGCTGCGCACCAAGGACGAGCGCGCGAGCGTGCCGTCGTTCCCGCAACGCGAGATCGAGATGGTGGCCGAGAAGATGGAGGCCATCTGGGCCGGGCTGATGCCGCTCACGCACGCGGCCTTCAACGCCGCGGGCCGCGTCGCCCCCTGAGCCGCCCTCACAGGGCCGGCATGACGTAGACCTCGGCCCCCGGGGGTAAGGCGCACGACAGGCCGCCCAGCCGGCGGGCGTTCTCTCCGCAGACGAACATGCTGATGTGGCGGCGGATGCCGCCGTACTCGTCGCACAGCCGCCGTTCGAGCTTGGGGTGGGTGCGGCGCAGGGTGTCCAGGGCGGCGCCGAGCGTCGGACGCTCTTCGCCCGCGTAGGCGACCGCGAAGACGCGCACCTCCGTCGCCCCGCCACCCCAGTGCCCCAGCATGCTCGGCAGCACGAATGTCACGAGCGTGACCGGTCGGGCCATGGGAGTCAGCGCACCGCCGGGGCGATGAGAAGGAACCTGCCGACGGGGGGAGAGGGCCGCCTGGTGACGGCGGCGAGCAGCGTGCGCCGCATGATCGCCCCTTCCTTTCGCGGTGCCGGGACACGCATCGCCGGTCCCCCGGCCGGCGTGGTGACCCGATAGACCCGATAGACGTGGTGGCCGCTGCGCGCGGATCGGCATCATCGTGCCACGTCGCGCCAGTGCTCGCCGGAGTCCTCGGGATTTGGGCGATCGGTTCGTCGGGATTCTCCTGGAGTATCTGGTTGGCGAAGGGAAACGGGCAGGCGCTCGGTCTGGTCGAGGTCCCGGTGGATGCGCGCCGGCGGCACCCCGTCCTGCTGCAGCCGGCGCACCGTCTCATGCACCATGGCCGGCGGGCCGCAGACGTAGACCTCGTGGTCGGCGAAGGAGTGGAAGCGCCGCACGACGTCCGGCAGCGTCCCGCGCATGCCGTCGTAGGCCGGCTCGCCCGACACCACCGGAAGCACGCGCAGCCAGGGGTGGCCGGACTCCATGCGGATCAGGTCCGCCAGGTCGTACAGCTCGGCGGCGGTGCGCGCGCCGTGCAGCAGGTGGATGTTGGAACGGCGGCCGGAGGCGATGACGTGCTCGATGATCGCCTTGAGCGGGGCCAGGCCGGTGCCGCCGGCGACGCACAGGATGTCGCGCGCCGGGTCCTCGGGCGGAGGGGCCATGGTGCCGACGGGCGCGCCGAGCAGGACGGTGTCGCCGATGCGCGTGTGGGAGACCAGGGCGGTGCTCACCCAGCCGCCGCGCACGGCCCGCACGTGCAGCCGGATGGTGTTGTCGGGACGGGGCGCGTTGGCGATGGAGTACGTGCGCCACACCCTCGGCCAGCGCGCCACCTGCACGTCCACGTACTGCCCCGCGACGAAGGTCATCGGCGTGCCGGGACGCAGCGTGATCACCGCGATGTCGGGGGTGCGCAGCTCGTGGTCGACGACCTCGGCCAGCCACCAGGCGGGGGAGACCCCCGCGTCGGCCTCGGCGGCGTCGATCATCATGTTGGCCGCCGTGGTGTAGGCGGCGACCCAGGCCGCCTCGACCTCGGTGGTCCAGGCGTCGCCGGAGAAGCGCCGGATCGTCGCGAGCAGCGCGTTGCCCACGGCGGTGTGGTGCTCGGCGAGCACGCCGTACTTGCGGTGGTCCCGGCCGAGCTGTCCCAGATAGGAGCTCAGGCTGCCGGGGCTGTCCAGGCTCCACACGATGCGGGTCAGGGCGGCGAAGAGCCGGTCGCGCTGAACGTCCATGGCGGGAGGGAACATGCTGCGCAACTGTGGGCTCTCAGCGAACAGCCGCCCGTAGAAGTAGGCGACGGCCCTGCCCATGACCGGCTCGATGGCCGAGAAGCTTTCCTTGATGAGACGCGGATTCAACGACATTTGTTGATGCCACCCTAATTGATCGGATTCGATGTCCGATCTTGTTGTCGCACCTCCCTGACGGTCCGGGTCGTGAGCGTCGGCGGCCCCGGCACTACCGGTCGCTCGAAATGAAGTCTTCCATTCCCTCATGCGCCTCACAACCGTTTCACCACAAGGTGCCGTGAAAGGGAACCGTTCGTAATCGATGCGTGATTGCGGGTAATCGGCGGTTCCGGCCGCTCGAACGAGAAGTGAAAAGGAATCGCATTCGCGTTTACCGGACATTCTCCGGCTCTCGACAATGCCTGGTCAAAAGCGACGCGACCGCCGGCCGCGCTCCGGGCCGCCGCGCGGGACGTCGCCCGTGGCGGCCCCGCGGACGCCCCCTCCGGTCGCCCGCGGGCATGGTGCCGGTGTGGCGAACGGGACAGAAGATGCTGAAGTGACGTACTCGATACCGGGATTCGTGACATACCCGAAATGTTGTGCGCCATGATGGGTTCGCCACTGCATACGGGCTGAGTGCCGCTGCGGTTTGGCGGTACGACCTTGCGCGAGCCCCTGGAGACCGCATGTCCCGACCCCTGATCGGTATCACCACCTACTTCGACGCCGCCCGCTGGGGCACCTGGGTGCGCGAGGCGGTGCTGTCGCCCCCGGCCTACGCCAAGGCGGTGGACAAGGCCGGAGGCGCCCCGGTGCTGATCCCTCCGCTGAGCCTGGGCGCGATCGACGGCTACGTGCGCGGCATCTCGGGGCTCATCCTGGCAGGAGGCGTGGAGGTCGACCCCGCCGCCTACGGCGAGGAGCGCGACGAGCGGGTGGAGGAGCCCGAGCCCCGGCGCGACCGCTTCGAGATCGCGCTGGCCGCCGCGGCCATCCAGGCCGGCATCCCGGTCCTCGGCGTGGCCCGCGGCATGCACGTGCTGAACATCGCCCTCGGCGGCACGCTGATCCCGTGGCTGCCCGACGCGGTGCACCACGAACGGCACGCCGCCGCCGCCCCGCATGTCCTCCAGGTCAGCGTGTCCAGCAAGGTGGGCAAGGCCGTGGGCGACCGCATGGAGGTGGCCATGCCGCACCACCAGGCCCTCAGGCGGCTCGGCGACGGGCTGCTGGCGGTGGCGTGGGCCGACGACCAGATCATCGAGGCGGTGGAGCTCCAGGGCCACCGGTTCTGCGTCGGCGTCCAGTGGCACCCCGAGCGCGGTGACGACAACCGCCTGGTGGACGCCCTGGTCGAGGCGGCGATGCCCTGAACCCGGCGAGGACGGCCGCCGGGCCGTCCGCCCCGCCCGGGAGCGCGGCGCCGGCGGCGGTCAGAAGCTGCGGGGCAGGCCGAGCACCTGGGTCGCCAGGTAGTTGAGCAGGAGCTCCTCGGTGACCGGCGCCACCCGGCCGATGCGGGCGTCGGCGAGCAGCCGCGCGACCGGGTACTCCAGGGAGTAGGCCATGCCGCCGTGGGTCTGGAAGGCGTGGTCGGCCGCCTCCCACGCGGCCTGCGAGGCGGCGAGCTTGGCGATGTTGGCCTCGGTGCCGCAGGGCAGGTTCCGGTCGAACAGCCAGGCCGCCTTATACAGCATCAGCCGGGCGAGCTCGATCTTGGCCTTGACCTGTGCCAGCGGGAAGGCGATGGCCTGGTTGGCCCCGATCGGGCGGCCGAACACCTCACGCTCCTTGGCGTAGGAGACCGCCACGCGCAGCGCCACCTCCGCCGCGCCGAGCGCGCTGGCGCCCAGCAGGACGCGCTCGGGGTTGAGGATGTCCCACAGCACCAGGGCGCCCTGGTCGACCTCGCCGACCACGCTCGACGCCGGCACGCGCAGATCGTCGATGAAGACCATGTTGGACGGGGTGGTGTTGGCGCCCATCTTGGGGATCGGGCGGTAGGACAGCCGTCCCGCGGCCACCGCCTCCGGGACGTCCACCAGGAACACGGTCAGGCCGTTCGTGCGGGGCTTGGCCTCGGCGGCGGGGATGGTGCGGGTGACCAGCAGCATCCGGCTCGCCCGCTGGACGCCGGTGATCCAGATCTTCTGGCCGTTGATCACGTACTCGTCGCCGTCGCGGCGCGCGAAGGTGGAGATGGCCAGGGAGTTGGACCCCGCGTCCGGCTCGGTCAGCGCGAAGCACGTCTCGGCCTCGCCGGTGGCGAGCTTCGGCAGGAGCGCGGCCTTCTGCTCGGCGGTCCCGTGGCGGGCCAGGGTCAGCGCGCCGAAGCCGGGCGTCAGCACGTAGGTGAACGCCGACCCGCCGGCCGAGCCGGACGCCGACAGAGTCTCGGTGGCCACGGCGAGCTCCAGCAGGCCCTGGCCGCCGCCCCCGTACTCCTCGGGCACGGCGAGGCCCAGCCAGCCGCCCTTGGCCAGCTCGGCCCACACCTCCTCCGGCCACCGCTTCTCCGCCTCGCAGCGCTGCCAGTAGTCCATGTCGTAGCGCGAGCAGATGGCGGCGACGCCCCGCTGAACCTCTTGGGCGCTCTCCGGAAGCGTGAAGTCCACCTTGATCACTCCTATCCCGTCGGCCGCAATGGTAGAACGCCGTTCGGTCCGCGGGCGAGGGCCGCGCCGGGGGAGAAGGGATCAGCGGCGCGGCCGGCGCGCGTGGTAGACGAAGGCGGGCGGCACGTTGCCCCACACGGTGCGGCTCGCCACGACCTCCTCGAACGCCTCGAGCAGGCGGCGGCGGAAGCGGACGGCGGGCGGCAACGTGCGCGCGTGCACGTAGGCGAAGGTGGTGAAGGCCCCGTCGGGGGCGAGCGTCTCGGTGATCGCGCCGAGCAGCCTGTCCTGCAGCAGGGCGGGGAAGGCCGCCCACGGCAGCCCGCTGATCACCGCGTCGGCCCGGTCGAGGTCGTGCTTGGCCAGCAGTTGCGGGAGGTTGACCGCGTCGGCCACCACGACCCTGGCCCCGGGGTGGCGCTCGGCCAGCCGCGCGGCGAGCGCGGGGTTGATCTCGACGGCCAGGTGGTGACCCCGGCCGCCCAGCCGCCGCTGGATCTCGTCGGTGAACACGCCCGTCCCCGGGCCTAGTTCGACGATGACCGGATCGCCGCCCTCGGGCACCGGAGTGGAGACGACCCTCGCCAGGCGGCGCGAGCTGGGCGCCACCGCCCCCGTGGTGCCGGGCGCTTTGACGAACTGCCCGAAGAACAGCGCTGCATCGTTGGCCATGGCACTGACATTAAAGCCCAAAACGGTCCGCTCACTTCCGCCGTCCGGCCGATCTCGTGGTCCCCAGGAGGATGCCATCTCCGCCTTGGGGAGGATGCCGACTTTGCCGGAAATGTAGCCATCTGACCGAACCGGCGGCGTGCGCGCCACGCCATCCCCACGATACGGCCGCGGCGCCCGGCCGCACGACCCGACCGGCCGGGTTCGCCCCCTCCGCCGTCAGCGGCCGGCCCCGGGTAGGGTCGGCACCAGGTTCACGGAGGGGAGTCACGGGTGAAATCGGCGGAGGACCGCATCTGGACGGTTCCGAACATCCTGAGCATGCTGCGGCTGCTCGGCGTGCCGGTCTTCCTGTGGCTGGTGCTCGGCCCCAAGGCCGACGGCTGGGCGCTGGTGCTGCTCATGCTGGCCGGCATCTCCGACTGGCTGGACGGCAAGCTCGCCAGGGCCTGGAACCAGACCAGCAAGCTCGGGCGGCTGCTCGACCCGGTCGCCGACCGCCTGTACATCCTGGCCACGCTGATCGGCCTGACCCTGCGCGAGGTGATGCCCTGGTGGCTCGCCGCGCTGATCATCGGCAGGGACGTGGTGCTCATGCTCGGCGTGCCCGTCCTGCGCAGGTACGGCTTCGGCCCGGCCCTGCCGGTCCACTTCCTGGGCAAGGCGGCCACCGCCTGCCTGCTCTACGCCTTTCCGCTGCTGTTCCTGGCCTCGCACGAAGGCTGGTACGCCGACGTGTCCCGGATCATGGGATGGGCCTTTGCCATCTGGGGAACAGGTCTGTATTGGTGGGCGGGGGCGCTGTACGTGGTTCAGGGGCGCCGGCTCATCGGAGGGGCGAGCCGGGCATGAACGATCGCGGGACGCGCCCCGGCGGGTCCCGGCGGCGAGTGCCCGCGCGAGCGTGACCGTGTGCCCACCGTGACGAGACAGGCGGAGGGTGATCTGTGAAGGCCGTCGTGATGGCGGGCGGCGAAGGCACTCGGCTGCGGCCGATGACCGCCAACCAGCCCAAGCCGCTGCTCCCCGTGGTCAACCGCCCGATCATGGAGCACGTGCTCCGCCTGCTGCGGCGGCACGGCTTCACCGAGACCGTCGTCACCGTGCAGTTCCTGGCCGCCCTGGTGCGCAACTACTTCGGCGACGGCGGCGAGCTCGGCATGAGCCTGCACTACGCCACCGAGGAGATCCCCCTCGGCACCGCCGGCAGCGTCAAGAACGCCGCCGACAAGCTGCGCGACGAGCGCTTCCTGGTCATCTCGGGCGACGCGCTGACCGACGTCGACCTCACCGACATGATCAGGTTCCACGAGGAGAACGGCGCCCTGGTCACCATCGGCCTCAAGCGGGTGCCGAACCCGCTGGAGTTCGGCATCATCATCGTCGACGAGCAGGGCAGGGTGCAGCGCTTCCTGGAGAAGCCCACCTGGGGCCAGGTGTTCTCCGACACCGTGAACACCGGCGTCTACGTCATGGAGCCCGAGGTCCTGGACGAGGTCGCCCCGGGGGTGCCGGTCGACTGGTCGGGCGACGTGTTCCCCAAGCTGCTGGCCAGGGGCGCCCCGCTGTACGGCTACGTCGCCGGCGGCTACTGGGAGGACGTCGGCACCCACGAGAGCTACCTCAAGGCCCAGGCCGACGCCCTGTCGGGCCGGGTGCGGCTGGACGCCGACGGCTTCGAGCTGTCCCCGGGCGTCTGGGTGGCCGAGGGCGCCTCGGTCGACCCCGACGCCATCCTGAAGGGCCCGCTGTACATCGGCGGCTACGCCAAGGTCGAGGCCGGCGCCGAGCTGCGCGAGTACACCGTCCTCGGCGACAACGTCGTGGTCAAGGAGGGCGCCTTCCTGCACCGGGCCGTCGTCCACGACAACGTCTACATCGGGCCGAGCGCCCACCTGCGCGGCTGCGTGATCGGCAAGAACACCGACGTGATGACCGGCGCGCGCATCGAGGAGAACGCCATCGTCGGCGACGAGTGCGTCATCGAGGCCGAGGCCTACGTCTCCTCCGGCGTCAAGATCTACCCGTTCAAGACGATCGAGGCCGGCGCGGTGGTCAACACCAGCGTCATCTGGGAGTCGCGCGGCCAGCGCAGCCTGTTCGGGCCGCGCGGGGTCTCCGGCCTGGTCAACGTCGAGATCACCCCCGAGCTGTGCGTGCGCCTGGCCAGCGCCTACGCCACCACCCTGAAGAAGGGCGCCTCGGTCATCACCTCCCGCGACTCCTCGCGGGCCGCCCGGGCGCTCAAGCGGGCCGTGATCAGCGCGCTCACCGCCAGCGCGATCAATGTGCTCGACCTGGAGGCCGCGCCGCTGCCGGTCGCCCGCTTCCACACCTCCAACGAGACCGCCTCCGGCGGCATCGCCCTGCGCACCACCCCGGGCGACCCGCAGAGCGTCGACATCATCTTCATGGACGAGAACGGCGCCGACCTCTCCCAGGGGGCCCAGCGCAAGCTTGAGCGCGTCTTCTCCCGCCAGGAGTTCCGGCGCGCCTTCCCTGGCGAGATCGCCGAACTGAGCTTCCCCGCCCGCGCGGTCGAGGACTACACCCGCGAGCTGCTGCGCTGGGTCGACATGTCGGGGGTGCGTGACGCCGAGATGAAGGTCGTCATCGACTGCGCCGGCGGCACCTCCTCCCTGGTGCTGCCCAGCCTGCTCGGCCGGGTCGGCGTCGACGTGCTCACGGTCAACAACAGGCTGGACGACGCCTCGCCCACCGAGACGCTGGCCGAGCGGCGCAGAGACCTGCAGCGCCTGGCCGAACTGGTGGCCTCCTCCCGGGCCGCGTTCGGCGTGCGCTTCGACCCCGTCGGCGAGCGCATCTCGCTGGTCGACGAGATGGGCCAGCTGATCAGCGAGGAGCGCGCGCAGCTCGTCGTGCTCGACCTGGTCGCCGCCGAGCGGCGCGGCGGGCGGGTCGCGCTGCCGGTGACCACCACCCGCGTGGCCGAGCAGGTGTGCCGCTTCCACGGCGCCCAGGTGCAGTGGACCTCCACGGCCCTGGACGCCCTCACCTCGGCGGCGGCCGACCCCGAACTGATCTTCGCGGCCGACGGGCGCGGCGGGTTCATCGTCCCGGAGTTCGCCCCGACGGTGGACGGCCTGGCCGCGTTTTTGCGCCTGCTCGGCCTGGTCGCCCGCACCCGCCTGTCGCTCAGCCAGATCGACGCCCGCATCCCGCAGGCCAAGATGCTCAAGCGCACTGTGCCGACGCCGTGGGCGGCCAAGGGGGCGGTCATGCGCTCGGTGGTGGAGGCCGCCGACGGCCACCGCCTGGACACCACCGACGGCGTGCGGGTGGTCGAGGAGGACGGCGGCTGGGCGCTGATCCTGCCCGACCCCACCGAGGCGGTGACCCACCTGTGGGCCGAGGGGGAGGACCTGGACGTCGCCCAGAGCCTCCTCGAACGCTGGGCCCGCGTCGTGGAGCACGCCGTCGGCACCTGACCGAGGCGATGTCGAGGCGATGTTCTGCCGCGAACCGCCCGATTCCAGTCACATTCGAACGGCGCGGCGCATGGACCGGAGGCCTGCCTGGGCGGTAACTTTGGACCGGCGCGGCGAGCCGAGTCGGAGGGGAACGAGGGGCGAGCGCCGTCAACCGCACACGCGAGCCCCCCGCCTGCGAGACCCGAGCGAGCTGGCGTCAGCAGCATGTCCGAACGCGCGAGCCTGCCCTCATCTTGACCTTTGCGACTCATCAGCGTAAGTTGCGGCATTCGCAGTCTGAGCAATCATGAGAAGCGAAGAACCGAGGCACGCCGCCCAGAGCACCGTCGCCGCGACTTCGCGGTAGGAGGCCGAGCCGATCGATGCCGAGCGTCTACTGCACGCAGTGCGGGAATGCCAACCCTGAGGACGCCCGTTTCTGCTCACGGTGCGGGTCGCCGCTGAGCCGCGTCGAGAACACGCCGGGGGACACCACCTCCACGATCTCCCTGAGCGGGATCGAGGCGATGGACGGCGAGGCGACGGGACAGACGCTCATCCCCGATCGGGCGGCGGTCGAGCAACTGCCGCCCGGCACGGCCCTGCTGGTCGTGATGCGCGGGCCGAACGCCGGGAGCCGCTTCCTGCTCGACAGCGACCTCACCACAGCGGGCCGCCATCCCGAGAGCGACATCTTCCTGGACGATGTGACCGTGTCCCGCAGGCACGCCGAGTTCTACCGGCGGGGCGACTACTTCACCGCCAGGGACGTCGGCAGCCTCAACGGCACCTACGTCAACAGAGAGCGCATCGAGGAGCTGCCGCTGTCGGGCGGCGACGAAGTCCAGATCGGCAAGTTCCGGCTGGTGTTCCTCACGCGTGGGTGAGGAGGAGCGGTGATGAGCGCGCAGGCGGCCAGGGCGTTCATGAGCATCGGGGAGGTCCTCGAGGTCCTGCGGGCCGACTTCCCCGACGTCACCGTCTCCAAGATCCGCTTTCTGGAGGGCGAGGGGCTCATCGAGCCCCAGCGGTCCCCGTCGGGCTACCGCAAGTTCACCCACGCCGACGTCGAGCGCCTGCGCTACATCCTCACCGCCCAGCGCGACCGCTACCTGCCGCTGCGCGTGATCAAGGACCATCTGGAGACCGCCGAGCACGACGGCGCGGGCGGCCCGGCCCGCCCGCGCGCCGTGGGCGGTGAGGCGCCGGTCGCCGAGGTGCGGCTCAGCCGCGCCGAGCTGCTGACGGCTGCCGAGCTCGACGAGGAGACCCTCGCCGAGCTGGAGGACTACGGCCTGCTCACCCCGGTCGCCCGCTGGTACGACGCCGAAGCCCTGACCGTGGCCCGCGCCTCGGGCGCCCTGGCCAGGTTCGGCCTGCACCCCCGGCACCTGAGAGTGCTGAAGGCCGCCGCCGAGCGCGAGGCGGGGCTGGTCGAACAGGCCGTCGCGCCGCTGCTGCGGCGGCGCGCGCCGGGCGCCGCAGGGCGGGCCGAGGAGGCCGCCAGAGAGCTGTCCGCCCTGCTCCAGGAGCTGCACACCGCCCTGGTCCGCACCGGCCTGCGCGGCATTCTGGGCCGCTGACGGAGCCGCCCGGACATTTCGGGGTGCGGGGATGTTACGTTGAATTTTGCGGCGATGGTCACGCCGCGAGCCGAGAGCCGCGAGGGAACGGGCCCGGAGCGGGCCGGCGACCCAATGAGACGGAGCAGCCTGTGTTGCAGATGGAGGTCGTGGGGGTCCGCGTCGAGATGCCCTCCAACCAGCCCATAGTCCTGCTCAAGGAGGCCAAGGGCGAGCGATATCTGCCGATCTGGATTGGGATGACCGAGGCCACGGCCATCGCGCTGGCACAGGCGGAGGAGCCGCCTCCACGGCCGCTCACGCACGACTTGTTCAAGGACGTCATCGAGGCCCTCGGCGTGCGGCTGCAGGCGGTGAACATCGTCGCGTTGCGCGACGGAATCTTCTTCGCCGACCTGGTGTTCTCCAACGGGGTGGAGGTGAGCGCCCGGCCGTCCGACTCGATCGCGCTGGCGCTGCGCACCGGCGCCAGCATCTTCGCGAGCGAGGACGTCGTGCGCGAGGCCGGTGTGATCATCCCCGACGACCAGGAGGACGAGGTCGAGAAGTTCCGTGAGTTCCTTGACACGATCACCCCTGAGGACTTCGGCCGTGCGGGTTAGCCATTTCGGGCATTTACGCTTCACGACGCGCCGGGCGGGATCGTTGACTGAGCATCGCGCCAGTCCTACGGTGCAAGGGAACCCACGGTTGTAATTCATGAACCCCCAGATCAGACCGTGGGATGAGAGGAAGCCGGAGGTCCGCAGTGGCGGTCAGCAGCGGCGAGGGTAAGACGGCCGGCCAGCACGATCCAGCCCAGCGTCAGTCGGCGCGGGAACGCGCGGGCGAGCAGGGCCTGCTGTTCGACGACCGGCCGGCGTCACTGCCCGCCGACGTCGGATACCGCGGCCCGACGGCGTGCTCGGCGGCCGGCATCACCTACCGTCAGCTCGACTATTGGGCGCGCACGCAGCTCGTCGAGCCGTCGGTTCGCGCGGCGCAAGGGTCGGGGTCCCAGCGGCTCTACAGCTTCCGCGACATCCTCGTGCTCAAGGTGGTCAAGCGGTTGCTCGACACCGGCGTGTCGCTCCAGCAGATACGCACCGCCGTGCAGCACCTGCGCGAGCGCGGGGTCAACGACCTGGCGCAGATCACGCTGATGAGCGACGGGGTGAGCGTCTACGAGTGCACCTCGGCCGACGAGGTGATCGACCTGCTGGAGGGCGGCCAGGGCGTGTTCGGCATCGCCCTCGGCGGAGTGTGGCGCGAGGTCGAGGGTTCCCTGGCGGAGCTGCCGGGGGAACGCGCGGAGCCGGCCGGCCGTGACTCTTCGGAGGACCACCCAGGTGACGAGCTGGCCCGGCGCAGGAAGGCCCGCAAGACGGGCTGATCCCGAAGGTTCCGGACGGGGTGTGTTCCCCCTGTGAGAGGGGGCCGGGGCTGTCGCGTGCATATCCCTGAAGATCTACGGGGCCGGGTGGGATGGCTTCATACCCGCTGTCCAGGGATAAAACCCGGCAAAACCGAAATGTAGGGGTAACTCCCTACTCGGGGTGGGACGGTACGATTGCCGGGAAAGGCTGTTGACCCTGTGCGGGAGAGACCTGGGCACGGGCCGGCTGCGCACCCCGTGCGGCGCCGGTGAGTGACCCGGGCGCCGAAGGAGCAACCTCCCCGGAATCTCTCAGGCCTCCGTACCGCACAGGTGAGGCGACTCTGGAAAGTAGGCGTGCCCTCCAGGCGTGTCTCACCGACGGTGCAAATCCCGTATGCAGGGATGAAGCTCTCAGGTCGCGATGAGGATGTCGCGCTGACAGAGGGGGAGATCCGGCATACGCGCGCGCTCAGCGCCGGTCTCTACCCCTTGTAGGAGGGCCCCATGACCGATCGGTCACCGCTTCGCGACCTCTCCGCACCGCCCTTCGCCACCCGGCACATCGGCCCGTCGGACCTCGACCAGGCCCGCATGCTGGAGGCCGTGGGCTACGCCTCGGTGGCCGACCTGATCGCCGTGGCCGTTCCCGCCGCGATCCGCTCCGGCGAGCCGCTCGACCTGCCCGAGGCGGCGAGCGAGGAGGAGGCCCTCGCCGAGCTGCGCGCCCTGGCCGCGCGCAACAAGGTGCCCACCTCGATGATCGGCCTCGGCTACCACGACACGATCACCCCGGCGGTCATCCGGCGCAACCTGCTGGAGAACCCCGGCTGGTACACCGCCTACACCCCCTACCAGCCCGAGATCTCCCAGGGACGTCTTGAGGCCCTGCTCAACTTCCAGACCGTCGTGTCCGATCTGACCGGGCTGGACGTCGCCGGCGCCTCGCTGCTGGACGAGGCCACCGCCGCGGCCGAGGCCTTGACGCTGGCCCGCCGCGCGGGTCGTGCCAAGAGCCCGGTGTTCGTCGTGGACGCCGACGCCCTGCCGCAGACCAAGGCCGTGCTCGCCACCCGCGCCGAGCCGCTCGGCATCGAGGTCGTGGAGGCCGACCTGGCCGCCGGCCTGCCGGACGGGGAGCTGTTCGGCGTGCTGGTCCAGTACCCCGGCGCCGCGGGCAGGATCACCGACTTCCGCGCGGTGGCCGAGCAGGCGCACGCGCGCGGCGCGCTGGTGGTCGCCGCCGCCGACCTGCTCGCGCTGACGCTGATCGAGGCCCCCGGCACCCTGGGCGCCGACATCGCCGTCGGCTCCTCCCAGCGCTTCGGCGTCCCCTTCGGCTTCGGCGGCCCGCACGCCGCCTACATGTCCGTCCGCGAAGGCCTGCAGCGGCAGATGCCCGGCCGTCTGGTCGGGGTGTCCCAGGACGCCGACGGCCACCCGGCCCACCGCCTGGCCCTGCAGACCCGCGAGCAGCACATCCGCCGCGAGAAGGCCACCAGCAACATCTGCACCGCCCAGGTCCTGCTGGCCGTCATCGCCGGCATGTACGCCGTCTACCACGGCCCCGACGGGCTGCGGCGCATCGCCCAGCGCACCCACCGGCACGCCACCGTTCTCGCCGCCGGGCTGCGCGAGGGCGGCGTCGAGATCGTCCACGACGAGTTCTTCGACACCGTCCTGGCCCGCGTCCCCGGCCGCGCCGCCGAGGTCGTCGCCGCGGCGCTGGAGCGCGGGATCAACCTGCGCCAGGCCGGCCCCGACCACGTGGGCGTGAGCTGCGACGAGAAGACCACCGGCGCGCACCTGACGGCGGTGTGGGAGGCGTTCGGCGTGACCGGCGTCGTGCTGGACGACGTCGACACCTCCACCGCCGACGCCCTGCCGGCCGCGCTGCTGCGCACCACCGGCTACCTCACGCACCCGGTGTTCCAGGCCCACCGCTCCGAGACCGCGATGCTGCGCTACCTGCGCCGGCTGCAGGACAAGGACATCGCCCTCGACCGGTCGATGATCCCCCTCGGCTCGTGCACGATGAAGCTGAACGCCACCACCGAGATGGAGCCGATCACCTGGCCCGAGTTCGCCGGCGTCCACCCCTACGCCCCCGCCGACCAGGTCGAGGGCTACCTGCGGCTCATCGGCGACCTCGAGCGCTGGCTGGCCGAGGTCACCGGCTACGACGCGGTCTCGCTGCAGCCCAACGCCGGCTCGCAGGGCGAGTTCGCGGGCCTGCTCGCCATCCGGGCCTACCACAAGGCCAACGGCGAGCACGAGCGCGACGTCTGCCTCATCCCGTCCTCCGCGCACGGCACCAACGCCGCCAGCGCCGTCATGGCGGGCATGCGCGTGGTCGTCGTGGCCTGCGACGACAACGGCAACGTGGACGTCCCCGACCTCACCGCCAAGATCGAGAAGCACCGTGAGCGGCTCGCGGCCATCATGGTGACCTACCCCTCCACGCACGGGGTGTACGAGGAGACCATCACCGAGATCTGCGGCCTGGTGCACCAGGCCGGCGGGCAGGTGTACGTCGACGGCGCCAACCTCAACGCGCTGGTCGGCCTGGCCAAGCCCGGGTCCTTCGGCGCCGACGTCTCCCACCTCAACCTGCACAAGACCTTCTGCATCCCGCACGGTGGCGGCGGCCCGGGCGTCGGCCCGGTGGCCGTACGCTCCCACCTGGCCCCCTACCTGCCCGGCCACCCGTTCGAGGGCGGGCCCGTGGGCCCGGTCTCGGCCGCGCCGTACGGGTCGGCGGGCATCCTGCCGATCTCGTGGGCCTACGTCCGCATGATGGGCGCAGAAGGGCTCAAGGCGGCCACCGAGCAGGCGATCCTGTCGGCGAACTACCTCGCCCGGCGCCTCGCCCCGCACTACCCCGTGCTCTACACCGGCCGCGAGGGCCTGGTCGCCCACGAGTGCATCATCGACCTGCGCCAGATCACCAAGGAGACCGGGGTCACCGTGGACGACGTCGCCAAGCGGCTCATCGACTACGGCTTCCACGCGCCCACCATGTCGTTCCCGGTGGCGGGCACGCTCATGATCGAGCCGACCGAGAGCGAGGACCTGGCCGAGCTGGACCGGTTCGTCGACGCCATGGTCGCCATCCGCGAGGAGATCGCCAAGGTCGCCTCCGGCCGGTACGACCGGGCGGACAACCCGCTGCGGGGCGCCCCGCACACCGCCGACTGCCTGCTGGCCGACGACTGGAAGCACCCCTACACCCGCGCCGAGGCGGCCTACCCGCTGCCGTCGCTGCGCGAGAACAAGTACTGGTCGCCGGTCCGCCGCATCGACCAGGCCTACGGCGACCGCAACCTGGTATGCGCCTGCCCCCCGCTGGAGGCATACGAAGACTAGGCGACCGTCCTCGGCGGCCCGTCTGGATCGGCATAATATGTCGCGCGCGACGGCGCGCCCGCGTCGCGAGGCCCGGGGATTCCTGACGGAGAAGAGGTCCCGATGGCGGCGCACGAGGTCCGGTCCGGGCGGTCGATCGACGACGCGCGACGGCTCGCCGAGAGCGGCGAGCTGGAGGCGGCCGCCGAGATCTTCGCCGAGCTGGCGGCCGACGAGCGCGAGACCGACCGCGCCCAGGCGGCCGTCGGCCTGGCCCTGGTGCTGGAACGCGGCGGCGACGTCACCGGGGCCAGGGCGGCCGCCCGCACGGCCCTGGCCACCGGCCACCCCGAGTACGCCGCCCAGGCGGCCTGCCACCTGGCGCGCGGGTTCGAGAAGGACGGCATGGCCGACCAGGCCCGCGCCGCCTGGCAGGCGGTGATCGGGGTGGGCACCCCCGCCTACCTGCCCGCCGCCCACCTGGCGCTGGCCCGCATCGCCGAACAGCAGGGCGACGGCCGCGAGGCCGAGGCGTCCCTGCGCGCCGCGCTCGCCACCCGAGACCCGCGGGCCTGTTCGGAGGCCGCGCAGCTGCTGGCCGAGGCGCTGCTGGACGAGGGGGAGCCGGGGGAGGCGGCCGACGTGCTCATCGACGCCCTGGAAGTCCCCGAGGTGCCCGACGCCGGGCGGCTTCGCGTGCTGCTCGGCATGGCGCATCTGGACATGGCGTGCGGGGAGTTCGCCGCGGCCGCCGAGGGCGAGGGCGACGCCGACGGGGTCGCCCTCGCCGTCGAGCTGCTGGCCCGCACGCTGCCCCTGCGCGGGCGCGACGCCGACGCCGAGACGGTGTGGGCCTACGGGCTCGGCCACCCCGACGAGACCGTGGCCGCGCAGGTGCGCCTTCGCCTGAACCGCGACGAGGAACCGCCGCCCGGGCATTGACGCCGGACGGCCGTCCGGGCGGCCCGCGGCGATCGACGTTGACGTGGCGTCAACGTTTTCACGGTCTCCTACGCCAGGCCGCGGACCCCCGGTGCCGGCGGCCCTGCCGCCGGCCATGGCCGTCGAGACGGCGGGCGCCGAGCTGCCTGCGCCTGCGCGAGGCCGCCGAGCGCTTCGCCCGGGCGGCCGGCGAACTGGGCGTGTCGCAGGAGGAGGCCGTGGCCGCCGTCCGCGACGCCATGGAGGCGCGCTAGCGGACCGGCGGGCCGCCACCCCGATCAGTCGCAAAATCCCTCGCAGGTCTGTCACACGCCGTACGTCTGTCCTGTCTTAGCTGGCGATCGAAAGCGAGCAGGTGTCCGCCGTGCGGGACGAAGCGCGGTGCTCAGCGAGGCACGCCCGCGAGATCCGGCGCCTGACCAGGGCTTTCGGCGGTCGTCGCCCGATGCCCGCGGACGTCGAGGCGGAACCGTCCCGGGCCGGGCCCGGCGACCACGTCGCGTGACACCGCCGACGGGCACCTGGCGCTCCTTCGGGGCGGCGCGATCCGTCCCCTTCCGACAGACCGAGGTATGACACCAATGGAACATTCACGACAGCAGAAGCCCGCCGCCGCCTCGTCGGCGCGGATCGACACCCTCGATGGCCTCCGCGAGCACCTGCAGTGGGCGATCGAGCTGGAACACGCGACCTTGCCGCCGTACCTGTGCGCGCTGTACTCGCTCGACCCGGAGCGCAATCCGGAGGCCGTCGAAGTGGTGGGCGGCGTCTTCGTCGAGGAGATGCTGCACCTCGTGCTGGCCGCCAACCTGCTCAACGCCGTTGGCGGCCGGCCGCGGCTGGACATCCCGGAGATGCTGCCGCCGCACCCCCGGCGGCTGCCGCACGGCGACCGGTCCCTGGAGTTGTCGCTGCTTCCCTTCGGCGCCGGGGCGATGGAGATGTTCCTGCGTCTCGAACGGCCGGCGCCGCCCGGCGGTCCGGCCGAGGGTGACGACTACGAGACGATCGGGCAGTTCTACGCCGCGATCGAACAAGGACTGCGCCACCTGTGCGACCGGCTCGGCGAGCGGGCGGTCTTCAGCGGCGATCCGGCCCGCCAGGTGAGCGCGACCCACTTCAGGCACACCGCGGGGCGGCTGATCGCGGTCGACGGTCTGGAGTCCGCGCTGGCGGCGCTGGAAGAGATCGTCGAGCAGGGCGAGGGCGCCTCCCACGGCGAGGTCTGGGACGGTGATCAGGACGTCTTCCACCCTGACCGGGAAGAGGTCGGGCACTACTACCGCTTCCAGGAGCTCAAGGCCGGCCGGCGCTACCGGCGGGGCGACACCCCGCGGTCGGGGCCCACCGGCGAGACGATCTCGGTGGATCCGGCCGGCGTCCGGCCGATGCGGCGCAACCCGCGGATGGCCGACCACGCCGCGGGCAGCGCGATCCGCACGGCCCAGGAGGAGTTCAACCACGCCTACCGCGACCTGCTGCACCTGCTGCAACACGCGTTCAACGGCCGCCCCGAACTGCTCGCGGACGCCACGCGCGCCATGTACGCGCTCAAGGCCCAGGCCCAGGCCCTGATGGGAATGCCCGACGAGGACGGCGCGACGGCCGGGCCGACCTTCGAATACCTGCCGCCCGAGTCGCGTTGACCGAGCGCCGGCGGCCCGAGCCGGCCATCGCGCCCCGCGAGTCCCGTACGCCGCCCGGTGGGGGCCGCGGCGGCCGGTCAGCGGCGCCGGCGGCCGAACGCGGCGGCGACGTTGACCAGGATGATGCCGGTCCAGGCGAGGAACAGCCCCGCCGGCCCGGCCTCCCCGGCGGCGATGGCGGTGAGCGGGATGCCGATGCCGAGCGAGCCGAGCGCGATCGGGATCGTGCTGTCGACCTGCTTGGGATGCCTGCCCGGGCCGGGATGCGGCGCCGCGTACGGCTGGGCCGGCTGCTGGTATCCGTTCTGCGCGGCCACCTCGGCTCGCACCCGGGAGTCGATCGAGGCGTCGATCTTCTCGAGGAACGATTCGATCAGCGCCTGCTCGTAGTCGGGACCGAGGTCCCGGCGGGCCTCGACGGTGGCGCGGAGCTCGTCGCGGGGGAGTGATTTGTCAGGCACCTCCCTAATCTGGCACAGGCGCGCGGCCCGTGACATCCCCCGTGAGAAGTAAAGGCCTACTACCGGAGTACCGTGTCGGCCATGCAGATCATGACGCCGCGGGGGGCGGCGATCGTGGAGGTCGACGAGGCGCCCGCGCCGAGGTTCCTGTTCATCCTCACCCACGGGTCGGCGGGCGGGGTGGACTCGCCCGACCTGCTGTCGGTGCGGGACGCGGTGGTGGCGATCGGCGGCACCGTCGCGCGGGTGCTGCAGCCGTTCAGGGTCGCGGGCGGCCGGGCGCCCGGGTCGCCCGCCAGGCAGGACGAGGCGTGGACGGCGCTGGCGGCCTCGCTCGGACGGCGGTTCCCCGGCCTGGCCCTGGTGCAGGGCGGCCGCAGCAACGGGGCCAGGGTGGCCTGCCGGACGGCCCGCGCCGTCGGTGCGGCGGCGGTGGTGGCGCTGGCGTTCCCCTTGCACCCGCCGGGCCGGCCCGAACGCTCGCGGGTGGAGGAGCTGCGCGCGGCGGGCGTGGACGTGCTGGTGGTCAGCGGTGACCGTGACCGCTTCGGAATCCCCGATCAGGCGGACGCTGCACGCCTGGTGGTGCTCGCGGGTGAGGGACATGACCTCAACAGAGACCCCGCCCGGGTGGGCGAGGTCGTCGCGGACTGGCTAGGCCCTCGGTTCTCGTGACGCTCAGGCCGCGCTGATGGCCAGGTCGGTGGGACGGTGCGGTGCGATGATCGCGCCGTTGGGCAGGAGCTCCCCGGTGTCCTCGAATAGCACGATGCCGTTGCACAACAGGCTCCACCCCTGCTCGGGGTGCGCCGCGATCGTGCGGGCGGCTTCGCGGTCCGGCGCGTTGGTGCTCGGACAGGACGGCTCATGCGGGCACATTGGCGTGCCTCCGGTTTTCTCTCTCGGTCTGGGGCTCGCGAGGGCGTCATCGCCAGGCACCGCTGCCCCGCGCCGATTCCCCCATTCCCCGCCGCACGGGGACGAGCGCTCTGTGGTTGGCGTGTGCGTTACCGCACATCTACAGAGTAAGTGTGCTGCGGGTCACACGCGTACGACATAGCCCATTGGGACGGTTTGGATCCTTCTATTAGGGGGTCCGCGGGGGCCCCGCAGGGCTGGTTCCATGGTGTGACCTGCCACACAAGCCTGCCCCACGGAAGATAACGGTCCAAGCACGACTCGCCGCCGAACCGATAAACGAACGGTTACGGGCGCGAGAGGCCTCTCAACAGGGCCGCAAGGCCGCGCTCGAAGGCGGCGAGGGCCTCCTCTGCGGGCTCGGCGCCGCCGCCCGCCGGCCCCGGCGCCCGCGACCCCGCCGGGGCCTCGCCGTCCTCGTCGCCGCCCGCCGGGGCTGCCCAGCCCGAGCGCTGGATCTCCACGGCCACGCTGCCCATGACGTACGCGCGCAGCGTCCGCACGGCCTGGGCGGCGGCGGCGAGGTCGCCGAAGCCGGAGGCGGCCAACTGCTCGGCCTGCTCCCTGATCGCCATCAGCGCGGTGCCCTGCGGGGGCTTGGTCAGGGCGAGGGCCAGCACGCCCGGGTGCTCCAGCAGCGCGGCGCGTCCCGCGCGGGCCCAGGTGCGGGCGACGTCCTGCCAGCCGCCGCCGCCCGGCTCGACGGCGACGGTGGTGACGTGCTCGGCGAGCGCGTCCATGAGCGCCTCCTTGCCGCGGGGGAGGTGGTGGTAGATCGCCATCGCCTCCACCTGCAGGGCGTCGCCGAGGCGGCGCATGGTGAGCCGGCGAAGCCCCTGGCCGTCGGCGATGTGCAGGGCGGCCTCGATGATGCGCTCGCGGGACAGGGGGATCGGAGGTCGCTTGGCTGGCATACCAGGCATGATCCCGACCGCGACTTACTTTGTAAAGGGCGCCGCGCCGTGTCGCTCGCCCTTCCAGGGGACACCGGGGGGCGAGGCGGTGCCGCGGGCGGCGTACGCTATGGCGAGCGACGAACGCCGGAACACCGGCGATGTGGTGAGAAAGGGCAGGCGATGGCGTTTTTCCGTCCGAGCGTGAGCCGTGAGGCGGAGGTCAGGCACCACGCCGACCAGGAGGTCGGAAAGAGCTTCCCCAAGCTGCTCGACCAGGCGCGTGCGGCCGAGCGCGAGCTGCGCCGCCTCCAGGCCGAGGGGGCCGGCGTCCTTGAGCTGCGGGCGGCCGGGCTGGCCTACGACCGCGCGCTGAGCGACGCCCTGCGCGCCGCCGAGGCCGCCCAGCGGGCGACCCTGGGCGTCAAGGCGTACGACGACCGCATCCGCCGGCGCAAGGGCGTCGCCACGCCGGAGGGCGCCAAGTGGACCGGCGAGGTCGACCGGCTGCGCACCCTGCGCGAGGAGCACCGGCTGACCGGCATCGCCCGCGTGCCGCGCCCCTCCGCCGCCGCGCGCTAGACAGAGCCGCCGCCCGCCGCCGAGCCCGGTATCCGGCACGACGGCGGCGTGGCGGCGGCGGCGTGACGTGCGGCCTGGGAACGGCCGCATGAGAACGGCCTCCGCCCGGGTGGGCGGAGGCCGTGCGCGAACCTGTGGTCAGCTCGCCCAGTCGAGCAGCGGGCGCGTGTTGCTGGGGTGACGGAGCTTGGACAGCGACTCCTTCTCCAGCTGGCGGATGCGCTCGCGGGTGAGACCCAGGTGCTTGCCGATCTCGTCGAGCGTGTGCGGCTTGCCGTCGATCAGGCCGAAGCGCAGCGCCATGATCTTCGCCTCGCGCGGGGTGAGGTTGCCGAGCACGCCACGCAGCTCGGCGCCGAGCAGCTGCCGGTCGACGACCTCGGAGGCCTCGGGGGCGTCGACGTCCTCGATGAGGTCGCCGATCGTCGTCTCGCCGTCCTCGCCGATGGTGGCGTTGAGGCTGATCGGCTGGCGGCTGGTGCGCAGCAGCTCCTCGATCTGGTCGGGGGTCTTGTCGAGCTCCACCGCCAGCTCCTCGGGGGTGGGCTCGCGGCCGAGCCGCTGGTGCATGTCGCGCTCGATGCGCGACAGCTTGGACAGCATCTCGAGCACGTGCACCGGAAGCCGGATCGTGCGGGCCGAGTCGGCGAAGCCCCGCTGGATCGCCTGCCGGATCCACCACATGGCGTAGGTGGAGAACTTGTAGCCCTTGGAGTAGTCGAACTTCTCCACCGCGCGGATCAGGCCGAGGTTGCCCTCCTGGACCACGTCGAGCAGGGCCATGCCGCGGTCGGTGTACTTCTTGGCCACCGAGACCACCAGCCGGAGGTTGGCCTCCAGCATGTGGTCCTTGGCCCGCCTGCCGTCCTCGGCGACCCACTCGAGGTCCTCGCGCCGGGCTCCGGTGAGCGAGGGGTCGGTCTCGAGCTTGTGCTCGGCGTACAGGCCGGCCTCGATGCGCTTGGCCAGCTCGACCTCCTCGGCCGCGGTCAGCAGGGTGCGCCGGCCGATCGACTTGAGGTAGGTGTGCACCGAGTCGCCCATGACCGAGGACTGGTCGTCGAGGTCGAGCGGCTCGTTCTGCAGCTCGTTCTCGTCCGGCTCGGTCCAGGCGTCCTCGGGCTCGGCGATGTCCTCCTGGCCCGCCGGCGGCGCGGCGGGCTGGGGCGCGGCCACCGCAGGGGAGGCCACCGCCTCGGCGGTCTTGCGGGTGGTGCGGCGGGTGGTGTGGCGACGGCGGGTGGCGATGGTGCCCTCGGAGGTCTCGGCGGTGACCGCCGGATCCGCGGTCGTGCTCGTGGTGCGTGTCATTGCGCTCTTCGCGGTAGTCTTCACTGCGCTGCTCTTACGGGTCTTTCGCGCCGGGCCGCCAGGGGTGGGCTCGTTCTCCGCGGCCAGGCTCACGCCGGCCTCGGTGAGCTCGCGCAAGATCGAGCGACCCTTGGCCGGGCTGATCTGCGCTGACGAGAACGCCTCGCGGAGCTCCGCGAGGGAAAGGTGACCTTGCGCTCGCCCTCGGTCGAGGACCTGAGCGAGCGTCGTCGTGGTCGCCTCGCGCGAGGGCGAGGTCGCCGCGGCAGTTCGGGGCATGAGCACACCTCCTCCGTCACGGAGTCGTCATTTCGGTCATGGGATGGCGCGGCGTCAGCGGTTCGGCGCACCAGTATCAATAACGTCAGGCGGCGCGGTTTGTTCCCGTCGCACGCATGGTCGCCGGGACGAGCTTCGTGACGAGCGCGCAGGTCGCCGCCGGTGACCCTGCCGGTGACCCGGCCGGCCGCGGCGTGTCGGGGCTGCACGGTTCCTCCGTTCGTCGGCTCGTCGGCGTTCCGGATCTCCCCTGCCCGCGAACGGCCGTCCCACACGGGATGACCCGCGTTTCACGCGGCCCGCGCGCCCCCGGACGAGCCGCCCCCGGACGAGCCGCCCGGGACGAAGGCCCCGGCCGCCGGCGCGCGGCTTCGGGGCGCGGCCCGCGCACGCAAGGAGGCGGGCGCCATACGGCGGCCCGCCTCCGGCGAAGGGCTCGCGGCCTACTTCGGCTTCTTCTCCCCGGTGATCACCGGGATCGGGAGCGGCTCGGCCTCTTCCATGCGCTTCTCGGTCCAGTACTCCGCGACCTTCTTGGGGTCGCGGTTCATCTGCTCGTCGACGAACATCGACGGCGCGCTCGTGGGCTCGGCGTTCGCGGGAACGTCGGGTCCAGGGATCCGGCCCGGCGCCTCGCCCGGGGCGTAGGTGGCGGAGCTCTCGCTCTGCCGGCCGGCCTTATCGGACTCGACCCGTCCGGTGGCGGCCGCGGCAGCCACGGATATACCCCCGACGAGGACCGCTCCCACCAGACCGGCGGAGATCCACATCTTGCGGGTTGGGTTCATCAAGGCGTCCTTCCTAGATCCACTGCTGACGATATGACGCGCTGGATGGGACTTCCGGTTCCCTCTTGACGCGACATTGTGGTCAACGAACATCACGTACGCCAACAAAACCAGAAATATCCTCACGTATCGCTACAAGATCGTGCTTGCCGTTCGGCAGCAGTGGCAGCCGTTCCCGCAACGCCAGCGCGCGCGGCGCCGCGTACCCGGGCAGGCGCTCCTTCACCAGGGCGCGCAGCTCGCCCAGGACCGGGGGAGCGCCCGGGTCGGCGGCCACCACCACCGCGACGACCTCCTCGCCCCACTCGGGATGCGGCCGCCCCACGACGACGGCGTCGCGGACGCCCGGATGGCCGGACAGGATGCCGGCCACGACCCCGGCCACCACCTTGCGCCCCCCGGTGTTGATCACGTCGTCGGCGCGGCCGAGCACGCGCAGCCGGCCCTCCTCCAGCGCGCCGAGGTCGGAGGTGAGGTACCAGCCGTCCCGCAGGGCGGCGCCGGTCAGGTCGGGGCGCAGGCGGTAGCCGGAGAACAGCACCGGCCCGGACAGGCGCACCCGCCCGTCGGCGCCTGCCGCGACGCGCACCCCGTCCAGCGGGACGCCGTCGTAGACGCAGCCGCCGCACGTCTCGCTCATGCCGTAGGTGGTCACCACGCGCGCGCCCGAGCCGCGCGCCCGCCGCAGCAGGTCCGGCGGCGCGGCGGCGCCGCCCAGCAGGATGGTGCGGAACCGCGACAGATCGGCGCCGATGTCGATCATGCGCCTGAGCTGGGTGGGGACCAGCGAGACGTGGTCGGCGCCGCCGCCGGCGACCGCCTCGGGGGAGAACCGCTCGTGGATCAGCGGTTCGGCGCCGGCCAGCAGCGAGCGGACCAGCACCAGCAGCCCCGACACGTGCGAGACGGGCAGGCAGCACAGCCAGCGCTCGCCCGGCCGCGCGCCGAGCCGGTCCAGCGAGGCCGTGGCCGAGGCGGTCAGGGCGGCGGCGGACAGCTCCACCCCCTTGGGGACGCCCGTCGACCCGCTCGTCGCGATGATCGCCGCGGTGTCCCCGGCCGCCGGCACCCCGTCCGGGCGCGCCCGCACGCCCTCGGCGGTCACCACATGGGTCGGGCGCAGCGCTTCGAGCGCCTCCCGGAGGGCCGGCGCCGGAAGGTCGGGGGCCAGGGGCAGCACAGCGGGACCGTCGTCCAGCAGCGCCGCGCGAACCATGCCGAACAGGTCAGGACCGGGAGGTAGAACCACCGCGTGCACAGGACGCTCAGTCACGGTCGTAAGGTTAGTCCCGATGAGAGGGGCCCCGGCCGTGGCCTTGCGGGGGCGACGCGCAGGTGAGTGAGGAGATAGCGTGACCGTGAGCACTGTCGACTGGAAGCGGTCGGGTGACTACGAGGACATCATCTACGAGACCGCCGAAGGCATCGCGAAGATCACGATCAACCGGCCTGAGCGGCGCAACGCCTTCCGCCCGACCACGCTCTTCGAACTGCAGCACGCCTTCAACGCCGCGCGCGACGACGGCGACGTCGGCGTCATCATCTTCACCGGCGCCGGCACCGAGGCCTTCTGCTCCGGCGGCGACCAGAAGATCCGCGGCGACGACGGCTACATCGGCCCCGACGGCATCGGCCGGCTGAACGTCCTCGACCTGCAGATCCAGATCCGCCGCCTGCCCAAGCCGGTCATCGCCATGGTCGCCGGGTACGCCGTGGGCGGCGGTCACGTGCTGCACGTCGTCTGCGATCTCACCATCGCGGCCGAGAACGCCGTGTTCGGGCAGACCGGCCCCAAGGTCGGCTCCTTCGACGGCGGCTACGGCGCGTGGCTGCTCGCCGAGACCGTCGGGCTGAAGAAGGCCCGCGAGATCTGGTACCTGTGCCGGTTCTACAACGCCCAGGAGGCCCTCGACATGGGCCTGGTCAACACGGTCGTCCCGCTCGAGCGGCTGGAGGAGGAGACCGTCCAGTGGTGCCGCGAGATGCTGGACAAGTCGCCGCTGGCCCTGCGCATGCTCAAGGGCGCCATCAACGCCGTCAGCGACGGCGCGGCCGGCATGCAGCAGTTCGCCGGTGACGCCACCCTGCTGTACTACATGAGCGAAGAGGCGCAGGAGGGCCGCGACGCCTTCAAGGAGAAGCGCCGCCCCGACTTCTCCCGCTTCCCGCGCCGCCCCTAGATGAGGGCCTTCCCCCTTTCCCCGCGTGGCCGCCCCGCCGGGCGGCCCGCCAGGCAGGCCCCGTTCGAGGAGGGCAGGTGAACCCCGCCACCGCGCTGTCCGGCGTCCTGGTCGACGAGCTGGTGCGCTGCGGCATGACCGACGTGGTGCTGGCCCCGGGCTCGCGCTCGGCGCCGCTGGCCCTCGCCGTGCACGCCGAACCGCGCCTGCGCCTGCATGTGCGCATCGACGAGCGGTCGGCGTCGTTCCTGGCCCTCGGCCTGGCCCGCAGGTCCGAGCGGCCGGTCGCGCTGGTGTGCACCTCCGGCACCGCCGCCGCCAACTTCCACCCGGCGGTGATCGAGGCGCACGAGTCGGGCGTGCCGCTGCTCGTGCTGACCGCCGACCGGCCGCCCGAGCTGCGCGGCACCGGCGCCAGCCAGACGATCGACCAGCTCAAGCTGTACGGGTCGTCGGTACGCTGGTTCGGCGAGATCGGCGTGCCCGAGGAACGGCCGGGCCAGGTCGCCTACTGGCGCTCGCTGGCCTGCCGCGCCTACCAGCGCTCCCTCGGGCCTGGCGACCCCGGCCCGGTCCACCTCAACGTGGCCTTCCGCGAGCCGCTCATCCCCGACGGGGACACCACCTGGTGCGAGCCGCTGGAGAGCGGCGCGAACGGCCCGTGGGTGCGGGCCCGCGTCGCGCCGCCCTCGGCGGGGCTGCATGTCACGCCCACCCGCCGCGGCGTGCTGGTGGTCGGCGACGGCGCTGCCAACGTGCGCAGGTACGTCGCCGCCGCCGGGATGGCCGGATGGCCGGTGCTGTCGGAGCCCACCGGCGGCGGCAGGTACGGCGACCACGCCATCTCGGCCTACCACTTCCTGCTCGGCGACCCAGGGTTCGCCGACGCGCACCGTCCCGACGTGGTGGTCACGCTCGGCCGCCCCAGCCTGTCCCGTCCCCTGCTGGCATGGCTCAAGCAGGCCGAGGAGCACATCGTCGTCGCCCCCGACCTGTCCCGCTGGCCCGACCCGACCCGCTCGGCCACCCAGGTCGCCGAGTCGGTCGAGATCCCCGGCGCGGCCGGCGACGACGCCTGGCTGCGGTCCTGGCGGGCCGCCGAGGCGGCGGTCCGCCCGGCCGTCGACGCCGTCCTGGACGAGGCCGAGACGAGCGAGCCGCGCCTCGCCAGAGACCTGGCCGAGGCGCTGCCCAACAACGCCCTGCTGTTCTGCGGCTCCTCCATGCCGATCAGGGATCTGGACCAGGCCATGCGGCCCAGACGCGGCCTGCGCCTGCTGGCCAACCGCGGCGCCTCCGGCATCGACGGGCTGGTGTCCACCGCGATGGGCGCCGCACTCGCCCACAACGGGCCCTCCTACGCCCTGATCGGCGACCTGACCCTGCTGCACGACCAGAACGGCCTGGTGATCGGGCCCCGCGAGCCGCGGCCCGACCTGTGCCTCGTGGTCGTCAACAACGACGGCGGCGGCATCTTCTCGCTGCTGCCGCAGGCGGCGCTGCCCGACTCCTTCGAGCGGGTCTTCGGCACCCCGCACGGGGTGAACCTGTCCTATCTGGCCGCCGCCACCGGCACCCCGCACACCCTGCTGTCCTCCATCGGCGACCTGCCCAAGGCGATCAGGGGCGAAGGGCCGCGCATCGTGGAGGTGCGCACCGACCGCGCCGAGAACGCGCGCGTCCACGCGGCGATGCGCGAGGCGGCCCACGCGGCCCTCAGGGATCTCCCTTAGAAGTCCCTGGGGTTCCCCGCGGGCGCAAAGCGACGGCATCTCACCGCATAAGGTGTGAGCCATGCATGTCGAGGAATGGCTCATGGCGATCCCGCCGCTGTGGATCTGCGTCATCGTGGGCGTGGTGATCGGCGTCGAGAGTCTCGGCATCCCGCTGCCGGGCGAGGTCGTCCTGGTCAGCGCGGCGCTGCTGTCGGCGCAGCACGCCGTCAGCCCGGTGTGGGTGGGGGCGTGCGCCAGCGCCGGGGCCATCATCGGCGACTCCATCGGCTACGCCATCGGCCGCAAGGGCGGGCAGCCCCTGTTCGACCGCCTGGCCAGGCGCTTCCCGAAGCATTTCGGCTCCGCCCACATCGCCAAGGCCGAGAAGGCCTTCGACCGGTGGGGCATGTGGGCGGTGTTCTTCGGCCGCTTCATCGCGCTGCTGCGCATCCTCGCCGGTCCGCTCGCGGGGGCGCTGCGCATGCCCTACTGGCGGTTCCTGGTCGCCAACGTGCTCGGCGGCATCACCTGGGCGGGCGGCACCACCGCGGTCATCTACTACCTGGGCATCGTCGCCGAGCGCTGGCTCAAGGGGTTCAGCTGGGTCGGCCTGGTCGTGGCCGTGCTGTTCGGCTGCTGCACCACGCTGTACATCAAGCGCCGCGCCGGCCGAGTCACGGAGGCCGGCGAGCCGGCGGCTCAGCGCTCGATCAGCGTGACCTCCAGCGAGTAGTGCGAGGCCCGGTAGACATGGGAGCCGTGCTCGACGGCCCTGCCCTGGTCGTCGTAGGTCGTGCGCACCATCGTCAGCAGCGGCGCCCCCCGGCGCTCATCAAGCAGCCGCGCCTCCCCGACGGTGGCCGCGCGGGCGCCGATGCGCTGGTTGGCCACCCGCATGCGCACCCCGGCCGAGCGCAGCAGCTCGTACAGGCCGCGCTCCTCCAGGGCCTGCGCGGTCAGCGGCCCTAGACCCGCGGGCAGCCAGTTGTGCAGCAGGGCCAGCGGCTCACCGGCGGCGTAACGCACCCGTTCCAGGCGTAGCACCTCGGTGCCCGCCGGCACGCCGAGGACGGCGGCGATCTCATCGTCGGCGCCGACCGGATGCAGCGAGATCACCTTGGTGGTGGGCTCCTGCCCGGCCCTGCGCAGGTCGTCGTACAGGCTGGTCAGCTCGACCGTGCGCTTCACCTGGCCGTGCACCACCTGTGTGCCGACGCCGCGCTTGCGCACGAGCAGGCCCTTGTCCACCAGATACTGGATGGCCTGGCGGATGGTCGGCCGCGACAGCCCCAGCCGGTCGGCGAGCAGGATCTCGTTGTCGAGGCGCGACCCGGGCGGCAGGTCGCCCCGGCGGATCGCCTCGGCGATCTGCTCGGCCACCTGGAAGTAGAGCGGCACCGGGCTGGAGCGATCGAGGTCGATGTCGAGTCGAGTGCCCATGCAGTCTCCCGGCTCCGTCACTGATCGCTTTGGAACGAGGCTAGCGGACATCAGAATGTCCTGACAAATATCGACCCCGTGGCGCCCGCCCGTCAGCCCCGCGACGCCGTCCGCACCGGTGAGCGGCAAGGTCTTCGGCCGCCCTCGGACGGCGCCGCCGCCGGAGGCCTGGAAGGCAGAGCCGTGGGCGGCGCTCAGCCCTCCAGGGCGTAGCGCATGACGCGGAACTTGGCCTGGGCCTCGGCCAGCTCGGCGGCCGGGTCGGAGTCGCCCATGATGCCGCAGCCGGCGAACAGCCGCGCCCGGCGCCCGTCGATCTGGGCGCAGCGCAGGGCGATGCCCCACTCGCCGTCGCCGCGGCCGTCGATCCAGCCGACCGGGCCGGCGTACCCGCCGCGGTCCATGCCCTCCAGCTCGCGGATCACCTCCAGCGCGACGCCGGTCGGCGTGCCGCCGACGGCCGCCGTCGGGTGCATGGCGGCCACCACGTCGAGCACCGACGCGCCGTCCGCCAGCCGGCCGCGCACCCGGCTCGCCAGGTGCTGCACGTTGGGCAGCACCAGCAGCTCAGGCTCGTCGGGCACGGTGAGCGAGGCGCACAGCGGGGTGAGCGCCTCGCGGACGGAGGCGACCGCGCAGGCGTGCTCGTGCCGGTCCTTGCTGGAGGCGAACAGGGCCGCGGCCTGGGCGCGGTCCTCGGCCGGGCCGGCCCCTCGGTAGGTGGTGCCGGCGAGCACCAGCGACTCGACGGCCTTGCCGGTGTGCCGCACCAGCAGCTCGGGAGTGGCGCCCACCAGGCCCGCGCAGGAGAAGGTGTAGCAGTCGGGATAGGCGGTGGCCAGCCGTTCGAGCAGCAGGCGCACGTCGATGTCCCGCTCGGCGGTGGCGACCAGGTCGCGGGCGAGCACGACCTTCTCCAGCCGTCCGGACCTGATCTCGCCGACCGCGCGGCCCACGGCGTGCTGCCACTCGGGCGCGGTCAGCGAGCCGTCACCGTAGACGACGCGGCCGGGGGAGCCGCCCGGCGCCATCAGCTCCATCGGCGCCTCGCCGATCGTGGTCAGCCACGCGCGGCCGTTCCTGCGGCCGAGCACGACCCGCGGGATCACCAGTACAGAGCCGGGGGAGTCGGGGTCGAAGGTGAACGAGCCGAACGCGACCGGCCCGGACCCCGGGACGTGCACGTCGTCGTGGACGTGCGCCTCGCCGAACGCCGTCGCCAGCCACGCCCTGGCCCAGTCGAAGCGGCCGGGGCCGGGCGGCACCGTCACCCGGGCCGCCTCGCCCCAGGCGACCAGGCCCTCGCCGCGGTGGACCCAGGCGTAGGGGGGAGCCTGTGGCAGTCGCGCGACCAGATCTCCAGGGTGATCGATGGGGATGGTGCGAACCAGCGGGGGGCGGGTTATCCCGAGCGCGACACTCACTCTGCCCACCTTATGCGGAAACTGAACACGTTCGACATCGGGTCCCGCATCAAGGCCCCCGCCCCTCCCGGGTGATCACGCGTCATCGGCGTCTACATGCGCGGCCCGGATTGTCAAGCCGCGATAGAAACTCGGTCAACGGTAGCAACGCGTTCCCCGCAGGTAATAGAGCGCCCCCATGCCGATCTCTACCTTTGGTTGTCGATCTCCCCGGCCGGGATGGATCGTTCCAGGTGGAGGTGGACATGGTCCGCAAGATCGCGCTCGTTCTCGCCGCCGCGGCGGTGTGCGTGCCCGGCACGGCCGTCCCGGCCGCGGCCGAGCAGGTGCCGCCGGTCATGGCGGCGCTGGGCGACTCGATCAGCGCGGGCTTCAACGCCTGCGGCTGGTACGTCGCGTGCACCTCCCGGTCGTGGTCGGCCGGGGACCACCCCTCGGTGAACAGCCACTACCTGCGCCTGCTCGGCTTCGGCCAGGCGGTCAAGGGCCACAACCTCAACTTCGCCGTCGCCGGCTCCACCAGCGCCGACCTCGCCGGGCAGGCGCACAAGGCCGTGGCCGCCAAGGCCGCCTACGTCACCATCCTGATCGGCGCGCAGGACGCCTGCGTGTCCAGCGAGGCGCGCATGACGCCGGTCTCCACCTACCGCGCCCGCGTCGACCGGGCGCTGGCCGTGCTCGCCCCCACCGGCGTCAAGGTGTTCGTCGCCAGCATTCCCGACGTCAAGCGACTGTGGCGCATCGGCAAGGACGACCTGGTGGCCCGCTCGTTCTGGGCGCTCGGCCGCATCTGCCCGGCGATGCTGGCCAACGCGGCCTCCACCGCCAAGAAGGACAAGGCCCGCCGCGACCGGGTCAGAGAGCGCGTCCAGGACTACAACGAGGCGATGCGGCAGGCGTGCGCCGCCTACGGCCCGGGGTGCCGCTCCGACGAGGGAGCGGTGTTCGCCTACCCGTTCACCCTCGACCACATCAGCAAGTGGGACTACTTCCACCCCAACGCCGACGGCCAGCGCGCCCTCGCCCGCGCGACCTTCCCGCACGGTTTCGCCTGGGAACGCTCGCCCTCGTCCCCGGAGACCCTGACCTCCGGCCCCGGCCCCACGCCCCAGCCCGCCACCCCCGACCCGCGCGCCCTGTCCCGCTCAGCGACCGGCACGGCCGGAAGGTGACCCCTGCGCGCCGGGCGAACCGGCCGACGGCGCGGCGAGCACGGCCGCCAGGGCGTCCAGGGTGATGTTGCGGCCCGAGACCACCGCCACCATGCGCCCGTGTGGTTCGACCTTCCCGAAGATCAGCGCCGCGACGGCCGCGGCCCCGGCGCCTTCGGCGACGTGGCCCCGTTCTGCGGCCAGATAGCGCATCGCGGCGTGCAACTCGGGCTCGGTGACGGTGACGAGGTGGTGGACGTGCCGCGCGACCAGGCCGACGGTGACCGAGTCCGGCTCGATGTTGCCGGCCAGGCCGTCGGCCAGGGTCGGCCCCACCTGGACGGGCACCCGCCGGCCCGCGGCGACGGACGCGGACAGCGCGGTGGAGGCGGCGGCCTCGACGCCGACGACGCGCACTCCCGGGCGGCCCGCCGCCCACAGCCCGAGACCGGCGGCCAGGCCGCCGCCCCCGACCCCGCACACCACCGTCAGCGGCCCCTCCGGCGCGCCCAGCTGCGCGTCCAGTTCGGGGCCGATGGTCGCCTGGCCCGCGATGACGCGAAGGTCGTTGTAGGCGGAGATGTAGTGGGCGCCGTCGCGGGCGAGCCGGCGCGCGTGCGCCTCGGCGTCGTCGAAACGGGCGCCCGTCTGGACCAGGTCCACTTCCGGCCGGCGCAGCCGTTCCACCTTGGCGGGGGAGGCGTTCGCGGGCACCACGACGGTGACCCGCCGCCTGAGGGCACGGGCGGCGAACGCCAGGCCGAGGGCGTGGTTGCCCGCGGACGCCGTGACGACCGGCCGTTCCGGGGGAGCGGCGGCCAGGGCGGCCAGCGCCCCGCGCGCCTTGAAGGACCCGGTGGGCTGGAGGCTCTCCAGCTTCAGCGACGGGTCGTCCGCCGTGCCCGCCCCGGCGTCGACCGGCGTCGGGGCCAGGTGGGCGCGGACCAGGCGGCGGGCGGCACGAAGGTCCTCAGAGGTGGGCGCGCCGGCCAGGCGCGCCGAGGGGGATGGGTGCATGATCCGACCATGCACCGCCGCCCGGCCGTGCCGCCAGTCGCGCCCCTTCCGCCCGCTCGCCCGCGGAGTCGTCGGAGGCCCCGGCGCCGGCGGGCCCGCACCACCTCACAGCGGCACGTTCGCACCCCGCCACCGAGTCGCCGTCCCGGGGCTCGTCGCTCCCGCGAACTCGGCGCCGGCTCGCCCGCGGGCGGTACTACAGCCAGCCGTTGTGGCGGGCGGCGGCGGCCGCCTCGATGCGATTGCGGGTGCCGGTCTTGCCGATGGCGGACGACAGGTAGTTGCGCACGGTGCTCTCCGACAGGTGGAGCCGCCGGGAGATGTCGGCGATGGTCGCGCCGTCGGCGGCCGCGGTCAGCACATCGCGCTCGCGGTCGGTCAGCGGGCTCGGCCCGGTGCTCAGCGCCGCCGCCGCGAGCGCCGGGTCGATCACGCGCTCGCCGGCCAGGACGCGCCGCACGGCCGAGGCCAGCTCCTCCACCGGCCCGTCCTTGACCATGAAGCCGTAGGCGCCGGCCTCCATGGCCCTGCGCAGGTACCCGGGCCTGCCGAAGGTCGTCAGGATCAGCACCCGGCAGGACGGGAGGCGCTCGCGCAGGTCGGCGGCGGCGTCAAGCCCGCCGCGGCCGGGCATCTCGATGTCCAGCAGCGCCACGTCGGGCCGGTGCTCCAGCGCCGCGGCGACGACCTGGTCCCCCGCGGCCACCTGGGCCACCACCTCGATGTCCTCCTCCAGGCCGAGCAGCAGGGCGAGCGCTCCGCGCATCATGCCCTGGTCCTCGGCCAGCAGCACCCGGATCACCCCGGGGGCCGGCGGGCGGGGGCCGTTCACGAGGACTCTCCGGGGAGGGTCACGCGGAGGTGGAAGCCGCCGGAGGGCACGTCGCCGGTGTCCAGGAGGCCTCCGGCCGCCGTCACCCGCTCGCGCAGGCCGCTCAGCCCGTTGCCGTCACGGGGCCGGCGGGCGCCGCCCCGGCCGTCGTCGCGGATCTCCAGCACCGTGCCATTGTCGCCCACGCTGAGATCGATCTCGCAGGCGTGCGCCCCGCTGTGGCGGATCAGGTTCGTCACGCCCTCGCGCACCGCCCAGCCGAGCAGCGCGTCGATCTCCGGCGGCAGCTCGGCCACCGGCATGCGCGTGGCCAGGCGCACTCCGGCGTCGCCGAGGACGGTGCGCGCCGACTCCACCTCAGCGGCCAGACCTCGGCCCCGGTACCCGCTGACCGCGGTGCGCACCTCCTGCAGGGCCTCGCGCCCGATGCGCTCGATGTCGCGGGCCTGCTCGGCGGCGGCCGCCACGTCCCCCGGCAGCACCCGGCGCACGGCCTCGGCCTTGACGACCATCACCGAGAGGGTGTGGCCCAGCAGGTCGTGCAGGTCGCGGGAGAAGCGCAGCCGCTCCTCCGCCACGGCCGTCCTGGCCAGCTCCTCGCGGGTCTCTCTCAGCTGGCCGATCACCTCGAACAGCTTCAGCATGATCGCCGGGACGAGGCCGGCGGTGAAGGTGCCCCAGGCCAGCGCCAGCAGCCCGCCCCAGTCGGCGCCCTGGACGGTGGCGACGCCGCCGGGAGCCACCGAGACGCCGCAGGCCACGGCGATGGTCACCGCGAGCACCGCGGCCACCCTGCCGAGTCCCTTGACGGCGACCCCGCAGGCGATGGCGAACAGCGGGAACAGCGTGTACCAGGAGTCGTGCAGCGTCAGGACGAGTACCACGGTCAGCGCTCCCAGCGCCGGCAGCGGTCCGCGCTCGGCCCGGCGGGGCGCGGTGAAACCGAGCCTGACCGTCCACAGGTACAGCGCGGCCACGGCCGCCAGGCCCGGGATCGCGAGCCACAGCGGCCGGGCCTGTCCGCTGACCACCTGCCACAGCGGGCCGGCCAGCAGGACCAGCCAGAAGGAGAACCCCTTGGCGTCAGGGCCCTGCGCCGCGAAGTCGGGGCCGGCAGGGCCGTCCGGACGGGGAGGACACCGCTCGCTCATCGGCACAACCTAACCGGTGTTTCACGTGGTGCGGCCGGCGCGGCGGTAGCCGTGCACCGCGTAGGCGGCGAAGACCGCCAGCCAGCCCAGCAGGACGAGCACCGAACGCGGGGAGGGGGCCTGGCCGAAGGCGACATGCCATGACAGGTCGGCGTAGTTGTGGGTGGGCGTCCACTCCGCGACGCCCTTCAGCCAGCCGGGGAAGCGGTCGACCGGGATCCACAGGCCGCCGGCGACGGCCAGGCTCATGCTCGCGGCGAAGTTGGCGACGCCCGCCGACTGCCCGGTGAGGTGGTAGCCGTTGCCCAGGCCGAACAGCGTGAAGGGCAGCGTGCCCGCCCACAGCAGGGCGGTGATCGACACCCACTGGCCCGGTCCGAGGGAGACGTGGTTGATCAGCGTGCCGGCGGCCAGGATCGCGGCGATCGCCGGCACCACGACGACCATCCCCGTGATCGTCTTGCCTGCCACCACGGTCGCGGGGGCCAGCGGCGTGAGCCGCAGCTGACGCAGCCAGCCGAGCGCCTTGTCCTCGCCGAGCCCGGTGCCGTTGTTGAAGGCCGCGCCCATGCCCCCGTAGGCGGCCATGCTGACCATGACGAACAGCGCGGCCTGCTTCTCGTCGCCGGGGATGAGGCCGAGGTTGGTGAAGATCAGATACATCACGACGGGCATCGCGACGCCGAAGATGAGATAGGTGACGTCCCGCAGGACGCGGAGCAGTTCGAGGCGGACGTAGCCGAGCATCACAAAGCGCCTTCTTCGGTGGCCGGACGGGCGGGGGAGGGTGCGGCGGCGGAGGGGACGGCGGCGGGCGCCGCAGAGGAGGCGCCGCCGGCGGTGAGGTGGCGGGCGGCGGCGTCATGGGCGGCCGGGCCGGTGGTGGCCGGGCGCCGGCCGGTGAGGGCGACGAAGGCGTCTTCGAGGTCGGCAGGGGAGACCTCCAGGTCGCGCACGGCGCGGGCCTCGGCCAGCGCCATCACGGTCGCGTCGGAGTCACTGCTGCGCAGGTGGGCGCGCCGCCCGCGGACCTCGACCGCGGTCACGCCCGGCAGGCGCGACAGCCACCGGGTCTCGCCGTCGATCGTCAGGCTCACCCTGGTGAGCGCGGCCGCGCGCTTGATCTCCCTGCTGGAGCCGTCGGCGACCACCCGGCCCCGGTCGATCACCACGACGCGGTCGGCGTGCTCGTCGGCCTCCTCCAGGTAGTGCGTGGAGAACAGGATCGTCTTGCCCCGGTCGGCGTGGCGGCGCATGCCGTCCCAGAACTCCCGTCTGGCCTCCACGTCGAGCGCCGCGGTGGGCTCGTCCAGGATGATCAGGTCGGGGTCCCCGGCGAGGGCGAGGGCGAAACGCACCCGCTGGGCCTGGCCGCCCGACAGCCTGTCCACCCGGCGGTCGGCCAGGTCGGTGAGCCGGGCGCCGGCGAGCACGTCGGCCACGGGCAGGGGAGCGGCGTAGGCGCCGGCGACGAAGCCGATCAGCTCGCGCACCGTCACCCGGGGGATCAGGCCGCCCTCCTGCGGCATCGCGCCCAGACGGCCGGCCCGGACGGCCGCCTGGGGGGCGCCGCCGAAGACGCTCACCCGCCCGCCGTCCGGGACGGTCAGGCCGAGCAGCACGCCGATCGTGGTCGACTTGCCCGCGCCGTTGGGGCCGAGCAGGGCCAGCGTCTGGCCTTGCGGGATGTCGAGGGTCAGCCCGTCCACGGCCCGGACCGTCCCGAAGCTCTTGGTCACCTCGGTGAGGGAAACGGCGTTCGCGTTCATGCCCACGACGTTAAAGATCGGCGGGACCCGCTGGTAGGAACGGCGATCCGCTCCCCGCCGGTACAGAAGTCCCACCCAGGGGGGCACTGTTGATCTACAATGTAAAGACGAGCGGACGGCCTCAGCCCCTGCCTCTGCCTGTGCGGCACCAGGCACGGTGGTCAGGCGGGCATCTGTGAGGGCATGACCGCCGACACCCATCCCCACGAGTCGCCGGCCAACGGCCTGGCCGAGGTGCCGATGTGCGCGCCGTGCCTGTCCGCGGGCGGCGGCCCCCGGGTGTGAGGGTCGCCGGGCCGGCGCGAGTTCAGGTCACGAGAGCCTCAGGACCGGCCGGGCGGAGCAGGTGCTGATGCCTACTTCGCCGCTGTGACGTCGGGCTGACCCTGCGGGCGGCGCCCGGCCGGTGGGGCGTGTGCGGTGAGCGGTCCCGCGCGCCGCCCCGGCCGGGCGCCATGGGATGACGTCCAGCTGGGGTTTCGCGAGATGTGCGGCTTTCGCCGGTCTGCGTGACGCTGGTGGCGTCCTCGCCGAATCGGCCTGGCCTGACGGGTCAGCCGCGCAGGCTCCATTGCTGGTTGGTTCCGCCGTTGCAGGACCACAGGATGATCTTGGTGCCGTTGGCCGTGGCCGCTCCGTTGGCGTCCAGGCACAGCCCGGACTGCACTCCGGTGATGGTGCCGCTCGAGTTGACGTTCCACTGCTGGTTGGTCTGGCCGTTGCAGTCCCAGATGATCACCTGGGTGCCGTTGGTGGTGCCCCGTCCGCTGGCGTCCAGGCACTTGTTGCCGTACACCTGCAGTTGCTTGCCGGAGGTGTAGGTGAACCGCTGGTTGACGCCGCTGCCGCAGTCCCAGATCTGCGCCTGGGTGCCGTTGGTGGTGCTGCTGTTGGGCACGTCGACGCACCGGCCGGACTGGCCGCCCACGATCTGGACGTTCTGCCCGCCTCCGCCGCTCGACACCGCATACCCGGCAGAGGTGATGTTGGCCTGAACGGCGTCCTCAGTGGCGTCGGTCGGGTATCCGGAGGTCATCACGCCCTCGTAGAAGGTGCCGGCGGCGCCGATGCTGTTGTCGCCGCCGATGCCGAGGATGATGGCCCCTTCCTTCTTCATCGGGTTGTAGCCCGACACGTTGGGCCGTACTCCGTTGTAGAAGGTGGACAGGCCGCCGGACTGGGCGTTGCCTCCCCGGATGGCCCAGTGGTTGGGCTCGCCCTTGATGATGGCGGTCAGGAACCGGTGGCTGATGGAGGGGTCATTGGCGTTGTAGCGCTGGTTGACGCCGGAGAACAGGCCGTTCTCCAGGTCGGCCATGATCCACGGGCCGTTGCCCGCGCCGTAGCCCCACACCTTGATGTTGCCGAAGTAGATGGCCTCCATCGTGCCGTTGCCGTTGTCACGGCTGTTGGTCTCGGCGTTGCCGTAGTCGAAACAGCAGCCGCCGTTGTAGTGGGTGCCGTCGAAGATGGCGTACATGCCCTCCGGCTGGTCCCCGGTCGCGATGCCCGAGGTCCGGTTGTTGCGGTAGCCGGTGCCCGGGTTCACGTACACGCCATAGGCCTTCTGCCCGCCCACCATGATCGGCGCCGCGGTCGCGTTGGCCAGGTTGTCGTAGCCACCCGCGGCCGGACCGGAGAACCCGCCGGGAGGCGCCTGGGTGAGATGGTTACCCCGTCCGGACTGGTCGTAGATGATGGTGATCAAGCAGGTCGTGCCGGAGCAGAACGAGTCCTGGGTGGCGGCGTTGGCCACCCCGCCCGCGCTCAGCACGCCGATGTCGCGCGTGGTGTTGTCCGAAGCGCGCCGCACCTGGTAAAGCGAGCCGTTGTAGGCGCCGTACAGCGCGCGGGTCGTGCTGTGCGCCGCGACACAGGGCGTGCCCCCCGAGGCGTAGATGTCGCAGGGCTGCGACGTCGCGGCCTGGGCGGTACCGGAGCCGGCCAGCCCGGCGACGGCGAGCAGCACGCCGACGCCCGTCACGGCCGCCTTTTTCCAGTTTCGGAGGATCATGGGGAGCCTCTCTCGCTGAACGTTAGCGCTAACATCACGGTGGACGGCCGTGATGTCCACTTCACCGCGGAACATAGGCGTTCAGCCTCGGACGCCGCTAGATCGTTGTTAGCGCTAACAGCGGTCCGGGCGCCGAAGGTCCTCTGATTCGGGTGCCCGAAGGGGGTGGCCCGCGCATCACACAGCACCTCGCCTGCCTCGTCAAGGGCCCCGAGTCCCTCCTCCCCGCCGCTTCCTCCGGCGCGCCCGCCTCACCGGCTCTGACCACGCCGTGTCGCACCGCTCACGATCCGCCCGGTGCTGAAAGTTTCGCAGGGGCGGCGCTGGTCTGACGGACCTGCGTTCACCGGGATGAGCGGTGAGGGACGCCGGTGACAGGGAGGCCGGGACGCGCCGGTCGCGGACCGCGACCTGTGCCCGCCTCGCTCCCGGGGACTGTGCGCCCCCCGGAGATCATGCGCGCGGTGGGAGCATGGGCGCGCCCAGGCGGGGGCGGTCGGCGGGGTTGGGGGTGTGCGGCGGGGACTGCGCCAGGCGTTCCATGGCGACGTCGATCGCGCGCTCCAGCTGGGTGTCCACGCCCCGCGCGTAGTCCTGCGGGGTGATGTCGACCTCGATGTCGGGGTCGGTGCCGTAGTTCTCCACCCGCCAGCCGACGTCGTCGAAGGCGAAGGAGAACTCCGGCTGGGTGGTCAACGTGCCGTCGGCCAGCCGGTGACGGGGCCAGATGCCGATCACCCCGCCCCAGGTGCGCTTGCCGATCAGCGGACCGAGCCCGAGCAGCTTGAACGTGTGGCTGAAGATGTCGCCGTCGGAGCCGGCCCACTCGTTGGTGACCGCGACCAGCGGGCCGCGCGGCGACTCGGCGGGATAGGGCTCGGGCACTCCCCAGCGCGGGAAGTCGTAGCCGAGCCGCCGCCGCGCCAGCTTCTGCAGCAGCAGCCCGGAGACGTGGCCGCCGCCGTTGAAGCGGACGTCGACCACCAGCCCCTCGCGGTCGTACTCGGCCAGGAAACCGCGGTGGAACTCGGCGTAGCCGTCGGGGCCCATGTCGGGGATGTGCAGGTAGCCGACCCTGCCGCCGGTCCGCTCGTGGGTGCGGGCACGGTTGGCCTCCACCCAGTCGCGGTAGCGGGCCGGCTGCTCGTCGGAGACGGCCTTGACGGTCACCGTCCTCGCCGGCCCGTCGCCGCGCCTGATCGTCAGCTCGACCTCCTGGTCGGCCTGGTTGACCAGCAGCCGGGCCGGGCCGGCCGCGGCCCCCACCGGCTGCCCGTTGATCGCCAGCACCGCGTCGCCGGCCCGCACGTCCAGGCCGGGGCGGTTGAGCGGCGAGGTGGCCTCCGGGTCCCAGGGGTCGCCGGCGACGATGCGGGCGATGGTGTGCACGCCGTCGGCGTAGACCCAGTCGACGCCCAGCTTGCCCTGCCAGTAGTGCGGGCGGGGACGGTACTCGCCGCCGCTCTCGTAGGCGTGGGAGGTGCCGAGCTCGCCCAGCAGCTCCCACAGCAGGTCGGAGAACTCGCCGCGGGTGCCGACGCGGTCGACCAGCGGCAGATAGCGCTCGTAGACCCCGTCCCAGTCGATGCCGGCCATGTCCTGCACCCAGAAGTTCTCCCGCTGCAGCCGCCAGGCCTCGCGGAACATCTGCCGCCACTCGGCCTCCGGGCAGACCGACACCTTGACCCGGTTCAGGTCGATCCATCCGGACGCGCGGCCCGGGGCGTCGTCGTCGGGCGCGTTCTCGCCCGCCTTGATCACGCGCAGCCGCCGCCCTGAGCGGTAGAGCAGCGTCGTGCCGTCCTGGCCGAGGCGGAAGTCCCCGACGTCGGAGGCGAGGGTGTCGCACTTCTGCTTGACCAGGTCGTAGGCCTGCAGGATTCCCGAGCCCGGCTCGGGGACGTACTCGTCGCCCCGGCTGCCCTCCACGGGGAAGGAGGTGAACAGCACCTTGTCCTTGGTGCCGGCCACGCGGTCGTAGCGGCCCTCGGGCACCGGGAAGGCGACGACCCGCCGCTCCATGCCCTCCAGTTCGATCTCCAGCGGCGGCGTCTCGTCGTCCTCGTCGTCCGCGGGCGCGTCCTGGTCGCCGTCGGCCCGGCCGTGTTCCTCGCCGTCCCCGTGCCCGGCGTCGTGCGCGCCGTTCCCGGCGGCGGAGGACTCCTTGCCGGCCGAGGCGTCCCCCGACAGCGGGCGGGGTTCCGGCACGAACGGGGAGCCGACGCCGGACCGCAGCGTGATGGCGTACGGCCGGGTGCCGAGCGGGAAGCCCAGGTCGAACTGCAGGGAGTCGTAGACGGGGTTGAAGACCCGCTGCCCGATGAAATAGAGGTACCGGCCCTCGGGGTCGAAGGCGGGCCTGCTGTCGCGCAGCACCGGCCGGGTGGCACGGTAGGTCTCGCCGGTGGCGACCCGGCACAGCTTGATGGCCGTGGTCTGCGCGGTGTCGGGGCAGGTGTAGGCGAGCCAGTGGCCGTCGGGCGACCACACGGCGTCCTCGATGCGGCCGAACCGGCTGCTGTCGACGACGGTCATCGTGGCCCGCGTCCCCGTGCCGCCCGTGCCGGTCGCGGACGCGCCCGCCTCCGGCGCGGTCGCGCCGGAGGCCGTCGTGGCCTCGCCTGCGGTTCCGGCGCCCTCCGCCGTCCCGGTGGATGCGCCCGGCGCCGCGACGGGCGCGGCCCCGCCGGCCGTGCCGGGTCCGGCCGTCAAGGCCTCTCCCGACACCGCGGCGCCCTGCCCCGGCGCGTCCTGCGCCGCCACGGTCGCCGGCGCCCCTGACGCGGGCTCCGTCCCTCGCCCCGCCTCACCGGCCGCTACCGTGAGGGCCGCCGCGGCCCCGGCCTCGCCCGCCGCGCCCCCGGCGTCGCCTGCCACGGCCCCGGCCTCGCCTGTCGCGGGTCCGGCCTGTCTGGACGCGGCCCCGGCCTCGGCCGCCGCTGGGGAGGTCGCGGGCAGGGCGGTCTCCGCCGGGGGGAGTTCGACGATCAGCAGTTCGTTGCGGTGGTTGGTCACCGCGATCTTGTCGGCGGCCGGCGAGACCTCCAGGCCGATGGCCCGCCCGGTGTCCAACTCCGCCAGCCGCTCCGGCGCGGCGCTGCCGTCGGCGGTCAGCACGACCAGCACCTCGCGGTCGCCGTCGTCGCTGGCCGCGGCCACCAGGCGCCTGCCGTCCCCGAGCCAGGTGAGCAGGCGGTAGCGCACGCCGTCCGGCTCGCCGTGCTGGCGCACCGGCCCCTCCCAGCCGCCGAAGGAGTACGCCTTGCCGCGCGTGGTGATCGCCAGGCCGCTGCCGTCGGGGGAGAGCCGGGCGCTGTCCAGATAAGAGGCGGCGGGGACGAACCGGCGGTTGCGCTGGGTGCGCGAGCTGCCCAGGCGCACCTCCACCCGCCGCGACTCGCCCTCCTCGGGGTCCAGCACGTACAGCTCGGCCGCCGCGTGGTAGACCAGCCGCGTGCCGTCGCAGGCCAGGTTGCGCGCGTAGTAGTCGGTGTGGTCGGTGTGCCGCCGCAGGTCCTGGCCGCCGGGCGTGCAGGAGTAGACGTTGCCGATGCCCTCGTGGTCGGACAGGAAGTACACCCGCTCGCCGGCCCAGCACGGCGACGCCAGGTTGCCCGCCAGGGAGATCAGGCGGGTGAACGTGCCGTCGCCCTCGCGGTCGATCCACAGGTCGCCGACGGTGCCCCCGCGGTAGCGCTTCCAGCGCGCGGGGTCGGCGGTGTTGCGGCCGAGCACGATGGCGCCGCCCGGGCCGTAGGAGATGGAGTTGGCCGGCCCGTAGGGCAGGCGGCGGGCCACTCCGTCGGCGTCGACGCGGTGCAGCCACTTGCGCCGGTCGAACGGCTGGCCCTCGTCGCTGGCGTAGATGATCGCGCCGGAGGGGTCCCACCCGGTGACCGTGCACAGCGCCCCGTCGTAGGTCATCCGCCGGGCGGCCCCGCCTTCGGCGGGCATGACGTACACCTCCTCGGGGCCCTCCTCCCGGCCCACGAAGGCGAGCTTGGCGCCGTCGGGGGAGAAACGGGGATAGCCGGCCTCGGCGACGCCGGCGGTCAGGCGGAAGGCCCTTCCTCCGTCGGCGGACACCATCCACAGGTCGTCTTCGGCGGCGAAGACGACGACCTCGCCGAAGATGGTGGGGAAGCGCACGTACACGGACATCGATCCTCGCGTTCGGGTGGGCCTCCCATGATCAGGCACCCGGGCCCGCCGCGTCGAGACCGCCGGCGCCGTTGTCCGGAGCCGGTCCGTCCGGCGGCGCCGCCCCGGGTGCGGGCCGGACACCGCCGGCGAGCGCGCCGCCGGGCCCGGCGGCGGGCGGCGGGCGCCTGATCAGGGCTGTCACCCGGGCGTCCTACCTAGGCCTGGCGCCGTTCCGCCCGGTGGGGAACATCGCGGTGGTCACCGGGTCTCGTCGGGCCCGGCCGCGCGCCGGTCCTCTTCTTCGCGTTTATTCTGCTTGGTCTCGCGCGTGGCCTTGATGGCGGCCTTCTTGGCCTTTCCAGTGGCCTTGTTGGACTTCTTCCGCGCTGCTCCGGCCATGGTTCCCCCTGTATCTCACGGAGTCTTGTACCGACAATGCGTCATATTCGACGCATCCCGCGCGGTAAATACCCAACAGCGGAGCCAATCACCCATATAGGTCGTATAGCTGTTGATGGGACAGACCGCTCACAGTTTTCAGAGCAGGGTGAGCTGTTGCGGCCCGGCGGGCGGCGCCGCCGGGGCCGGGGGCCGGACGCCGCGGGCGGCCGCCGTGGCGGAGCGGCCGACCCCCGCGCGCAGCGCCAGCTCGCGGACCTGCCGCGCGACCCGCGCCTGGTAGGCCTTCGGCGCGTAGGCGCCGCGCCCGTACAGCTCCAGATAGCGCGGCACCAGGCGGGGATGCTCGCGGCCCAGCCAGCCGAGGAACCACTCGCGGGCGCCCGGCCGCAGGTGCAGCACGATCGGCACGATGTGGGTGGCGCCGGCCTCGGCGATCTGCGCCACGGCGGCCGCCAGCGCCCGCGGCGAGTCGCTGAGATAGGGCAGGATCGGCGCCATCAGCACCCCGCACGGCAGGCCGCGCCCGGTGAGCGCCGCGCAGGCCTCCAGCCGGGCGGCCGGGCGGGGCGTGCCCGGCTCGACCGAGCGCCACAGCTCGTCGTCCACGAACCCGATCGACAGGGCGGTGGACACCTCGGTCACCTCGGCGGCCTCGGCCAGCAGGTCGAGGTCGCGCAGGATCAGCGAGCCCTTGGTGAGGACGGAGAACGGGTTGCGGGCGTCGCGCAGCGCGGCGATGATGCCCGGCATCAGGCGGTAGCGGCCCTCGGCCCGCTGGTAGCAGTCGACGTTGGTGCCCATGGCGATGGGGTGGCCGCCCCAGCGCGGCGCGGCCAGCTCTCTGCGCAGCAGTTCGGCCGCGTTGACCTTCACCACGATCTTGGAATCGAAGTCGTGCCCGGAATCGAGGTCGAGGTAGGTGTGGGTCTTGCGCGCGAAGCAGTAGACACAGGCGTGCGAGCAGCCGCGGTAGGGGTTGACCGTCCACTCGAACGGGACATGGGAGGCCGCGGGCACTCGGTTGACGATCGAGCGGGCATGGATCTCGTAGAAGGTCATGCCGCGGAACTCGGGGGTGTCGAAGCTCCTGACGACCGCGCCGCGGGCGAACAGCGGCGCCTCGGCGGGCGCCTGGCCGGCGTCGGTCAGGCGCAGGTTGTCCCAGCGCATGCCTTGATTAGAACAGGCATTCGACGCAGATCGCAACCGCGTCAAAGTGGCGGCAAAAAGGAGCCCTCGAAACGGCTAAAGATCTTCGTGGTTGGGCAGAACGTCGGCACACCGCTTGCGTCGCCGGGAGGTGCGGCATGGCCTGGTCGCAGGACGAGGAGCGAATGCTTGCCCAGATCGAGAACTACCTCACCGACGAGGATCCGCGACTCGCCGCCCGGCTTGAGTCGTTCAACGAGCGCGTCGAGCGCAGGGAGACCCAGCGGCGCAGGCGCGCCGCCGAGCCCGGCCGGGGCCGGCGCCGTCCCAGCCGATCGACGATCATCATTCTCGTGAGCTGGCTGCTGATCGCCACCTTGATCGCCACCTTGCTGATCATGGTCTTCCGCCACGACGCCGCGGCCCTGCCGATGTGACGTCCGGGCCTCGCCGCCCGGCACGCCCGCGTCCCGCCGTGCGGGCCGTCATGTCCCTCCCGCTCGCCCCGCCGTGCCATGAGGCCGGATGCCGCGGCGTGCGGGTGCGCGCGGGGCGTCTCCGCCGCCGCGCGGCGGGCGGGTCAGTCCGGCAGGCCGCGCAGGAAACGGGCGGCGGCCGGGGCGGCCACCTCGCCGCCCATGCCGCCCGCCTCCACCACCACGGCGAACGCCACGTCGCCGCGGAAGCCGATGAACCAGGCGTGGGAGTCGAGCTTGGGCCCGGTGCCGAACTCGGCGGTGCCCGTCTTGCCCGCCGTGCCCTTGGGCAGCCCGGCGTTCCTGGCGGTGCCCTTGGTGACCACCGCCGACATCATCGTGCGAAGCGGGCCCGTCACCGTCTCGGGCAGCGCGTGCGGCTCGGTCTTCTGCTTGATCGAGGGCACCAGCGTCGGCGGGCGCCAGGTGCCGTCGGCCACCGCGGCGGCGACCGTCGCCATCACCAGCGGGCTGGCGGTGATGCGGCCCTGCCCGAAGGACTCGGCCGCCAGGTCGGCCTCGCTGGTCGGCTTGGGCATGCTGCCCTTGGTGGCCGGGACGCCGATGGACAGCGGCTGGTTGAACCCCATGGAGGAGGCCACCTCGTACAGCTTGCCGCCGCTCAGATGGCGCGCGGCCAGCGGGGCGAAGGTGGTGTTGCACGAGTGGGCGTAGGCGTCCAGGAAGCTCAGCGAGCCGAACGACTCGTGGTCGGAGTTGCGGATCGACAGCCCGCCGACGCTGGCCTTCTTGGGGCAGGTGACCTTCGAGCCGGGGGTGAGGCCCTCGGCGAGCAGGCCGGCGGCGGTGACGGTCTTGAACGTCGACCCCGGAGGGTAGCGCCCGTCCAGGGCGCGGTTGAACCCGCCGCGGTTGTTCACCACGGCGAGGATCTCGCCGCTGGCGGGCCTGATCGCGACCAGCGAGGCCGGCTTGGAAAGGTCGCGCACGGCCTCGACGGCGGCCCGCTGCACGGCCGGGTCGAGGGTGGTGCGCACGGGTGAGCCGGGCGAGCCCTCGATGGTCTTCAGCGTCTTGACGGCCTTGTTGGACCCGTCGACCACGGTGATGGCCGTGGTGGGCACGCCGGCGAGGCTCCGCTGGAAGGTCTCCTGCAGCCCGCCCCTGCCCACCGCGTCGCCGGCCTTGTACGAGGAGCCCAGCTTGGCGACGTCCTTGGCGGTGGCCTTGTCGAGGTAGCCCACCAGCTGCTGCACCGAGCCGCCGGCGTCCCCGGTGTCGATGCGGGCGCCGGAGGCGTCCTCGATGGCGGCGCGCTCGGGCCAGGTCGTCTTCAGCGCCAGGTGGGTGGAGCCGGTGAGCGCCGGGTGCACGGCGGCCGGGCTCCAGGCGACCTTCCAGTAGTGGTCCTTCACCACCAGGTCCAGGGAGCCGGTGTAGGTCCACTCGCCGATGTCCTTCAGCGTCATGGTGGCCGTGTAGGCGGCCTTGGCGCGGTCGTCGCCGGCCGGGGTCACCGTGCCGAGCCGGACCGCGACCTTCTCGGCCCCGAGGGCCCGGGCCGGTTCGGCGTAGGCGGCGTCGAAACCGGGCGCCTGCGCCGCCAGGTCGGCCTTCATGGCCGCCAGGTCGCCTCGTGACCAGGCCGCGGCGAAACCGCTCGCGGTCTGCTCGGCGCTGCCCCTGGTGTGCAGCACGTAGTAGGCGCCGCCGGCGGCGGCTCCCACCGCCAGCACGGTGACGGCGGAGGTGATCGCGATGGTACGGCCGCGCGGCACGCCTTACCCCCCGGTGTCTGGACGTCGCGACGAGCCTAGCGCGGCCGGCCGGGGGCGCTCACCGCTTCACCGGGAACCCGGGGGGACTCAGGCGGCCCGCGCGGCCTGTTCCTTCAGGCTCGCGGCGTAGGCCGGGACGTACTCCTGGCCGGACAGGCGCTGGATGGCCGCCATCACCTCGTCGGTGACCGCCCGGCGGTCCTTGGCCCTGGCCGGGTCGCCGGTGAAGGTCATCGGCTCGCCGATGTGCATGCCGATCTTCGCCAGCCGCGGCACCGAGGCCCCCGGAGGCAGCACGCGCTCGGTGTTGACCATGGCGACCGGGAGCACCGGCGCGCCCGTGGTGAGCGCCAGCCAGGCGACGCCGATCTTGCCCCGGTACAGCCTGCCGTCCGGGGAGCGGGTGCCCTCGGGGTAGATGCCGAACAGCTCGCCGCCCTTGAGCACCTGCACGGCGGTGTCCAGCATCGCCTGCGCCGAGGCGGCGCTCTGCCTGTCGATGGACACCTGGCCGGTGCCGCGCATGTACATGGCCATCAGGCGGTTGCCGGTGAAGTACTCGGACTTGGCGACGAAGGTCACCTTCCTGGGCAGCATGAGCGGCAGGAACACCGAGTCCAGGATGGACAGGTGGTTGGAGGCCAGGATGGCGGCCCCCGAGGAGGGGACGTTCCCTGCGCCGGTCACCTCCGGGCGCCACAACAGGCGCAGGAAGGGACTGCTGACGATCTTTGTGAGGCGATACAGCACGGACTCTCCCGGTGTGCGGACGGCCAATGCCCACCATACGGCCCAGATGGACAACCTTGTGTTACGCCCGCCTACAAACTGTTACATCGTGGTACAACGAAGCGCCCCGCAAGGCTGGCTTGCGGGGCGCTTCGTTTAGGCCGATGTGGCGGTCGCCTCCTCGGCGAGAGGCACAACACGGCTCCAGCCGAACGGTATTCCGTGAAGGCGGTAATTGCGGCCCGGGGGACACAAACCACATCGGCTGCTTACAGTTAAGCACACTCGTGACACCCGCGAGGTCAGCGTGGCCGAACCCCGTCCCGCTCCAGGGGGACCCCTGGACCCCTCGGCCGCGGCGGCTCCGCCCCCGCGAAAGGGCCGGTCGGCGCCCCCGCGCCCCGGGGCGGAAGGGGGTGGGACGTCCGTGCGCCACAATGGGGACCATGCTGGAGACCGAGCGGCTCATCCTGCGGCGCTGGCGCGAGGACGATCTGCGGCCTTTCGCCGAGCTGAACACCGACCCCGAGGTGATGGAGCACTTCCCCGCCCCGCTGACCCGGCAGGAGAGCGACGCGATGGCCGGGCGCATCATGGCCGGCTTCGACGAGCACGGGTTCGGGCTGTGGGCGGTGGAGGTCGCGGGCAGCGGCGAGTTCGTCGGGTTCACCGGCCTGGCGGTTCCGCGCTTCGAGGCGCACTTCACCCCGGCGGTCGAGGTCGGCTGGCGGCTGGCCCGCAAGGCGTGGGGGCACGGCTACGCCACCGAGGCGGCGACGGCGAGCCTGGACCACGCCTTCGGCCCGGCCGGCCTGACACAGGTGGTGTCCATGACCAGCACCACCAACCTGCGCTCCCAGGCCGTCATGCGCCGCCTCGGCATGACGCGAGACCCCGCAGACGACTTCGACCACCCGTTGGTGGAGCCGGGCAGCCCGCTGCGCCGTCACGTGCTCTACCGCCTGGACGCCGCCGCCTGGCGTGCCCGTCAGGCCTGAGCACGCCGGCGCCGGCCCGCGGACACCACGACGGCCCCGGCGGCTGATGGGCGGGATCGAACGGACCGGGGGGCGGTGTCAGGGCGCGCCCGGGCGCAGGGGACGGGCGTCCGGCATGCGCAGCCGGTCGACGGCCTCGCGGCGGCGGCTCTCGGGCCGGCGGTCGTAGCGCGCGGTGGTGACCGGAGAGGCGTGCCCGACCAGCGCCTGCGTGGTGGCCAGGTCGACCCCGGCGTCCAGCAGCTCGCCGATGAAGGTGCGCCGGAAGTCGTGCGGGGTGCGCTTGGCGGCGCCCGCGGCGGCCAGGCGGCGGCCGACGATGTCGGCGATCGCCTGCCCCGTCATCGGCGCCGGGCGCCCGGCGGGGGCGCGCAGCCGGCCGGCCTTGTTGATCGGGCAGAACAGCGCCCCGGGGTCTCGTCCCCGCACGGCCAGCCAGGCCTCGGTGCGGGCCACCGCCTCGGCGGTCAGGTAGACCAGGCGCTCCTTGTCGCGCTTGCCGCGCACGCGCAGCGACCGGGAGGCGGGATCGTAGTCGGCCAGGGCGAGCCCGGCGACCTCCGCGCGGCGGCAGCCGGTGGAGTACAGCACGGCCAGCAGGGCGCCGTCGCGGGCTCCGGCGGGGGAGGGGTCGTGGTCGCAGGCGGCCAGCGCCGCCCCGGCGACCTCCGGCGGGACATGCTGCCCGGCCGGCAGCCGGGTGTGCGCCAGGGGGGGCAGGTCGGCGGCGCGGTGGTAGTCCTCGGCGGTCATGAGGCCGAGCCGCCAGGCCTCGCGCATGACCCGGCGCAGCGCCACCAGGTGCTTGTTGACGTAGGCGGGCGACCATCCCCGCTCGGTGAGGATGGCCCGGATGCGCACGGTGTGCTCGTAGCGCAGCAGGTGCCAGGGCTGCCCGGCGCCGGTCGCGCCGGGATCGCCGGTGATGACGCGGGCGACCCTGTCGAGGCAGCCGCGCATCGTGCGGCGGGACTCGGCGCCCGTCAGGGCGCCGAGGTAGACCACGTAGGGATCGCCCGCGGGCGTGACGGCGCCGAGGCCGTCGTCGGGTACGGCGGGGACGTCCACGCGCCGATCCTACCGGCGGCATGGAATCTACAATGTAAAGGGCTCGGGTGGTCGCCGCATGGTGCCCACCAGGTCGGTCAGCCTGCGACTGCGCGCCATGAACCCCGCGACGAGCGTCAGATCATCGCATCGGCCTCTGACCAGCGGATACCAGGCCTCGCGCAGCTCGCGCAGGGCCGGTTCCAGGCAGGCGGGGTCCGCGGCGGAGTTCAGCCGGACGAGCACCTGGGCGCGCCGGGCGGTCCGGGCGCCGCCGTGGCCGCGTCCGGCGCGCGTCTCGTCCGGCTCGCCGTCCTCGCGCCGGGCGCGCAGCGTCACCTGGCCGTCGCGCTCCATGCGGGACGCCGCGTCGGCGGCCTCCCGCTCGGTGAGCCCGCTCAGCGCCGCCAGCCGCCTCAGTGGCAGCGGGCTGTGGCGGCGCAGCACGGCCAGGCAGCGAAAGCGCGCCGCGTCCAGGCCCGCGCGGGCGGCCAGGGCCTCCACCAGCCGGTCGGCCTGGGCCAGCAGGCCGGCGGTCTCGCGCTCCACGGCCTCCGATACGTCGATGCCGTCGTCATGGGACATGGTCTGCTCCATTCGCGCCGCCGGGTGCGTGGGGGCGGTCCCGGGAGAGGTGCGTACCGCCCGCGACCGCCGGCCGGGCGTGCGGGTCCTGCCGCGCACGCCCTGGCCGGCCTCACAGCGGGGTCGCGTGCGTCTCGCTGGACGACTGCGTGACGCAGCGCATCATCGCGTCGCGGAAGAACGCCGCGAAGCCCTCGGTGGTGCCGGTGTCGCGCGCGTCGGCGAGGAAGGGCACGATGCCCTTCTCGATGGTGTGCACGTGCCGCTGGGAGGCCAGGTGCCGGGCGATGCCGGCGAAGTCGCCTTGGTAGTGGATGAGCCGTACGAGCACGTCGTCCTTGACGAAGACCCCCGTGCCGAGCAGCCGGGCGGTCTCCTCGCCGTGCTCGTCGGTGACGACGGGCGACTCCAGGGGCGGGGAGTCGCCGAAGAGCTCGGCGAGCTCCTCTTCGTGCCCGGGTTTCACCCGGAAGGTGATCATGGCGTACGGCATCGGATACCTCCGTCGTTGTCGGCGGCGCCGGGCGGCGCCGCACGCTGGCGGGGGGGAGGGGGGGGGGGGGGGGGGGGGGGGGGGGGGGGGGGGGGGGGGGGGGGGGGGGGGGGGGGGGGGGGGGGGGGGGAGAGAGGGGGGGGG
>NZ_JBVJHR010000017.1:0-27167 GCF_055586705.1 Sphaerisporangium sp. NPDC049457 | reverse complement strand
CTCTCCACACCCGCCCCCGTCCCCCCCCCCCCTCCCCCCCCCCCCCTCCCCCCCCTCCCCCCCCCCCCCCCGCCCGGGCCGGTCAGTAGGCGGCCACGACCTCGTAGGAGCCGAAGATCCCGAGGTTCTTGTCGTGGTAGCGCGCGAGCGGGGAGGTGGTCGGCAGGTGTTCGGGGCTGCGCTCCCACTCCCGGTAGGCAGGCAGGTCGTCCCACTCGCTCAGCACCGCGTACCGGCGCGGGTCGCGCAGCGAGCGCAGCAGCTCGTTGCCGCGCAGCCCGGCCCGGCCCGTCAGGGTGGTGCTGATCTGGTGGTAGGCGCTCTCGATCGAGCCCTTGTCGGACTCGGGCTCGTTGAGGTACAGCGCGACGCGCACGCGGCCGGGCTCGGGCGCGGGGCGGTCGCCCAGGCGCGAGGAGACCAGCATGGGGGTCATCGAGGTGCCCGCCGGGTCGCGGTAGGGGTCCAGGCGCATGCGGTTGGCGGCGTGCTCGGCGCTGTGCTCGAACTGGTGGAACTTCTCCTCGTTCTCCCAGTCGCTGACGATGTAGTAGACGCCGTCCTCGTCGGGGCTCTTGGCCAGTGACTGGCCGACGTTGGCGGGCTGGCGGGCGATGGTGGAGGCGACTTCCCGCCAGGTCTTCTCGAAGTCTCGCTCCATGCCGGGATGGATCCGCATTTTGACCATGACGCGGTAGACGCTGTCCTTGTGGTTCATGCCCACTCTTCTCTTTCTGTCGCGTGCTTTCTGGCGGGAGCGGGGGCAGGCGTGCCGGGTTCGGCCCCGGTGGCGGGGCCGTTGTGAGGCGCGGCCGTACGAGGCCGCGTGGGGGCAGGGTGGGGGTGGTCGGTGGCGGGGCGCGTTGCGGGTGCGGACACTCAGGCGCGGGCGGGGGACTGCTCGGCGGCCTCTTCGACGAGCTGCCGGATCCGGTTCATCTGGATCACGGTGTTGTCGTTGAGCCGCTTGGTCATCTGCTTGTCGCTGAGCGGGGCGTCGGGCCGCATCTCGAAGTCCTGCACCCAGCGCATGCGCACGGCGTCGGGAACCTGGGTGTACTCCCAGAACAGGTTCATGTACTTGAACCAGCCCGGCTCGACCCGGTGGGCGCGCACCGTGCGGGTGGCCGGGTCGGGGGTGCGCTCGGAGACCCAGCTCCACTCGTTGCCGTCGGCGTCAGGATGCATGGTGAGCCGGAAGCGGATGGTGGGGCCGCGCTGTTCGAGGATGTCGGCCGAGGAGTACTCGCTGAACAGGGTGGGCCACGACTCGACGTCGTTGGTCATGTTCCACACCAGGTCCATGGGGCCGGCGATGATGATCTCGTTGTCGGTGTGTCCTGCCATGGCGTTCCTTCCGGTTCAGGCCGCGAGCCGGCGGTCGACGTAGTCGACGGCGGCCTGCGGGGTCTTCAGCTCGTCGACGGCGTCGTCGGGGATGCGGACGCCGAACTCCTGCTGGATGCGCGCGGCCATCTCCAGCACGGCCAGGGAGTCGTAGCCCAGGTCGGCGAAGGTCATCTGGCCGATGTCGTCGGCGAGGTCGACGGTCTCCGGCACTCCCGCGCAGCCGCCCATGATGCGTCTCATGTCGTCGAGGGTGAATGTCGTCATGTCGTTCTCCGTTGTCGCGAGGTCTGTCTGTCAAGGGGCCGTGACGAGCAGGGCCGCGTTGAAGCCGCCGTGGCCGCGGGCCAGCACCAGGGCGTTGCGCACGGGCCCGTCCCTGGCCGCGCTGCGCACCAGGTCCAGCTCGCAGGCCGGGGCGGTGGCGCGCACGCCCACGGTGGGCGGGATCACGTCGTCGCGGACGGCCAGCAGCGCGGTGGCCAGGTCCAGCGACGCGCCGCCGGCGTACAGGCGTCCGGTCATGGTCTTGGGCGCGGTGACGGGCACGCCGTAGGGTCCGAAGACCGCCGCGATGGCGCGGGCCTCGGCCACGTCGTGGCCGGGGACGCCGAGGGCGTCGGCGAACACGACGTCGACCTGCTCGGGCGTGACGCGCGCCTCGCGCAGGGCCAGGGTGATGGCGCGGCCCAGGTTGGAGCGCGGTTCCGCGCCCGGTTCCGGGCGCGGGTCGAAGGTCGCGCCGTACCCGGCGATCACGCCGTAGGGACGGGCGCCGCGGGCGTGGGCGGCGGCCTCGTCCTCGACGATCAGCATGGCCCCGCCCTCGCCGGGGACGTAGCCGCAGGCGTCGGCGTCGAAGGGCAGGTAGGCCCGTTCGGGGTCGTCGCGGGGGCTCAGCATCCCGGTGGAGATCTGGGCGACCAGTCCGTAGGGGCACAGCGAGGCGTCGGTGCCGCCGGTGACCACGATGGTGGCGTCCCGGCGCAGCAGCCGCCGGGCCTGGGCCATGACGTCCAGGCCGCCGGCCTGCTCGGAGCAGATGACGCCGCAGGGTCCGCGCATGCCGTACCGGATGGAGATCTGGCCGGTGGTGGCGGCGTAGAACCAGGCGATGGACTGGTACACGCCGACGAACTCCGGTCCCTGGCTCCAGAGCTTCTCGATCTCGCGCTGGCCGAACTCGGTGCCGCCCGAGGAGCTGGCGGTGACGACCGCCATCTCGTATTCGGGCAGGTCGCCGGGTTTGACGCCCGCGTCGTGCAGGGCCATGTCGGCGGCCGCGAGGCCGAGGTGGCTCCAGTGGTCGGTCTGGACGGCCAGGCGGCTCGGCACGTGCTCGGTGTCGTCGAACTCCGACACCTCGCCCGCGACGCGGACCGGGTAGCGCTCGGAGTCGAAGCGGGTGATCCGCCCGAGGCCGCTCTTGCCGTCCAGCGTGGCCGCCCAGTAGGCCTGGGTGCCCAGGCCGTTGGGCGCGGCGACGCCGATGCCGGTCACCACCGGGCGGGTTCCCGGCCCGTGGTCGGGTTCAGTCATGGCCGCCTCCTTGGCCGGTGCCGCCGCCGTCGCGGGCCAGCAGCATGGCCGTCTGGAACCCGCCGAAGCCGCTGCCGACGCTCAGGACCACGTCCACGGGCTGCTCGCGCGCGGTGAGCGGCACGTAGTCCAGGTCGCATTCGGGGTCGGCGGTGTGCAGGTTGGCCGTGGGCGGGACGACGTTGTGCTTGATGGCCAGCAGGCAGGCGGCGACCTCGATGGAGCCGATCGCGCCGAGCGAGTGCCCGATCATGGATTTGATGGAGCTGACCGGCACCTGGTAGGCCCGGTCGCCGAGCGCGCTCTTGAATGCCGCGGTCTCGTGGCGGTCGTTCTGCCGGGTGCCCGACCCGTGGGCGTTGATGTAGTCGACGTCCCCGGGTTCCAGCCGCGCCTGGCGCATGGCGGCCCTGATGGCCTCGGCCATCTCGCGGCCGTCCGGTTTGAGGCCGGTCATGTGGTAGGCGTTGCTGCGGCTGGCGAACCCGACGATCTCGGCGTACACCTGGGCGCCGCGCCGGAGGGCGGCCTCCCGCTCCTCCAGGATCATGATGGCGCAGCCCTCGCCGAGGACGAAGCCGTTGCGGTCCAGGTCGAACGGGCGTGAGGCGTGCTCGGGGTCGTCGTTGCTGGGCGAGGTCGCCTTGATGGCGTCGAAGCAGGCGACGGTGATCGGCGAGATCGGCGCGTCGGTGGCCCCGGCCACGACGGCGTCCGCGCTTCCCTCCTTGACCAGCTGGTAGCCGTGCCCGACCGAGTCGAGGCCGGCGGTGCAGCCGGTGGAGATGAGCGCGACCGGGCCCTCGGCGCCGCCGGTCCAGGCGACCTCGGTGGCGATGGTGCTGGGCACCATGTACCCGTACAGCTGGGGCACCCCGTAGGCGGGGTCGACCAGCCATCTCCGGCCGCCGTCGCTGAGGACGACGTACTCCTCCTCAAGGCCCATGGTGCAGCCGACGGCGCTGCCGACGGAGACGCCGATCCGTTCGGACGGGACGCCGGCGCCGGCCAGGCCGCTGTCGGCCAGCGCCTCGCGCGCGCTGACCACGCCGAGCTGGGCGGCGCGGTCCATGCGGCGGATCTCCTGCGGCGACAGGCCCTGGGCGGCCGGGTCGAAGTCGCATTCGGCGGCGATCCGGGAGCGGAAGCCGGTGGCGTCGAACAGGCTGATGGCCCGGGTGGCGGTCCGCCCGGCGGTGATCAGCTCCCAGAACGCCTTGACGCCGATGCCGCCGGGCGCGGTGACGCCGATGCCGGTGACGACCACCCGGCGTTCCCGCCGCGTGCGCGGTGAGGGCGGGCGGGCCGGTCGCGCCCGGGTGCGGCGCCGTGCCGTCGGACGGGTGCCGGTGAGGTTCACCGCGGGCTCCCTGCCTGGGCCTCGCTCGCGGCCTGCTCGGTGTCGACGTGGCCGAGGTCGGGGCGGGGCGCGAGGGGGCTGGCGTGGAACACCATGCAGGCCTCCTCGGTGCCGGTGTTGTCGACGCGGTGCCGGACGGTCTTGGGCACCATGAGCGCGTCGCCGGGGTTGAGGACGATCTCCTGGCCGCCGTCGATGCGGGCGGTGACCGTGCCCCGTACGAGGTACATGAACTCCTCGGAGTAGGGGTGGTAGTGCTCGACGAAGTGCTCGCCGGGCTTGAGGTAGGCGACGCCCATGAAGCCGGAGGTGGCGCCGGCCGTCTTCGGGCCGAGCAGGACGCGGATGTCGCCGCCGCGTCGGTGGTTGGGCTCCACCTGCTCGGCGTTGAACTTGGACAGGCGGATGTCACTCATGGCCGTCGGCCTCCCAGGTGTAGAAGGGTTCGGCCATGGCGTCCTTGGGCTCGCGCCAGCCGGGGTCGTAGGGGCGGATGTGCTCGCTGAGCCGCTGGTTGATCTCGCCGTACAGCGGGTGGCTGCGTGCTTTGTACAGGTTCGGCGTGATGTCGCGGTCCGCCTCGACCAGGTGGAAGTACAGGTCGTGGAAGCGGAACAGCGTGCGGCGTGACACTCCGATGAGATGCGGCAGGTCGCTCGCGTCCGAGTCGGCGAAGATCTTCGCGACGGCTTCGGTCTCGGAGGGCTCCATCCGCGCCACGATTAGCGTCCGGTGCACCAGGCGTCTCCTTTCGTTCCGTACGCAGCAATGCTGCGTGGAACGCCTGGTTTGATGCTGATGCGACGCTAGTGTCGGGAAATGTCGGTCAGGGGCCGAGTACGTGGGACGCGCCGTTGACGCACTCGGCCGGCGCGGTCAGCGAGAGCGGCCGCCCGGCGGTCTCGTACCGGCGGTCGGGCGCCCCGGCGGCCGCGGGCGTCTCACAGGGAGCGCCCTCCTCGGAAACGCTCTCGTGAGGAGCGGCCTCCTGGGGAGCGGCCTCCGGCGCGGTGGGCGCCGGAGGAGCGGCCTCAGGCGTGGAGGGTGCCGGGGGAGCGGCCTGCGAGGAGGCGGCCACCGTCTGCCCGTGGCCGTCCAGCTCCCTTTCCAGGCACTCGCGCGCGTACAGCCGGACCAGCTCGTGGATGGCGTAGTGCACCTCGCCCAGGGGCGTGGTCCGCGCCGACAGCAGCGAGCAGTCGGCCAGCCGCGCGAGGAGCCGCTCGGCGTGGCCGGGTTCGCAGCCGAGCAGCGCGCCCGCCTGGCGCATGGTGATGTCCGGGGTCTGCAGCAGGCCGAGGAGCCGGAACAGGCTGCGCTCGCGCTCGCCGAGCCGCTCGTAGGTGGCGCGGAAGGCGGTGCGCACGTCCAGGTCGGCGACCCGCAGGTCCGAAAGGCGCGAGCGGGGGTCCTCCAGGCGCTCGGCGAACTTGGCCAGCGTCAGGCCCTGCCCGGCGGCCAGGCGCGAACCGGCGCACCGCAGCGCCAGCGGCAGCCGCCCGCACAGGCGCACGATCCGCGTGGCCGCCGCGCGCTCGCTCTCGAGCCGGGCCACCCCGATGATCCGGGCGAGCAGTTCCAGCCCCTCCTGCTCGGTGAGCGGCTCCAGCTCCACCATGTGCGCGCCGGCGAACCCGTGCAGGGCGAAGCGGCTGGTCACGATGACGGCGCAGCCGGCGGAGCCGGGCAGCAGCGGCTGGATCTGGGCGTATCCGGCGGCGTCGTCGAGCACGATGAGCACCTGGCGGTCGCTGCACCAGGTGCGGAACAGCTTGCTGCGCTCGTCGCGGTCGGCCGGGACGTCGCCCGGAGGGACGCCCGCGGCGCGCAGGAACCCGGCCAGCACCTCGCCGGGCTCGGCGGGGACCCCCGACCCGCCGAGCTCGGCGAAGAACTGCCCGGACGGGTAGGCCGCGCGGGCCCGGTGGGCGGCGTGCACCGCCAGCGCCGTCTCGCCCACCCCCGGCATCCCGCTGATGCACACCACCCGCACGGCGGTGCCGGACCCGGCCGGACCCGACAGTACGGCGGCGATCTGGTCGCCCACCTGGCCGCGGCCGACGAAGTCGGCGATGTCCGGCGGGAGCTGGGCCGGTTTGACGGCCGCCGCGGGCGCGGCGGCCGGGACGGCGGCCGGCGCGGGGTTCAGGTCGGGTTGTTCCAGGCCGGGGTTGGCCGACAGCAGCCGCTGCTGCAGGCGGCACAGGGCGGGGGAGGGTTCCAGGCCGAGCTGCCCGACCAGCACCTGACGCAGGTTCTGGTACACCTCCAGCGCCTCGCCGCGCCGCCCGGCCTGGTACAGGGCGGTCATCAGCTTGGCGTAGAAGTCCTCGTTGAGCGGATGGGTGGCGATGAGCTGCTTCAGCTCGCTGATCAGCTCGCGGTGCCGTCCCAGGCGAAGGTCGGCGTCCAGGCGCAGTTGCAGGGCCCGCAGCCTGCTCTCCTCCAGGCGGGTGATCTGCGCCGACAGCAGTTCGCCCGCGGCCAGGTTGGCCAGGGCGGGCCCCCGCCACAGCGCGAGGGCCTGGGTCAGGGTCTCGGTCGCGTGCGCGGCGTCGTCGCGCTCCAGCGCGCTCCAGCCGTCGGCGACCAGGCGTTCGAAGCGGTACACGTCGATGGTCTCGGGAGCGGTGGCCAGCAGGTAGCCGTAGGGTTGGGTCACCACCGTGGCGGGGCCGCCGGTGCCGAGCATCTTGCGCAGTTTGTACACGTAGGTGTGCAAGGTGGGCAGGGCGGTCGCCGGGGGCCGCTCGCCCCACAGCTCGTCGATCAGCTCGCGCGTGGACACGATCTGGTTGTGCCGCAGGACCAGCATGGCCAGCACCGCGCGGACCTTGGCGGCGCTCGGCGTCAGATCGGCGCTGTCGTCGACGACTGCCAGCGAACCCAGAACCCGGAACTCCATGTGATCTCCGCAGTTGATCGGCGACGCCGTCCGAGCCGACCGGCGCACGGCGTCGGCGCGTGCTCGGGCGCCTGGTGGACTCCTCGAATTTAGATGGAGCCGCTTATCGGAACTGCCGGAAAGATGGCTCATGAGGACAAAATCTCCGAAAAAGTCCTGGTCTAGTACTATATTCTTTACCTCGTCCAGCATTTCCCAATAATGTCGGCCCGGCTTTGGCCAGGAAAAGCGCCGCATCTCTGCCAGGGTTTAATGCGACAAATGCGGATAATTCCACAAGCCGCACGTGGTGCGGCCCGGGGCCGGGACCGCTCACACGTCCGCTACCCCCGGCCCTGCTCCGGCGCCGGCTCAGCGCGTCGTCACCGCAGCGGCCCGAAGAACGCCCGCAGGTCCGCCGCCAGCACGTCCGGGGCCTCCATCGCCGGGAAGTGCCTGCCGCGCCGGAACTCGCTCCAGTGCGCGCCGGCCGGCGCGGCGACCAGCCTGCGCACCGTCTCGTCCGCGCCGAAGACCGCGAACCCCTGCGGTACGGCGGGCGGCGCGCCCCAGTCGGACGAGTGCGCCTGCTCGTACAGGCTGTGCGCGGCGCTAGCGCCGGAGCCGGTGAACCAGTACAGGCTGACCGTGGTGAGAAGCTGGTCGCGGTCGACCGGCAGGTCGGTCCACTCGTGGACCTTCTCGGCGATCCAGGCCAGCTGCAGCAGCGGTGAGTCGGCCAGGCCGTAGCCGATGGTCTGCGGCCGGCTGTTCTGGATCGCCAGGTAGCCGGACCCTTCCTTGCCGAACGCCTCCATCCGGCTCAGGATCAGCTTGTCGACCGGGTCGTTCTCGTCGAGGCGGCCCGCCATCCCCGGGATGAAGGTGGCGACGCTCGCGGCGGTCAGCGGGTCGGTCACGACGTGCGCGCCGATGACCCGGTCGCCGTCGAGGCCGGCGACCATGCCGGACACACCGGCGCCGACGTCGCCGCCGTGGACGCCGTACCGCTCGTAACCGAGCCGGCGCATCAGCTCCACCCAGGCGCGTGCGGTGCGGCCCATCGCCCAGCCGGTCGCGCTCAGCGGGGTCGAGAAGGCATAGCCGGGCAGCGACGGCGCGACGACATGGAAGGCCTGGCCCGAGGCAGGGGCGACCAGCGGCTCGATCAGGTGCAGGAACTCGGCGACGGAGCTCGGGTAGCCATGTGTGATCAGCAGCGGCTTGGCGTCGGGCCGGTCGGACCTGATGTGCAGGAAGTGGACGCGCTGGCCGTCGATCTCGGTGACGAACTGCGGGTACCGGTTCAGCCGTGCCTCCTGGGCGCGCCAGTCGTACCGCGTGCGCCAGTACTCGGCGAGCTCCTTCAGGTGATCTACGGGCACGCCGCGCGTCCACTCCGTGCCGGGCAGCTCGCCGGGCCAGCGGGCGTTGGCGAGCCGGTCGTGCAGGTAGTCGACGTCGGACTGGGGGATCTCGATGCGGAAGGGCTCGATGCCGTCGCTCACTGCGCTTCTCCTTGTCGACGGGCCGGTACGGCCGGGCGGATCGTGAGCGCTCTTGTCTCACGCGGAGAAGACTAGGAACATTCGCGGAAAGGATCGTTCCTAGATTGCCGTGAGGATCGAAGCATGCTGGAAACCTCGGCGCGGCTGCTGCGCCTGCTGTCGCTGCTGCAGGCCCGGCGCGACTGGACCAGCGCCGAGCTCGCCACCCGGCTCGGCGTCACCACCCGCACCGTCCGCAATGACATCGGCAGGTTGCGCGCGCTCGGCTACCCGGTCGACGCGCGGCCGGGTGTGGCCGGCGGGTACCGGCTCGGCTCGGGCGGCGCCCTGCCGCCGCTGCTGCTGGACGACGACGAGGCGGTGGCGGTCGCGATCGGCCTGCGCACCGCCGCGAGCGGCTCCATCGCGGGGATCGAAGAGACCTCGATGCGCGCGCTGGCCAAGCTGCAGCAGGTGCTTCCCCCGCGGCTGCGTCACCGGGTGAGCGCCTTCCGGTCGCACGCGCTGCCGATGCCGTCGCCCGGCGCGCAGGTCGATCCGGACGTGCTGACCGTGATCGCGAGCGCGTGCCGGGACCATGAGCGGCTCCGGTTCGACTACCGGGCGCATTCCGGGGCGGCCACCCGGCGCTCGGTGGAGCCGTACCGCCTGGTGCACGACCGGCGGCGCTGGTACCTGGTGGCCTTCGACGTGGACCGGGACGCCTGGCGCACCTTCCGGGTCGACCGCATCGAGCCGCGGACGCCGGCCGGGCCGCGCTTCACGCCCCGCGCGCTACCGCCCGACGCGGAGATCACGGCGCGAGTGGCACGCGGAGTCGGCGAGGCGACCTGGCGATACCAGGCGCGGGTGATCGTGCACGCGCCCGCGTCACAGGTGCGAGAGCGGCTGCCGATCCCGGTGGAGGTGCGGCCCCTTGGCGAGGATCGGTGCGCGTTCGAGCCGGGCTCGGACCACCCGGAGATGCTCGCCCTCTATCTGGGCATGCTGGACGCCGATTTCACCATCGTGGACTCGCCAGAGCTGGTGGACGCGCTACGCACCCTGACAAGGCGCTACCAGCGCGCGATCGACGCCGGCGAGAAGGCATCCGGTTAGCCGGTCGGCTCGCAGCCGGAACACCGCGCATCCTCGACACATGGCCACGCCACCCTCGGTCCAGCCTCGCCGGGCTGCCCGCTACGGGCGGCGTTTCGGTTCCGGGACCAGGGCGCCTCCATCGTGTTCCCATCGTCCGACCAGCGGCCGGGCGCATCGTTGCGATCAGAGAGGCCCGCCGCGCGCCGCGGCCGGCGTACCCCCGAAGGTCTGGGGAGGAACGAACATGCGACCACACGTCCGCCCGGAGGCCACCGCGGCACCTTGGGCCGTCACGCCGGCCTGCGCCGCCCCGCCGGCCCGTGCCGCGTTTCCTGATGCGGCCCCGGACGCCGAACACCCGATGGGCTCGGGGAGCGCCGCGTGACCGCCGTCTGCCCGGCCGCCGCCTCCTCGCCGTGGATCCGCTGCCCGGGTTGCCAGGACCCCGTCTACGGTGAGCACCACCGCAGAAACCTGCGCGTGTGCGCGGGCTGCGGCCATCACGATCGGCTGGGCGCCGGCGAGCGGCTGGACCAGCTGTTCGACCCCGGCACGCCGAGCCGGCTCACAGCGGCGCCCACCCTGGACGATCCCCTCGACTTCACCGACGTTCGCCCGTACTCCGTCCGCCTGGAGCAGGCGCGACGGGGCTCGGGTCTGCCGGAGGCGGTGGTGTGCGCCTCCGCGTCCTTGCACGGCCACCCGGTCGTCACCGCCGTCATGGACTTCGCCTTCATGGGCGGCAGCCTCGGGTGCGCCGTCGGGGAACGCATCACCGCCGCCGCCGAGCACGCCCTGAACACGCGCGTGCCGCTTGTGGTGGTGACGGCGTCCGGGGGCGCCCGGATGCAGGAGGGCGCGCTGGCTCTGATGCAGATGGCCAAGACCGCCCAGGCACTGGCCGGCCTGGACGACGCGGGCCTGCTCACCGTGACGGTGGTGACCGACCCCACCTACGGCGGCGTCGCCGCCTCCTACGCCACCCTGGCCGACGTCATCCTCGCCGAGGCCGGCGCGCACATGGGGTTCGCCGGCCCTCGGGTGATCGCCGGCACGATCGGGCAGCGCCTGCCCGACGGCTTCCAGACCGCCGAGACGCTGCTGGCCGGCGGCCTGGTGGACGGGGTACGACAGCGCGCCGAGCTACGCCCGTCGCTGGCTCACCTGTTGTCGGCCGCCGCGTGGGCCCGCGACGGCCGCCGAGTCCCACCGTCGTGGCGGGACGGCGCGCCTCGTCTGGTGCGCCACCCGGGCGAACTGCCCGAGCTGGACCCCTGGCAGACCGTCGTCCTGGCCCGCGACCCCGGTCGTCCCACGACCCTCGACTACGCCTGCCACCTGCTGGAGGACTTCCAGGAACTGCACGGGGACCGGATGTCGGGAGACTGCCCGGCCATCGTCGGCGGCATCGGCCGGCTCGACGGTGTCCCGGTCATGCTCGTCGGCCACCAGAAGGGGCACGACACCCGCGAACTGGTCGCCCGCGGCTTCGGCATGGGGTCTCCGGCCGGGTTCCGCAAGGCGGCCCGGCTCATGCGGCTGGCCGGCAAGCTCGGCCTGCCCGTGGTCACGCTCGTCGACACCCCCGGCGCGTGCGCCGGGGTCGAGGCTGAGGAAGGCGGCCAGGCCCACGCCATCGCCGAGAACCTGCGCCTGATGTCCGCCCTGCCCGTGCCGGTGGTCGCCGTCGTCACCGGAGAGGGCGGCAGTGGCGGCGCGCTCGCCCTGGCCGTGGCCGACCGGGTGCTCGCCTTGGGTAACGCCGTCTATTCGGTGATCAGCCCTGAAGGGTGCGCGGCGATCTTGTGGCGTGACCCGTCCGCCGCGCCCCGAGCCGCGGGCGCCCTGCGGCTCACGGCGCGAGACCTGCTTGGTCAGGGCGTCGTCGACGCCGTGGTCCCCGAGCCGGACGGCGGCGCTCACCGCGACCCGGCCCTCACCGCCGGCCTGGTCGGTCGCGCCGTCACCTCGACGTTGTACGAACTGGCGCGGACCGACCCGGCCGACCTGGTGGCCGCGCGCAGACGGCGCTTCCGCCGCTACGGAGTCGTGTGATGCGCCCGCGACGGGCGTTCGCCAGGCCGGGCGCCGTACAGCGGCGCCGGCATCGCCGTCCTACGACCCGCCGGCCCGGCGCCGATCAAATCAAGCACCACAGCGGGGAAGAACCGCCGCCGGCGAGCGGCCACACCGGCCAACCCGTCACATCACGGTAGTGGTGGCCGTTCGAGGAGGAAGCGCATGACAGCCGAGATCACACCGGTGGACGAGGGGGAGCGCGTGCTGGACTGGGTCGTGCGCCACGCCGCGAAGTTGGCGGGCGCCGGCCCTGCGCCGCTGCACAGGATCACCGTCTCCACCGCCACCCTGGCCGTCGCGGTGGAGTGGGCGGCCACGCCGAGCGCCGCCGGCGATCCCGCCCGCGTGCCGGACGGGCCGGCCGCCCGGTCCGGCGGCCCTCGCGGGCAGGCCGGGGACGGCGCCGATGCTCATGTCGATCGGCTGGACGACGCCCCTGCCCGTGCCGGGGACGGTGCGGCGTTCGCGGACGGCGCGATCGTGGTCACCTCACCGATGGTGGGCACGTTCTACCGGGCCCAGGAGCCGGGCGCTCCGCCGTTCGTCGAGGTGGGCGACATCGTCGAGCCCGGACAGCAGATCGGGATAGTCGAGGCCATGAAACTCATGAACGCCGTGCAGGCGGAGCATGGCGGCCGCGTCACCGAGATCGTCGCCGCCGATGGCGCGCCGGTGCAGTACGAGGAACCGCTGCTCGCCCTGGTCCCCCTAGGTGATCACTGACCTGGCACGAGACGAGGGACTCGCACGCGAGCGACGGAGATGGATCGAGGAGAGGGATCGATCCGGATGAGGAGACCGACTCGTAGACGATCCGCCTGAGGTGATCGGCCCGCTGAGGGGTCGAGAGTCCGTGTGGGACGGCCGATCTGTAAGCGGTCACTGATAGCAATTCCGAGCCCGGAGCCTGGAGCGCCATGTTCACCACAGTTCTGATCGCCAACCGGGGCGAGATCGCGCTGCGCGTGCTCCGGACGTGCCGTGAGATGGGGATCCGCACGGTGGTCGCCCATTCCACGGTGGACCGCGACTCCCCGGCGGTGCGCCTGGCCGACGAGGCCGTCCAGATCGGGCCGGCCGCGCCGCGGCGCAGCTACCTCAACGCGGCCGCGATCGTGGCCGCCGCGCTGCAGACCGGCGCCGACGCCGTCCATCCCGGGTACGGCTTCCTGTCGGAGAGCGCCGAGTTCGCCGAGATCTGCCAGGCGCACGGCCTGACCCTGATCGGCCCGCCGCCTCGGGTGATCGCGCGCCTGGGCGACAAGGTGTCGGCCAGGGAGTTCGCGGTGGCCGCCGGCCTGCCCGTGCTGCCCGGCGGTGCGGACCCGGCCGGCGGCGCCGCCGAGGCCGCGCGCACCGCCGACGCCGTCGGCTACCCCGTCGTGATCAAGGCCGCGGCGGGCGGCGGCGGTCGCGCCATGACCGTGGCGCACAAGCCCGGCGAGTTCGCCGCCGCGTACGCGGCCACCCGCCGCGACGCGCTGGCGCTGTTCGGCGACCCCCGCGTGTACGTGGAGAAGTACGTGGACGCGGCCCGGCACGTGGAGGTGCAGATCCTCGCCGACGGCCACGGCGACGTCGTCCACCTCGGCGCGCGCGACTGCTCGGTGCAGCGGCGCCGGCAGAAACTGATCGAGGAGACCCCGCCGCCCAACCTTCCCGCGGCGACCGTCGAGCACCTGGGGGAGATCACCGTGCGCGCCGCCCGCGCCGCCGGATACGTGGGCGCCGGCACCTTCGAGTACGTGCTGGACGAGCACGGCGCGTGCTACTTCATCGAGGTGAACTGCCGGCTGCAGGTGGAGCACCCCATCACCGAGATGGTGACCGGCGTCGACCTGGTGCGCGAGCAGATCCTCGTCGCGGCGGGGCGGCGGCTGTCGCTGCGGCAGGCCGACATCGCCCCTTGCGGGGTGGCCATCGAATGCCGGGTCAACGCCGAGGATCCCGCGCGCGGTTTCCTGCCCGCGCCCGGCCTGATCGAGCGGTTCGTCCCCCCGGGCGGCCCGTTCACCCGGGTGGACACCCACGCGGCCGCCGGAGTGCGGATCACGGCCGACTACGACCCGCTGATCGCGAAGGTGGCGGTGTGGGCTCCCACGCGGGAACAGGCGCTGGCCCGCGCCGACCGGGCGCTGGAGGAGACCGTCGTCCAGGGGCCGGGGCTGCGCACCGGCCTGCCGTTCCTGCGCGAGGTGCTCGCCCACCCGCTGTTCCGGTACGCCAAGCACACCACCTCCCTGGTCGAGCAGATGATGTCCACCCCGATGAGCTGAGGACCGCGCCAAGGGGGCCCGGTTTGCGGGCGTGGCGGAGAAGATGCTGTGATAGGTCGCCATGGCGGTTTCGGAAGCGCATCGGGCGATCGACCAGGTGTGGAGGGCCGAGTCGGCACGGGTGACGGCCGGTCTGGCCCGTGTCGTGCGCGACATCGGGGTCGCCGAGGAACTCGCCCAGGACGCGCTGGTGGCCGCGCTCGAGCAGTGGCCGCGCGAGGGCGTCCCGCGCAATCCCGGCGCCTGGCTCATGGCCGTCGGCAAGCGCCGGGCGATCGACCTGCTCCGGCGGCGCGAGCGCTTGGAGCGCAAGGTCGAGGAACTCGGCCACGAACTGCTCAGCGACGCCCGAGACGACGACGCGGACCTGACCGCGCTGGAGGAGTCCCTCGACGGCGGCATCGAGGACGACATGCTGCGCCTGGTGTTCACCGCCTGCCACCCGGTGCTGTCCGCCGAGGCGCGCGTGGCGCTCACCCTGCGCATGCTCGGCGGGCTGAGAACCGAGGAGATCGCCAGGGCGTTCCTGGTGGGCGAGGCGACCGTGGCCCAGCGCATCGTGCGGGCCAAGCGCGCCCTGGCCGACGCCCGGGTCCCCTTCGAGGTGCCCGCGGGCGCCGAGCTGGCCGGACGGCTGTCGTCGGTGCTGGAGGTCATCTACCTGATCTTCAACGAGGGGTACACCGCGACCGCCGGGGACGACTGGATGCGCCCGGCGCTGTGCGAGGAGGCGCTGCGCCTGGGCAGGGTGCTTACCGGGCTGATGCCCCGCGAGCCGGAGGTCCACGGCCTGGTCGCGCTCATGGAGATCCAGGCGTCCCGCTCGGCCGCCCGGGTCGGCCCGTCGGGGGAGCCGGTCCTGCTGCTGGAACAGGACCGCCGCCGGTGGGACCGCGCCGCCGTCCAGCGCGGGCTGGTGTCCCTGGAACGCGCCGAGGCGCTCGGCGGCGCCCCGGGGCCCTACACCCTGCAGGCCGCGATCGCCGCCTGCCACGCCCGCGCGGCCGCCGCCGCCGACACCGACTGGGTGCGCATCGCCACGCTGTACGAGGCGCTGGTGCGGCTGGTGCCCTCTCCGGTGGTGGAGCTGAACCGCGCGGTGGCCCTGGCGATGGCGTTCGGCCCGGAGGCGGGTCTGCGGCTGGTGGACGAACTGGCCGGTGATTCGTCGTTGAAGGGCTACCATCTGCTGCCGAGCGTGCGAGGCGACCTGCTGTTCCGCCTGGGCAGGACCGCCGAGGCGCGCGCGGAGTTCGAGCGCGCGGCCTCCCTCACCCGCAACGACCGCGAGCGCACCCTGCTGCTGGCCCGCGCCGCCGCCTGCGCCCCCTCGGACGCGTCCGGCTGAGCCCGCCGCGCCCGCCCGTCAAAGCCCGCCGGCGCATCGCAGGCCCCGTCCACGATGGGGCCGGCTACTGGGCGGGGCCGGCAACAGGGCGGGGGTTCCCGCAGGGCGGGCGTCTGCTGCGGTCCGGCGTCTGCTGCGGGCGGGCTCCGGCTAATCGGATTGCCGGGGTCGCGGGCGGTGTGCGAGTCTCGGCGGGTTCCATCGGCGCGAGGCGGTGGCGGGCGTGCCGCGCACCGCGCGTTCTGACTTTCCGGGAGGCATGGCATGGGTGACGGCATGCGACCGCCGGATCCGCTGACGGCGGCGCTGGACCGCTACCGGCCCTCGACCGGGCAGGAGGCCGCCGACCTTGAGCGGGCCCGCGCGCTGCCCGCGGCCGGTGACCCCTGGGGCGCTCGACCGCGCTGCACGTAACGGTGTCGGCGCTGGTCCTGCACCCTCCCACCCGCAGGGTGCTGCTGCGCCGGCACGCCCGTCAGGGCGCGTGGCTGCAGGTGGGCGGGCACGCCGACCCCGGCGAGACCGACCCGCCCGCCGTCGCGCTGCGCGAGGGCGAGGAGGAGACCGGCCTGGCCGACCTGCGGCCATGGCCGGACGGGTCGTCCGCCGAGATCGTGCACGTGGTGGTCGTCCCGGTCGCGGCGAGCGCGCACGAGCCGGCCCATGAGCACGCCGACCTGCGGTACCTGCTGGCGACCTCCACTCCGGAGGCGGCCCGTCCGGAGAACCCCGGGGCGCCGCTGCGCTGGCTGAGCATCCCCGAGGCGATGGCGCTGACGGAGGCCAACGTCCGCGAGACGCTGGCCCGCGCCGAGCGGCTCCTGGACCGCCACCTGTCCTGACTCATGAGATTGCCCGGCTGAGGAGGCCGCCCTGATTCAGGAGGTGAGGCGGGGCAGGCCGGCGGCCGGGTAGCGCTCGCCGGCCACGGCGCCCTTGGGGGCGGCCTTCTCCAGCGCGTCCAGTTCGTCGCCGGTCAGCGCGATGTCGAGCGCGGCGACGTTCTGCTCCAGGTAGGTGCGCCGCTTGGTGCCCGGGATGGGCACGACGTCCCCGCCCTGGTCGAGCACCCAGGCCAGGGCTAGCTGGGCCGGTGTGACGCCCTTGTTCTGGGCGATCTCCTCCACTCCGGCGACCAGCGTCCGGTTGGCGGTGAAGTTCTCGCCCTGGAATCGCGGGTTGGAGGCGCGGAAGTCGGTGGCGTCGAGCTGTCCGGCGCTGGTGATCGCGCCGGTGAGGAAACCGCGGCCGAGCGGGCTGTAGGCGACCAGCCCGATGCCGAGCTCGCGGAACAGCGGGATCAGCTCCGCCTCGATGTCCCTGGTGAACAGCGAGTACTCGTACTGGCCCGCCGTGACCGGATGGACGGCGTGGGCGCGGCGGACCACGTCCGGGGCGGCCTCGGAGATGCCCAGGTGGCGCACCTTGCCGGCGGCGACCAGTTCGGCCATGGCGCCCCAGGTCTCCTCGATCGGCACCGAGGGGTCGACGCGGTGCTGGTAGTACAGGTCGATGTGGTCGACGCCGAGCCGCTGGAGGGAGGCGTCGCACGCCTGCCGCAGGTAGTCGGGACGGCCGTTGACGCCGACGCGGGTGCCGTCGGGCCGGCGTTCGATGCCGAACTTGGTGGCCAGGACGACCTCGTCCCTGCGCGCGGCGATCGCCGCGCCGACCAGCCGTTCGTTGGTGAAGGGGCCGTACATGTCGGCGGTGTCCAGGAATGTGACGCCGAGGTCGAGGGCCCGGTGGATGGTGGCGGTGGACTCTGCGTCGTCGCCCGGCCCGTAGAACTCGCTCATGCCCATGCAGCCGAGTCCGAGGGCCGAGACGGTCAGGCCCCGGCCAAGGGCGCGCTGTTTCATGGCTGGTCCTCCTCGCTGCTGTGGCGGTCATGCCGGACGCGCGGAGGCGTCCGTGCCCTCCAGTGTTGAACCTGGAGCGCGCTCCAGGTCAAATCCCCGCCATGACCATACTTTGTAAAGGCGACGGGAACGCAGAACACCACACGATCAATGAACGGAGAAACCACCATCGACGCAGATGGTCTGGCCGGTGATGTACTCGGCGGCGTCGCCCGCCAGCAGGACGGCGATGCCGGCGAAGTCGCCGGGCAGGCCGTTGCGGCCGACCATGGCGCGGGCGGCCATCGCCTCGACGCGGCCGGGGATGGCCTGGGCGGGAGCGGTGAGCGGGGTGAGCACGAACCCGGGGACGACGGTGTTGCTGCGCACCCCCTGGCGGGACCAGGCTTCCGCCTGCGAGCGGGTGAGCCCGGCGACGGCGGCCTTGCTGACGCCGTAGGCGCCGCTGTCGCCGAAGGCGCTGATCGACTGCTGGGAGCCGACGTTGATGATGCGGCCCCAGCCGCGCGCGGCCATGCGCGGGCCGAAGTGCTGGCCGAGCATGTACGGGGCGGTGATGTTGACGCGCATCGTCGCCTCGTAGTCCTCGGGGGTGAGTTCCCCCATGGGGCGGCGGATGTTGTTGGCGGCGACGTTGACCAGGATGTCGATCTCGCCGAAGAAGCCGGCGGCCTGGTCGCACACCCGGCGCAGGCCAGCGGGTTCGCCCAGGTCGGCGGCGATGGTGGCCACGCGCACGCCGTGGCCGCGCATGCGTTCGGCGGCGGCGGCCAGCTCGGGTTCGCGGCGGGCGACGATGACGACACCGGCGCCGGCGCGGCCGATCGCCTCGGCCATGGCCTGGCCGATGCCGGAGCTGCCGCCGGTCACCAGGGCGGTGCGGCCGGACAGGGAGAACAGCGCGTCCAGATGGCCCGGGACGGGCGGGTGATCGTCGTGCACGGCCCCTGAAGCTACCAGTCCGGCCGTCACGACCGCCGACGAGCCCCGCGGACGGCGGGACGGGTGAACGGCGGGACGGGTGAACGGCGGGGCCCCGGCCACGGGCTTCGTGAACCGGTACGGCCCGGCGGCCGGGGCCGTGAACCGGCGAGGCGCGGCGTGCGGAGATCGGCCGGGTGGGTCAGTAGGGGCCGTACAGGTCGGTGGCGGCCTGGCAGAGCTTGGTCATCACCTTGTCCAGGTCGCGCAGCGTGGGGGTGTCCAGCCGGTCGAGCAGGCGCCGGTAGCCGGTGAGGCCGGCGTCGATGAGCTCCTCGGTCATGCGCCGCCCGGCCTCGGTGAGCTCGACGCGGCGGATGCGGCGGTCGCTGGGGTCCTCGCGTCGGGTGACCAGCCCTTGGGCGACGAGCCGGTCGACGATGCCGGTGACGGTGCCGAGGCCGGTGCCGAGGGTGGCGGCGAGCTCCTGGCCGGAGGCCGAGCCGCGGCCGGTCAGGATGAGGGTGACCTTGAGCTGCTGCATGGTGAGGTTGAGAGCCAGCAGCGGCAACGAGCGGTCGTTGGAGAAGGCGCGTCCCAGGGCGTGCTGGGCCTCGCCGATGCGAGCGATGAGCTCTTCTCTGTCGTCCACTTTCACCTTCCGCGCGGGCCCGGTCAGGTTACCAGGAGTTCATGACGGGGCTAAATATTCGCTCTACGCGAAGTGTTAGCATTGCCGGAAACTTTCAGGGTTCTCACCCGCGAATCGGGAGGTCCACGCCAATGACCGCTCTGGCCAGGCTCAGCCTCGCCAACCGCAGCCTCGTCATCATGGTCGCGGTCGTGATCAGCGCGTTCGGAGCCTTCGCGATCCCGTCGCTGAAGCAGCAGCTGCTGCCCTCGCTGTCGTTTCCCGGGGCGTTCGTGGTGGCGCCGTACGCGGGCGCCGCTCCCGACATCGTCGAAGAGCAGGTCACCAAGCCCATCGAGAGCGGGTTCCAGGGCATCGCGGGCGTCACCGAGGTGACCTCGACCTCCCGCGAGGGCATGGCGCAGATCCAGGTGTCGTTCGAGTACGGCACCGACGTCGAGGCGGCGGTGGCCAAGCTGCAGCAGGCCGTGGGCCGGCTGAGCGGACGGCTGCCGGCCGGGGTGGAACCGACGGTGGTGGCGGGCAACACCGACGACATCCCGGTGATGGTGCTGGCCGTGGGCGACGGCGGCGACCAGCGCGCCATGTACGACAAGCTGAACCGCATCGCGGTGCCCGAGTTGCGCGGCATCGCCGGGGTGCGCGAGGTGTCGGTCACCGGGGCCCGCGAGCGGACGGTCGTCATCACCCCCAACCTGCTCAGCATGGCGTTGCACGGGGTGTCTCCACTGTCGATCCCCGAGGCGCTGCGGGCCAACGGCACGCCGATCCCGGCCGGCAGCCTCACCCAGGACGGCAAGACGCTGACGGTGCAGATCGGCCGGCGCATCTCCTCCATCGAGGACCTGCGCGATCTGTACCTGACCCCGCAGGCGCCGGCGGCGCAGGCCCAGAACCCGGCCGCGCGGCAGGGCACGCCGGGCGGCGCGGGCGGCGCCGGGGGGCAGGCGGGCGCCGCCGGGCGCGCGGGAACCCCCGCCGGCGCGTCCGGAGCCACGGGCGGGGCCGGCGCGGCGGCGGTGCCGGCGCCCAAGCCGGTGAAGCTCGGCGAGGTGGCCACCATCGAGGAGAAGCCGGCCGAGGCCACCACGATCACCCGGACGAACGGCTCCTCCAGCCTCGGCATGTCGCTGACCATGACCCCCGACGGCAACGCCGTGCGGATCTCCCACGACGTGCGCGAGATGCTGCCCGGGCTCACCAGGGCGCTCGGCGACGCCGCCGAGATGATCGTGGTGTTCGACCAGGCCCCCTACGTGGAGCGCTCGATCGAGGACCTGTCGACCGAGGGGCTGCTCGGCCTGGTCTTCGCGGTGCTGGTCATCCTGCTGTTCCTGCTGTCGCTACGCTCGACGCTGGTGACGGCGGTGTCCATCCCGCTGTCGGTGATCATCGCGCTGATCGCGCTGTGGGCGGGGGACTATTCGCTGAACCTGCTCACGCTGGGCGCGCTCACCATCGCGATCGGCCGGGTGGTGGACGACTCGATCGTGGTGCTGGAGAACATCAAGAGGCACCTGGGCTACGGCGAGGACAAACGCGGGGCGGTGCTGACCGCGGTGCGCGAGGTGAGCGGCGCGGTCACCGCCTCCACGCTCACCACGGTGGCGGTGTTCCTGCCGATCGCCTTCGTCGGCGGCATGATCGGCCAGCTGTTCGCGCCGTTCGCCGTCACGGTGACCGTGGCGCTGCTGGCCTCGCTGCTGGTGTCGCTGACGGTGATCCCGGTGCTGGCCTACTGGTTCTTAGAGGCGCCGCGCCTGTCGCCGCAGGAGGCGTCGCGGGTGCGGGAGCTGGCGGAGGCCAAGGAGCTCCGCAGCCCGCTTCAGCGCATGTACCTGCCAGTGCTGAGGTTCGCGACGCGGCATCGCGTGGTCACGCTGCTCGCCGGGGTGCTGGTGTTCGTCGGGACCTTCGGGCTGGCGCCGGGGCTGAAGACGAACTTCATCGACTCCTCGGGCAACGACACCATCTCCCTGACGCAGAAGATGCCGGCCGGCACCGACCTGGTCACCACCGACGCGGCGGCCAAGCAGGTCGAGCGGGTGCTGGCCTCCATCGGCGACATCGCCTCCTACCAGGTCAACGTGGGGTCGGGCGGCACATTCGCCGGTGGGGTGGGCGGTTCGGCCGACAAGGCGTCGTACTCGGTGACCGTCGCCGAGGGCGTCGACACTCCGGCGCTGGAGAACACGCTGCGCCACCGGCTGGCCGGCCTGAGCGGCGTGGGGGAGATCACCGTCGGGGGACAGGGCGGCGGCGGGTTCGCCTCCGACCGCGCCGAGGTCATCCTTCAGGGGCCGGACCTGACGGCGCTGAAGTCGGGGGCCGACGCGGTGGCGGCGGCGATGCGCGGCATCGACGGGCTGCGCGATGTGTCCTCCAACCTGGAGTCCAGCGCGCCGCGGGTCCAGGTCGAGGTCGACCGGCGCAAGGCGGCCGCCGCGGGGCTGTCGGAGGCGGGCATCGGGCAGAGCGTCGCCCAGGCGTTCCGCGGCGCCACGGTCGGCCAGATCACCCTGGACGGGCGCACCAGCGACGTCGTGCTGCGCACCGGCGCCAAGACGCCGGGCGACCTCGCGGCCGTGCGGTCGCTGAAGCTGCCCACGGCGTCGGGGACGGTGAAGCTGTCCAGCGTGGCGCGGGTGCGCCAGGTCGCCGGGCCGACGCAGATCACCCGTAAGGACGGCGACCGCACCGCATCGGTGTCGGCCGCCGCCGAGGCCAGCGACCTGGGAAGCGTCACCGCGAAGATCACCGAGCGGATGCGGTCGCTGACCTTGCCGGCCGGGGTGAGCTACAGCATCGGCGGGGTGAGCGCCGACCAGGACGAGGCGTTCGCCCAGCTCGGCATGGCCATGCTGGCCGCCATCGCCATCGTTTTCATGATCATGGTGGCGGCGTTCCGCAGCTTCGCCCAGCCGCTGATCCTGCTGGTGTCCATCCCGTTCGCCGCGACCGGCGCCATCGGGCTGCTGCGCGTCACCGACACCCCGCTGGGCGTCCCCGCCCTGATCGGCATGCTGATGCTGATCGGCATCGTGGTCACCAACGCGATCGTGCTGATCGACCTGATCAACCAGTACCGCGAGCAGGGCATGGGCGTGGTGGAGGCGGTCGTGGAGGGCGGCCGGCGCCGCCTGCGGCCGATCCTGATGACGGCGATCGCCACGATCTGCGCGCTGACGCCGATGGCGGCCGGCCTGACCGGGTCGGGCGGGTTCATCTCCCAGCCGCTGGCGATCGTGGTGATCGGCGGCCTGGTGTCCTCCACGCTGCTGACGCTGGTGCTCGTCCCGACGCTGTACACGATCGTCGAGCGCACCAAGGAGCGGCTGCGGCGCCGCGGCGGCCGCGGCGAGCCCGAGGTCAAGGTGTACGACACCGAGGCCCTGGTCGGCCGCTGACCGGCGGTCCGCGGGCGTCCGGCGCCGGGCACCGGCGGGAAGGGCGGGCCGGTGCCCGCGGCGGGCCGGAAGGTGCGGGCGCGCGGCGAGGGGGACCCTCGCCGGGCGGTGGCCGGGCGGGGCGCCTATACACTGGGGCGACGTGACCAAGCCGCGTATTCCCAATGTCCTGGCGACCCGCTACGCCTCACCCGATCTGGCCCGCCTGTGGTCGCCCGAGCACAAGGTGGTGGCCGAGCGCCGGCTCTGGCTGGCGGTGCTGCGGGCCCAGGCCGAGCTGGGCGTCCCGGTGCCGGTCGGCGTGGCCGGCGACTACGAGGCGGTGGCCGAGAAGGTCGACCTCGACTCCATCGCCGAGCGTGAGCGCCTGACCCGCCACGACGTCAAGGCCCGCATCGAGGAGTTCAACGCCCTGGCCGGGCACGAGCACGTGCACAAGGGCATGACCTCCCGCGACCTGACCGAGAACGTCGAGCAGCTGCAGATCCGCGACAGCCTGCTGCTGGTGCGCGACCGCTGCGTGGCGCTGCTGGCGCGTCTGGCCGAGCTGGCCGCCCGGCATTCGGGCCTGGTGATGGCCGGCCGCTCCCACAACGTGGCGGCGCAGGCCACCACGCTGGGCAAGCGGTTCGCCACGGCGGCCGACGAGCTGCTGGTGGCCTTCGCCCGGCTGGAGGAGCTCATCGCCCGTTACCCGCTGCGCGGGATCAAGGGCCCGGTGGGCACCGCACAGGACATGCTGGACCTGCTGGGCGGCGACGCGGCCAAGCTGGCGGTCCTGGAGGAGCGGGTGGCGCGGCATCTGGGGTTCGCCACCGGGTTCACCAGCGTCGGCCAGGTCTACCCGCGGTCGCTGGACTACGAGGTGCTGACGGCCCTGGTGCAGCTGGCGTCGGCGCCCTCCAGCCTGGCCAAGACGATCCGGCTGATGGCGGGGCACGAGCTGGTCACCGAGGGGTTCAAGCCGGGGCAGGTGGGCTCCAGCGCGATGCCGCACAAGATGAACACCCGTTCCTGTGAGCGGGTCAACGGGCTGACCGTGGTGCTGCGCGGGTACGCCTCGATGGCCGGCGAGCTGGCCGGCGACCAGTGGAACGAGGGGGATGTGTCGTGTTCGGTGGTGCGCCGGGTGGCGCTGCCGGACGCGTTCTTCGCCTTCGACGGGCTGGTGGAGACGATGCTGACGGTGCTGTCGGAGTTCGGCGCGTTCCCGGCGGTGGCCGCGGCCGAGCTCGACCGCTATCTGCCGTTCCTGGCGACGACCAAGATGCTGATGGCGGCGGTGCGGGCCGGGGTGGGCCGCGAGAGCGCCCACGAGGTCATCAAGGAGCACGCGGTGGCATCGGCGCTGGCGATGCGCGAGACCGGATCGCCCAACCTGCTGCTGGACCGCCTGGCCGCCGACGAGCGGTTCCCGCTGGACCGCGCCGCGCTGGACGCTCTGCTGGCCGATCCGGCGCCGTTCACCGGGGCGGCCGCGGCGCAGGCCGACCAGGTGGTGGCGCGGGCCGGTGAGGTCGTGGCCCGTTATCCGCGGGCCGCCGCCTACCGTCCGGGCGCCATCTTGTGAGGCGCCGGCCGGCCTTTCCCGGGTGACGACGCGCCGGGATTGACAAGCGGGGCGGCGTACGGCATCCTGAAGATGCGACCGGGAAGATGGGTCTGCGTTAGCGTGGACAAATTGGGTTAGAGCGAGTACGCTCATCCGTCCACGCTGCTTTTTTTGGCGACCCGCTCCGCTCGCTCACGTTGCGAGGTCGTCCGGCGTGCGTGTAGTCAGTCCGCCGCGAGCCTTCGGAAGGACATCTGTTGGCAGCCTCGCGCAACGCCTTCGCCGTACCCGCCGGTCCCCGCCGTGTTTCCTTCGCGCGCATTCAGGAGCCGCTCGAAGTTCCCGATCTTCTCGCCCTGCAGACAGAGTCGTTCGACTGGCTGCTCGGCCACGACAGATGGAAGGCCCGGGTCGAAGCGGCCCGCCGGGCCGGGCGCACGAACGTCCCGGCCCAATCGGGCCTTGAGGAGATCTTCGAAGAGATCAGCCCGATCGAGGACTTCTCCGGAACGATGTCCTTGTCGTTCCGCGATCACCGGTTCGAGCCGCCCAAGTACTCGGTCGACGAGTGCAAGGACAAGGACATGACCTTCTCCGCGCCGATGTTCGTCACGGCGGAGTTCATCAATAACACCACCGGCGAGATCAAGAGCCAGACGGTGTTCATGGGCGACTTCCCGCTCATGACGCCGAAGGGCACCTTCATCGTCAACGGCACCGAACGTGTCGTGGTCTCCCAGCTCGTCCGCTCTCCGGGCGTGTACTTCGAGCGCAACGCCGACAAGACCTCCGACAAGGACCTGTACGGCTGCAAGGTCATCCCGTCCAGGGGCGCCTGGCTGGAGTTCGAGATCGACAAGCGCGACAGCGTCGGGGTGCGCATCGACCGCAAGCGCAAGCAGCCCGTCACCGTGCTGCTCAAGGCGCTGGGCTGGACCAGCGACCAGATCCTCGAGCGGTTCGGCCGGTACGAGTCGATGCGCGCCACCCTGGAGAAGGACCACACCTCCGGCCAGGACGACGCCCTGCTCGACATCTACCGCAAGCTGCGCCCGGGCGAGCCTCCGACCAAGGAGTCCGCGCAGACGCTGCTGGAGAACCTCTATTTCAACCCCAAGCGCTACGACCTGGCCAAGGTCGGCCGCTACAAGATCAACAAGAAGCTCGGCCGGGACGCCGACATCACCGTCGCCGTTCTGACCGAGGACGACATCGTCGCGACCGTCGAGTACCTGGTGCGCCTGCACGCCGGCGAGGAGTCCACCGGCCTGCCGCTCGAGGTCGACGACATCGACCACTTCGGCAACCGGCGGGTCCGCAACGTCGGCGAGCTGATCCAGAACCAGGTCCGCCTGGGCCTGGCCCGCATGGAGCGCGTCGTCCGCGAGCGCATGACTACGCAGGACGTCGAGGCGATCACGCCGCAGACCCTGATCAACATCCGCCCGGTCGTGGCCGCCATGAAGGAGTTCTTCGGCACCTCGCAGCTGTCGGTCTACATGGACCAGACCAACCCGCTGTCGGGGCTGACGCACCGGCGGCGGCTGTCGGCGCTCGGACCGGGCGGACTGTCGCGTGAGCGGGCCGGCGTGGAGATGCGCGACGTCCACCCGTCCCACTACGGCCGGATGTGCCCGATCGAGACCCCCGAGGGCCCGAACATCGGCCTCATCGGCTACCTGGCCTGTTTCGCCCGCCTCAACGCCTTCGGCTTCGTCGAGACCCCCTACCGCAAGGTCGTGGACGGGAAGGTGACCGGCCAGATCGACTACCTGACCGCCGACGAGGAGGACCTGTACGTGATCGCCCAGGCGAACTCCCCGCTGTCGGCGGACGGGGCCTTCGCCGAGCGGCGGGTGCTGGTCCGCACCAAGGGCGGCGAGTTCGAGTACGTCCGGTCCGCCGAAGTGCACTACATGGACGTGTCGCCACGCCAGATGGTGTCGGTGGCGACGGCGATGATCCCGTTCCTGGAGCACGACGACGCCAACCGCGCGCTCATGGGCGCCAACATGATGCGCCAGTCGGTGCCCCTGCTCAGGAGCGAGGCGCCGCTGGTCGGCACCGGCATGGAGTACCGCGCGGCCACCGACTCGGGCGACACGGTCACCGCCGGCAAGGCCGGCGTGGTCGAGGAGGTCTGCGCCGACTACATCACGGTCTCCAACGACGACGGCACCGGCACCACCTATCGGCTGGCGAAGTTCAAGCACTCCAACCAGGGCACGAGCTTCAACCAGAAGCCGATCGTGGACGAGGGCGACCGGGTGGAGGCCGGCCAGGTCGTCGCCGACGGCCCGTGCACCGACGACGGCGAGATGGCCCTGGGCAAGAACCTCCTGGTGGCGTTCATGCCGTGGGAGGGCCACAACTACGAAGACGCGATCATCCTGTCCCAGCGCCTGGTGCAGGACGACGTGCTGTCCTCGATCCACATCGAGGAGCACGAGGTCGACGCCCGTGACACCAAGCTGGGCCCTGAGGAGATCACCCGGGACATCCCGAACGTCTCCGAGGAGGTCCTGGCCGACCTGGACGAGCGCGGCATCATCCGCATCGGCGCCGAGGTGGAGAACGGTGACATCCTGGTGGGCAAGGTCACCCCGAAGGGCGAGACCGAGCTGACCCCGGAGGAGCGGCTGCTGCGTGCGATCTTCGGTGAGAAGGCCCGCGAGGTCCGTGACACCTCGTTGAAGGTGCCGCACGGTAAGCAGGGCAAGGTCATCGGGGTGCGGGTGTTCAGCCGTGAGGAGGGCGACGAGCTTCCTCCCGGCGTGAACGAGCTGGTCCGGGTGTACGTGGCCCAGAAGCGCAAGATCACCGAAGGGGACAAGCTGGCGGGACGCCACGGCAACAAGGGCGTCATCTCCAAGATCCTCCCCGTGGAGGACATGCCGTTCCTTGAGGACGGCACCCCGGTCGACATCATCCTCAACCCGCTGGGCGTGCCCGGCCGGATGAACGTCGGCCAGGTCCTGGAGACCCACCTGGGGTGGATCGCCGCACGCGGCTGGGACATCACCGGAGTGCAGGAGGCCTGGGCCGAACGGCTGCGCGACAAGGGCCTGGAACAAGTCGAGCCGCGCACCAACATGGCCACCCCGGTGTTCGACGGCGCCCACGAGGAGGAGATCGTCGGCCTGCTCGACAGCACCGTCCCCACCCGCGACGGCGACCGGCTGGTGCGACGCGACGGCAAGGCCACGCTGTTCGACGGGCGCAGCGGCGAGCCGTTCCCCTATCCCATCGCGGTCGGCTACATCTACATCCTCAAGCTGCTCCACCTGGTCGACGACAAGATCCACGCCCGGTCGACCGGTCCGTACTCGATGATCACCCAGCAGCCGCTCGG
>NZ_JBVJHR010000016.1:137488-256927 GCF_055586705.1 Sphaerisporangium sp. NPDC049457 | reverse complement strand
TGCGCCGCCCGTACGGGGGGATGTTCCGCAACGATCTGCCCACCGCTCTGGCCGGGCTGGCCGCCGTCCCCGCCATCGCCTACATGGCCACCTGGGTCGGCTGGTTCGCCACTCCCTATGGGTGGGGGCGCAACTGGGCGCAGGCCGGATCCGGCGGATGGGCGTACTGGGTGTTCAGCTCGGCGCGGTCGTGGGTGGACTACCAGTTGCAGGTGCTCACCTACCACACCGGCCAGGACACGCCGCACCCCTACCAGTCGTGGCCCTGGGAGTGGCCGCTGCTGCTGCGCCCGGTCGCCTTCTTCTACGAGAGCCCCGGCGGGTGCGGGGCCGGCAAGTGCTCGCAGGCCATGCTCGGAGTCGGCACACCGGTCATCTGGTTCGGCGCGCTGATCGCGATGATCGCCCTGATCGCGTGGTACGTCGCCACCCGCGACTGGCGGGCGGGCGCGGTGCTGCTGGCCTACGCCGTGGGCTGGCTGCCGTGGATGTACTACGCGATCGCCGACCACCGCACCATGTTCCTGTTCTACATGGCGCCCGGCCTGCCGTTCATGATCCTGGCGCTGGTGCTGGTCGCCGGGCTGCTCATCGGGCCCGTCCGCGCGCAGGGCTCGCGCAGGGCCGTCGGGGCCGCCGTCGTCGGGGCGTTCATGCTGCTGGCCATCGTGAACTTCGCCTGGCTGCATCCCGTGCTGTCGGCCGAGCTGATGCCGTACGACGACTGGTACCGGCGCATGCTCTTCGGCCGCTGGGTCTAACCGCTGGGCCACGCCGCCGGGTCCAGCCCGCGGCTACGCTGCCGGGTCCAGCCCGCGGCTACGCCGCCGGGTCCAGCAGGGTCTGCTCGGGAGGCGCCGCCTCGACGGGGCGGCGCGGGCGCAGGCCGTGGCGCACGGCGATGGCGGCGGACAGGAAGGCCAGCGGCGCGGCGGGCAGCAGATAGCGGTAGTCGAACTCGGCGGTGGCGGCCGGCGCGACGACCAGCGCCACCGACGCCACCAGCGGCAGCAGCGCGGGCCCGCCCAGCCGCCGCCAGCGCAGCGCCACCCCCGCGACGCCCACCAGCATCGCCAGCCCGAGGCCGAGGCCCGGCATGGCGAAGACGCGCTGGTAGCGCTCCATGATGGTCGCCCAGGGCCAGTACACCTTGGTGCTGGCCCGCCCCTGCTCGTAGGCGACCATGTCGCGGTCGGTCGTGCCCAGGTAGCTCGGCCACCTGGGCAGCGACGCCAGCAGCCGCGGAGAGTCGTTCCTGTTCACGCCCTTGCTGTTGAACTGGTACTGGTTCCAGGTGTTGGGGTCGGGGAAGACCGGGCGGTCCCAGCGGAAGCTGCGCAGCAGGTCGCCGACGACGGCCGACAGGTAGTCGCCGGGCTGGGCGAGGATCGCCCGCTTGGCGAACTTGCCCGCGGCGTCGTTGATCGACCGGTCGAACTTGTCGGTGCCGTAGCGGTGCAGCACCTCGCCCAGGCCGTTGGACCACAGATAGAGCTGGGAGAACGGGCTGCGCTCGATGTTGGGGTTCGTGCACAGCGGGATCAGGTCCTGTTCGCGCTGGACGTCGATCTGCATCTTCTTGCAGTCGGCGAACTTGGCGGTGCGCATGTACAGGATGAGCCCGTCGCTCTGGGTCATCGCGAACTGGCCGTTGGCGGCGGAGAACCAGGCCATGTACGCGACGACCGGCACCGCGCAGGCGGTCACGACGGCCAGCACCGGTTTCCAGTGGACCCGCTTGACCAGCAGGAAGGCGACGACCACGGCGAGGATCGGCAGCCCGATGCTGCGGGTCAGGGCCGTGAGCGCGAGCAGCAGGCCCACGGCGGCGCCCGCCTTCCACGACATGCGCCTGTGCCACAGGACCATGGTGACCACGCCCACGATGAGCAGCGTGAACATGGTGTCCGACATGATCATCTGTTCGAGCTGGATCTGGTAGGCGTCGAACAGCACCGGCAGGGTCGCCAGCGTCGCGCCCCAGTCGGGCAGCCCAAATTTGCGGCGCAATAGGGCATAGACGAGGACGGCCGTCGCCAGGCCCATGAGGTGCTGGGTAAAGACCACCAGCGCGAAGCTGTGGAACGGCTTGAGGATCAACAGCCAGAATCCGTACCCGTCCGGACGAATGGTGTGCGGGCGGGGGTGCAAGGCGACCGAGACGTACTCGTAGGAGTCGTTGAACCACATCGCCGGCAGGTAGCCGAGCATCGCGATCACGCGCAGGACCGCGCCCAGCGTGCAGGCGATCACGAACAGCCGCCGCCGCTTCAGGAAGCCGAGGAGGCGCGCACCCCTGCGCGGCGTCGGCACTCCGGCCTGTGCCGAGTCGGCAACGGTCACCATGGTTTACAGGATGCCAGCCCTTTCGACGTCTTGACCCGAGCACCGGGGGGCAGAGGGCATCATGGTTGAACTACGCAGACGATGATCCAGGCACGAACGAGGGGTTTCGACGTGGAACTGACCGTGGTCATGCCATGCCTGAACGAGGCGGAGACCGTCGAAACGTGTGTCCGCAAGGCGGTGGCATGCATGGCGGAGCATGGCATCGAGGGCGAGGTGGTGATCGCCGACAACGGCAGCACCGACGGATCCCAGCAGCTCGCCCGGGACGCCGGGGCCCGGGTGGTCCACGTGGACGCCAAGGGATACGGCAACGCCCTGATCGGCGGCATCCGCGCCGCGCGCGGCCGGTACGTGATCATGGGCGACGCCGACGACTCCTATGACTTCACCGCGCTGCTGCCCTTCGTCGAAGAGCTGCGCTCCGGCGCCGACCTGGTCATGGGCAACCGCTTCCGGGGCGGCATCGCCCCCGGCGCCATGCCCCCGCTGCACCGCTACCTCGGCAACCCGGTGCTGTCGTTCATCGGCCGTCTGTTCTTCCCCAGCGCCATCCGCGACTTCCACTGCGGCCTGCGCGGGTTCCGCCGCGACTCGATCCTCAACCTCGGCCTGCAGACCGGCGGCATGGAGTTCGCCAGCGAGATGGTCGTCAAGGCCACGCTGCAGGGCCTGAACGTGCGCGAGGTCCCCACCACGCTGAGCCCCGACGGCCGCTCCCGCCCGCCGCACCTGCGCTCCTGGCGCGACGGCTGGCGCCACCTGCGCTTCCTGTTGCTGTACAGCCCCCGCTGGCTGTTCCTGATCCCCGGGCTGGTCCTCATGGCCATCGGCCTGACGGTCGGCACCGCGCTGACCTTCGGCCCGGTCTACATCGGCAAGCTCGCCTTCGACGTCGACACCCTGGTCGGGGCGTCCGCGGGCGTGGTGATCGGCTTCCAGGCGGTGCTGTTCGCGCTGTTCACCAAGGTGTACGCCGCCGAAGAGGGCTTCCTGCCGGAAGACAGGCGCATCAAGCGCCTGGTCGACGTGGTCACGCTGGAGAAGGGCCTGGTGGCGGGCGGCCTGCTCGCCCTCGCTGGCCTCGCGGGCCTGGTCGCCTCGCTGGCCCACTGGCAGGTGCGCAACTTCGGCGAGCTGATCCCGGCCGAGTCGCTGCGCCTGGTCGTCCCGTCGGCGACCGCGCTCGTCATGAGCTTCCAGACCATCTTCGCGTCGCTGTTCATCAGCATCCTCGGCATCCGCCGCACCAAGGAGACCCCGGTCGACGTCGCCGCCTCCGCCGCCGAGGAGGCCGCCGAGGCGGTGCAGCGCGAGAGCACCCCGGCCGCCTGACCTGCCGTCGCCCGCCAGAGCCGCCCGCCAGAGCCGTCCGGCAGCGCGCCGGGCGGCTCTGGCGCGTCCGGGCGTGTCGTGGTAAACGGTTCGAGACGTTCCGCCGGGGCATCTAGGCTTGTGCCATGTCCCAGCACATCTTGACCGCCGTCGCGTGGCCGTACGCGAACGGCCCCCGCCACATCGGGCACGTCTCCGGGTTCGGCGTGCCGTCCGACGTCTTCAGCCGCTACCAGCGGATGGCGGGCAACAAGGTGCTGATGGTGAGCGGCACCGACGAGCACGGCACACCCATCCAGGTGCAGGCCGACAAAGAGGGCGTGAGCGCCCGCGAGCTCGCCGACCGCTACAACCGGGTGATCGCCGAAGACCTCACCGCCCTCGGTCTCTCGTACGACCTGTTCACCCGCACCACGACCAGCAACCACTACGCCGTCGCGCAAGAGATCTTCAAGGGCCTGTACGCCAACGGCTACATCTTCCCGAAGACCACGATGGGCGCGGTCTCGCCGACCACCGGCCGCACGCTGCCCGACCGCTACATCGAGGGCACCTGCCCCATCTGCGGGTACGACGGCGCGCGCGGCGACCAGTGCGACAACTGCGGCAACCAGCTCGACCCGATCGACCTGATCAACCCCAAGAGCAAGGTCAACGGCGAGACGCCGAAGTTCATCGAGACCGAGCACTTCATGCTCGACCTGCCCGCCTTCACCGAGGCGCTCGGCGGCTGGCTGCAGTCCAAGCAGGGCGAGTGGCGGCCCAACGTGCTCAAGTTCTCGCTGAACCTCCTCGGCGACCTGCAGCCGCGGGCCATCAGCCGCGACCTCGACTGGGGCGTGCCGATCCCGCTGGACGGCTGGCGCGACCGCGGCGACAAGCGGCTGTACGTCTGGTTCGACGCCGTCATCGGCTACCTCAGCGCGTCCGTCGAGTGGGCCCGCCGGTCCGGCGACCCCGACGCCTGGCGGCAGTGGTGGCAGAACCCGGACGCCCGCGGCTACTACTTCATGGGCAAGGACAACATCGTCTTCCACTCCGAGATCTGGCCGGCGATGCTGCTCGGCTACAACGGGGAAGGCGCGCGCGGCGGCGAGCCGGGCTCGCTCGGCAAGCTCGCGCTGCCGTCCGAGGTGGTCTCCAGCGAGTTCCTGACGATGGAGGGGCGCAAGTTCTCCTCCAGCCGCCAGGTCGTGATCTACGTCCGCGACTTCCTCCAGCGCTACGACGCCGACGCGCTGCGCTACTACATCGCGGTGGCGGGCCCGGAGAACCAGGACACCGACTTCACCTGGTCCGAGTTCGTCAACCGCAACAACGGCGAGCTGGTCGCCGCGTGGGGCAACCTGGTCAACCGTTCGATCTCGATGGCCGCCAAGAACTTCGGCGCGGTGCCCGAGGCCGGCGAGCTGACCGACGCCGACCGCGTGCTGCTCGAGCGCAGCCGCGCGGCGTTCCCCGCCGTCGGCGCCGAGCTGGGCAGGTCCCGGTTCAAGAACGCCGTAACCGAGGCGTTCGACGTCGTCCGGGACGCCAACCGCTATCTGGCCGAGCAGGAGCCCTGGAAGCTCAAGGACGACCCCGAGCGCATGAAGTCCATCCTGCACGTCGCGCTCCAGGTCGTCGACGACGCCAAGACGCTGCTCACCCCGTTCCTGCCCGGTTCGTCGAACAAGGTGCACGCCATGCTCGGCGGAGAGGGCGTGTGGTCGGGCATGCCGCAGATCCGCGAGGTCGACGACGAGGACGGCCGTCACTATCCGGTCATCACCGGCGAGTACGACGGCGCGGCCACCTGGCAGTCCACGCCGCTGCGGGCGGGCATCCCGCTGGCGCCGCCGACGCCGCTGTTCCCCAAGCTCGACCCCAAGGTGGTGGACGAGGAGCTCGCGCGCCTCGGCTCCACGCCGTCCGAGTGACCACGCCGTCCGAGTGACCACGCCGTCCGAGTGACCACGCCGCCCGAGACGATGCCGACGATGCCCGAGACGATGGGGGAGCACCGGTGACCGACCTTCCCGCCGCGCCGCCGCCGCTCGGCGCGGAGGTCTTCGACAGCCACTGCCACCTCGACATCATGGTGGGCGACCGCAAGGCGTCCTCCGGCGACCCGGTGGCGCTCGCCGCGCAGGCGGCGGGCGGCGGGGTCGAGCGCATCCTCGCCGAGGCGCGCGCGGTCGGCGTCACCCGCCTGGTGACGATCGGCTACGACCTGCGCTCCTCGCGGTGGAACGCCGAGACCGCCCGCCGGCACGAGGGGGTCTACGCGGGCGTGGCGATCCACCCCAACGAGGCGCACGCCGCCACGCCAGAGGTCCTCGCCGAGATCGAGAAGCTCGCCGGCGAGCCGCACGTGCGCGCGGTGGGCGAGACCGGCCTCGACTACTTCCGCGACTGGGCCTCGCACGACGACCAGCAGGCGTCCTTCCGCGCGCACATCGAGATCGCCAAGCGCACCGGCAAGGCCCTGGTGATCCACGACCGCGACGCCCACGACGACGTCCTGCGCGTCCTCGCCGACGAGGGCGCGCCCGACGTCGTGGTGTTCCACAGCTTCTCCGGCGACGCCGCCATGGCCCGGCGCTGCGCCGAGGCCGGGTACGTCATGTCGTTCTCCGGCCCCGTCACCTACAAGAACGCCGCGAACCTCCGCGAGGCGGCCCGGGTGGCGCCGCCTGAGCTCATCCTGGTGGAGACCGACGCGCCCTACCTGCCGCCCACGCCGCACCGCGGCAAGCCCAACGCCCCCTACCTCATCCCGCTGACCCTGCGCTGCCTGGCCGAGGTCAGGTCCGCGAACGTGGACGATCTCGCCCGCACCATCTCCGCCAACGGCGAACGCGTCTTCGGCTCCTGGTGACCCGGAGGCACGGGCACGCAGGCGCCTACCTCCCCATGGTCCATTTGCGGGACTAGCGGGGGCCGTGCACCCGTCTGGCGCATTCGGCAAGCTCAAGCCCGGTCAATGTCACGGATTGGTTTCGGCGTTCTGGTTGAGGGCGGCCGATCCCGGCGCTAGCGTCGGCAGCCGGTCTTCGGTTCTTCGGTGGGGCCTGACCGCGCGGCCCACCGGTCCCTACCGTCTTCGGTCTACCTGAAGGACGCGCTGTGGATCCATCTCCGGCCCCGAAACGGGGCGTGCGCCGTGCCGGGTCGGGCGGCTCTCGCCGCCGGCGCCCGTCCCGTCCTGTTCCGTCCCGCGGGTGCCCGCCGGTCGCCCGGGTGTGGGCGGGGACGGTGTGCGCGGCCGTGGCGGGCGTCTCGCTCGGCCTGCTGACCGGCCACGTGCTGGCCAAGGAGGTGCGGCTCGCCGTGGACGGCGGCGTGACGACGGTCCGCAGCTTCGGCGGCACAGTGCGGGACGTGCTCGCCGCCGTGGACGTCGAGGTCGGCCCGGACGACGAGGTGTACCCGTCCCCGGCCGCCCCGGTCGCCGACGGCGCGTCCATCGTCGTGCGCCACGCCAGGCCGCTCGCCCTGACCGTGGACGGCAGGCGGAGCATGCACACGGTGACCGCGCTCAACGTGGGCGAGGTGCTCCAGCAGCTCAACCTGAACGATCGCCGGGCGACCCTGTCGGCCTCGCGGATGCGGCAGATCCCGATCTCGGGGTTCGCGCTGGACGTCCGCACGCAACGCCGGGTGACGGTCGTGCGGGGCGGGGTGAGGCTGGACGCGGTGACGACCGGGCGCACGGTGCGCGCCGTGCTGGCCCAGCAGAAGATCACCCTGGCCAGGGGAGACCGGGTGCGTCCCCCGATGGACGCCTTCCCCGAGGACAGCGAGGTGATCCGCATCATCCCGGCGGCGCCCGCCGCTCCGGCGCACACGGCGGCGGTCAGCCCCGCCGTGGCCGCGCTCAACTGGGCCGCCCTGGCGCGGTGCCAGACCCTCGCCAACGTGCGGGCGTTCAACCCCGCGGGGCCCTACTACGGGATGTACCAGATCAGCCTGCCCATGTGGCAGGCGGTCGGAGGCGCCAGGACGCCGCTCGACTGGCCGGCCGCCGAGCAGACCTACCGCGCCCAGCTCCTGTTCCAGAGAGTCGCCGGCCGCTGGCGCGCCCAGTGGCCCGGCTGCGGCTCCCGCCTGTTCACCCACTGACCACGCGGCACGGGCCGTCAGCCGCTGACGGCGGCGCCGAAGTCGGCGGACGCGCCGCCGGGGACGGCGGGCACCCCGTCGCGTCCCGGGACGAGCAGCCGGGCCGCCGCGCCGTCGCGCAGCACCGCGACCGCCCCACCGGGGGCGTCCTGCCGATCGGGCACCCCGGCCAGCAGCCCCGCGCCCGGACCGAAGGAGTCCGCGGCGCCGAAGGCGGCGATCGACCAGCCGAAGTGGTCGTACGGACGTGCCGGACTCGCCTGCGCCACCGCGCCGGTCGCCCCTCCGCTGAGCGGCACCAGCCTGATCACGCCCGCCTGGGCCGCGCCGGCGGAGTCGAACGGGCCGCCGATGGCCAGCCGCAGCGCCGTGGCCGACCCGACCATGGCGAGCGACCAGCCGAGCCCGCTCCCGGCCTTGGCGGGCTGGTCCGCCAGGCCCTCGCCGCCGAGCCTGATCGTCTTGGCGGGGGCGGGCCTGCCGTCCTTGCCGAGGGTGAACGTCTGCACCAGCCCGGCGTCCTTGACCCCTCCCACGTCGGCGAGCGGCGCGCTGACCGCCAGGTACGGCTTGCCGCCGGACTCGGCGTAGGCGACGGAGTACCCGTACCGGTCGCCGGCCTGCTCGGTGACACCCCGCACCGAGTCTGGAAGGCCCCACTTCATGGTGTTGTACGTCTTGCCGGCCTCCGCGGCGTCGAAAATGATCACGACCGCTCCGGTGTCGGCCTTGCCCGCCTGGCCGGCCTGCGCGCCGATCCCGTCGTCGTTCTCGTACGGGGTGCCGACGACGAGGTCCACCGAGTCGGCGCGCCCGCCGAAGCGGCCGAAGACCAGCGACCAGCCGTACATGTCGCCCATCTCGCTGTTGCCGATGACGCCCTCGGACTGCTGGGTGACCCGTATCGCGGGCTCGATCCCGCCCTCGGGCTTGGCGCAGTACAGATAGATCGCGCCGGAGTCGCCGACGCGGTCGGCGTCCTCGTACGGCGCGCCGACCGCGATCACGCCCCCGGGACGGTCGGAGGAGCGGGCGGCGGCCAGCGACCAGCCGAAATGGGCGTCGCGCTCGGGCGCGGAGGCGGTGATCCTGGTGATCGCGCTCGCCGGGACCCGTCCGTCGTAGGCGCCGCCGCGGATGACGTACACCGCTCCGGCGTCGGCGGCGCCGTCGGCGTCCGCGTAGGGGGCTCCCACGATGACGTCCAGGCAGCGGTCGCGGTCGTAGTGCGTCGTGCGGACGGTCCAGCCGAACGCGTCACCTTCCTGCGGGTCCGGCGCGGTGATCACCAGGCCTCTGTCCTGGCCGTCGCCGCCGATCGGCAGGACGTGCACCGCTCCGGCGCCGCGGACGCCCGCGGCGCCGGCCAGCGGGTCGCCCGCGACCACGTCGTCGCGGCCGTCACCGTCGAAATCGGCGGCGCCGGCTTTCGAGCAGTCGGCCACGGCCGCGGCCTCGGCGCGCTGGGCGGCCGGCGCGGCCAGGGAGGCGGCGAGCAGGCCGGCCGTGAGCAGACCGGCCGTGAGCAGGCCGGGCGATAAGGAGCGCAGGATCACAGCCGCACCTCGATGGTCGTCGTGTCGGAGATCGGCACCTTCAGGGTGGCCGGGCCCCGAGCCGGCGGCAGGTCGTAGACCAGCACGCCGTCGAGCCTGCCGCCGGGGGCGAGGGTGCCGGGCGCCGGGTCGGTGGCCGCGAGCGGCTCGTGCTCGCCGCCGCGGTCGTCCACCAGCACCGGCGGCGTGGCCGCGACCGGCGCCGGAACACCGCCGGGGTTGATCAGGGTCCACCTGATCACGCAGAACCTGCCCTCGTCGGGCGTGGCGCCCTGGTAGGAGGTCAGGCCGCATTGGGGCCGGGACGGGATGACGAACTGCGCGCCGTCGGGCGTGGCGCCCGTCGTGTAGCGCCGGCCCACGTCCGTCTGTCGGGTGGGGCTCGGGGCGGTGACGGCCGCCACGCCGGTCGCGCGGACCGGGGTGCGATCGGGCAGCACCATCACCAGCACGACCGCCGTGACGACGAGCCCGCCCAGCACCGTCAGCAGCGGCACCAGCCACTTGCGTCCGAGAGACCTTCGCGGGGACCCGGTCGCGGCCTCGGGCAGCAGGGAGGGCACCGTGGCCCCGTACCCCTCCGCCGAGGGCCGGGTGTTTTCGCGCCGCGCCCCCATGGAGGTGGCGGGCAAGGTTGAGAGATCGGACGCTCCGGAGGCCCCGGGCGCGGTCAACGTCTCAGTAGCAGGAGCAGAGGCCCCCGGCCCAGTGGCCCCACCGGCCCCGGCGGGCGCCGGAGAGGCGGACACGGCGGACACGGCCGACACGGAGGGCCCAGTGGACGCGGCGTCCCCGACGGACGCGGCAGACGTGGTGGATGCGGCGTGCCCAGTGGACATGGCGGACGCGGTGGGCCCGGCGAGGCCTGGCCCGCCGGTGGACGCCGCGGCGGTCGGGGTGCGGGGAGTGCCGGAGGCGGCGGTCGTCGCCGGAACGGCGGGCGCGCCTGTGCCGGGCCCGGTGAGCCGCGAAGAACGCGGGGGCAGGGCCAGACCGGGCAGCGACAGGCCGGGGTTGGTCTCGTCGTCGTCCCCGATGCCCTCGCCGCCGGGGCCGGTAGCGGAAGGGGCGGCGGTGGAGGGGCCGATACCGGAGGGGCCGGTGGAAGGGTTGAGGGGCAGGGGCTGGGGGGCGGAGTCTTCGGCGGGGGTGGCGGCGGCGACGTTCGCGGGGGGCTCCCACGACTCGTTCAGCATCTCGCTGGCCACGAGCGTCGGCGGGTCCACCGGCACGGCTCGCGCGGAGACCGCCGACGGCGGCGGCGTGGCGCCGGTCGGGTCGCCGCCGACCAGCGCGATCAGCAACTCCTGCGCGGAGGGCCTGCGCCGCGGGTCGGGGTCGGTGGCCTGCCGCACGAGCCGGTCCAGCGGCGCGGGGAGCGTCCCGAGGTCCGGCCGGCCGGCCAGCACGCGGGAGGCCAGCGTCATCAGGTCGCCGCGCCCGTACGGGTGCCGCCCGTTGCCGGCGTAGGCGACCAGGCATCCCCATGCGAACACGTCGGCGGCCGGGGTGATCTCCTCGCCGCGCACCTGCTCCGGCGCCCACCAGCCGGGGCTGCCGAGCAGCTCGCCCGACCGGGTGACCCCCTGGGTGGCGTCGAGGGCGCGGGCGATGCCGAAGTCGATGACGCGCGGGCCGGACATCGAGAGGATCACGTTGGCCGGCTTGAGGTCGCGGTGGACCAGCCCGGCCACGTGGATGGCGGCGAGCGCCGCGGCCACGCCCAGGGCGACACCGTGCAGCGTGCCGGCCTCCAGCGCGCCGTAGCGGGAGATCTGCCTGTTCAGCGGCGTTCCGGCGATGTACTCGGTGACCATGTACGGCCGGCCGTCGTCGGCGTTGCCGTTGTCGAGCACCTCGGCGGTGCAGAAGGACGCGACCCGCCGTGCGTTGGTGACCTCGGCGTGGAACCGGACCGCGAAGCCCTCGTCCACCGTGAACTCCGCCTTGACCACCTTCACGGCGACGAGACGCCCCGTGGGCGCCTCGGCGAGGTAGACGGTGCCCATGCCGCCCTGGCCGAGCCGGCCGAGGAGCCTGTAGGGCCCAATGGACGGGGGATCGGCAGGGAGCAGCGGGTCCGCACCGGTACGGTCCATTGACGACGCCTCCTCACTCCCTGGCGTGGCCACACTACTCATGCCCACTTTCCTTCCGCTTGAAGATCGGTTACGGCTCGCAGGCGATTGGAGGCGGTTCGTCCGCCGACTCTAGGGAGTGTTCGGTGCGAGACACTGAATGGATGGGGAGTTCAATTGTGGGTTTGCTAGGCCCGGCCGAAATACGTACTTTGGCGCACAAGCTCGACCTTCGTCCCACAAAACGGCTCGGACAGAACTTCGTCATCGACGGGGGAACGGTCCGGCGCATCGTCAGAGTGGCCGAGGTCACAGCGGACGACGTCGTGATCGAGGTGGGGCCCGGCCTCGGGTCGCTCACGCTGGCCCTGCTCCCCGAGGCCGCCCGGGTGATCGCGGTCGAGATCGACCCGGTCCTCGCGACCCAGCTCCCGCTGACCGTCGCCGAACGGGCGCCCGACCTGGCCGGCCGCCTCACCGTCGTCCAGGCCGACGCGATGCGCGTCCGCCCCGAGGAGCTCGGCGGGCGGCCCACCGCCCTGGTGGCCAACCTGCCGTACAACGTGGCGGTGCCCGTCGTCCTCCATCTCCTGGAGGTGCTGCCGTCCCTGGACAAGGGGCTGGTGATGGTCCAGAGCGAGGTCGCCGAGCGCATGGCCGCGGGGCCGGGGTCCAAGGTGTACGGGGTGCCCTCGGTCAAGGCGGCCTGGTACGCGGACGTGCGCCGCGCGGGGGCGGTCGGCCGCACGGTCTTCTGGCCGGCGCCCAACGTCGACTCCGGGCTGGTGGCGATGACCCGCCGCGAGCCCCCGAAGACCACCGCGTCCCGCCAGGAGGTGTTCGCGGTCATCGACGCGGCCTTCGCCCAGCGGCGCAAGACGCTGCGCGCCGCGCTGGCCTCCTGGGCGGGCACGGCCGCCGCCGCCGAGACGGCGCTGCGCGCGGCGGGCGTGGACCCCTCCCAGCGCGGCGAGCAACTCCGCGTCGAAGACTTCGCCCGCATCGCCGAACACCACCCCTGACCCCGCCCACCCGCCGGTACGGCGATGGCGGCGCCGCTTTGCGGTGCCTGGCCTGGGGAACGTTCGTGTGGTGGGTCAACCGGCGACGGCGGCGCCGAAGTCCATGCCCTGGTACGGGACACGCCGGCTCTCGTCGGACACCTCGATCCTTCCGTCGCCGGGACGCGACGGCGCGGCGTCCGTGCCGCCCAGCGGGACCAGGCTGACGGCTCCGGTCCCATCCCGGTCGGGGGCGCCGATGACCACCCAGCCGTCGCCCGCGCCGCTCACCGCCCAGCCGAAGTGCTCGAAGTTCTGCGGGCTCCGCGCCCGGATCAGGTGGCTCCCCTGCGTCGGCGGCCGGCCGGGGTCGAGCGGCTCGCCGCTCGCCGGGTCGGTCGCGCCCAGCGTCAGCACGTGCACCGCCCCCGTCTCGGGATGCCGGCCGTCCCCGTCGTTCGGCGCGCCGACCACCAGGTGATGGTCCCCCGAGAACGCCAGCGAGAAGCCGAAGGCGTCGTTCGGCTCGCCGGCCTCCATCTGCCCCTGCCAGATCGTTCCGGCCGGGCGGGGATCGCGGACGGACCGGCCGCCGGAGAACAGTTGGACGAGCCCGGCGTCCTTGACCGACATCGGGTCGGCGTACGGGGCACCCGCGGCGAGACGGCCGGAGCCGCCGGCGGCGCCGTAGGCGAGGGAGTATCCGAACAGGTCTCCCGCGCCGACGCTGACCGGCAGCGAGTCGATCACCTCGGACAGGTCCCAGCCTCGGCCGCGATACCAGGTTCCGGCGCTCTCCAGCGGGTCGTACAGGACCGTCACGGCCCCCGCGTCCCGAACGGGCCCGCTCTTGCCGGGGGTGTCCTCGTATGGGGCGCCGATGGCCAGGTCCGCGCCCGGCCCTCCGGCGAGCCGGCCGAGGGCGAGCGACCAGCCGAACAGGTCGCCCGCCTCGCCCTCCCCGGGCACTCCGGGCGACTCCTGGGTGATGCGGCGCGGCTCGCCCGGGACGCGGCCGTTCGCGCCGCCGAAGCGGTACAGGTAGACCGCGCCGGAGTCGGGGATCCCGTCGGCGTCCTCGTGTGGCGCCCCGACGGCGACGGCGCCGGAGGCGACGGCCAGGGACCAGCCGAAGTGCGCACCGTTGCGCGGCGCGGGCGGGCGCAGGTCGAGCCGGTCGCCGGCGCCGGGACGGCCGAAGCGGCTGCCGCCCCAGTAGATGGTGACGATGCCGGCCGCCGGCACTGGCGTGACGCGGCCGCTGGACTTCTCGGTCACGTAATCGATCCGGTGCGGGCCGGCGACGACCAGGTCAAGACAGGCGTCGCCGTCGATGTGCCCGGCGCGGGCCGTCCAGCCGCTCAGGCCGCCGCTCCGGTCGAACGGCTCGCCCACCACCTCGGGGAACCCCTTGCCGGTGCCGCGCAGGAAGAAGAGCCGTCCCGCGCCGGACCACTGGTCGGCGGGTTCGCCGAAGGGGTCGCCGACGACGACGTCGTTGAGGCCGTCCCCGTCGAAGTCCGCCGTTCCCGCCTTCGCGCACTCGTCCGGGGCCACCCCGGACACCGGCGGCGCTCCGGACGCGGATGCCGTCGGCGGTGCTCCGGTAGGAGAGCCCGCGGGCGCTGCGGACCCCGGCGTTCCCGCGGTCACGGACACGGAGGGTGTGGTGGACGCGGTAGGTGCGGTGGACGCGGACGGAGGGCCGGACGCCGATGGCGCACCGGATGCGGAGGGCACATCGGGCGAGCCGTACGAGGGCGTGGCGCCGAGAGGAAGCAGGACCACAATCGGCAGCGCGAACGACAGACCTCTCAGCCAGAAAGCTCGACCGGTCATCTTCGCACCTCCTCGCCTGACCGTGCGCCCCGCCCTCACAGGCGGATCTCGATCGGGGCTTCGTCGCTGACGACCCGGCCGGCGAGGGCGACGGCGGCACGGTCGGCGGCCAGCTCGTACATCCCGCCGAACGTCCGCACCTCTCCCGGCTGAAGGTCGACGGGCCGGCTCGGCGGACCGGGATCGGGCTCTCCCAGGGCGGTCTGAAGGCTGGTCTTGATGACTCCGACCATCTTGTGCCGCTGCGCGGCGTCATCGACCAGGTCGAGCTGCCCGGTCAGCCTGATCGGCGCCCCGCCCATGTTGAGCAGGAACCAGTAGGCGCGGCATCGCTGCCGTCCGGGCACGCGCTCGCCGTCCACCAGGACCGGGGCGCCGCAGACGGGCGGGGCGCTGACGAGGAGCTGGAGGCCCTGGCCGCCGACGGAGATGCGCCGTCCGATGTCGCCGGTCTGCGCGGAGCCGCCCCGTCCGGTCGTCGTGCCTGCGGTCAGGGCTCCCCAACGGGCCACGAGGACGGCGGCGGCGCACACCGCGAGCGTCGCGACGACGGCGATCACCATCCGCCTCCGTCGTCGCCTCCGCTCCGGCGACGCTTCCGGCCCGGGACGCGAGCCCCCGAACGGCCCCCATCGCCGCCCCGGTCGCCGGTACGAGTCTCCCTGCGAGTGCGGTCCTCGGCCCGGCTCCCCGCCTCGTCCGGCGGGGTGCCGGCGATCGCCGGCCGCCGTGTCCGTGACCGGGTCCTGCAGGTTCTTCGGCGGCTCCCAGAGCGCTTCGAGCACGCGCGTGGAAGGGCCGTCGCCGGTGTCGTCGCCGCCGATGAGGGCGAGCAGCAGGTCCCTGGCCGTGGGACGGGCGGCGGGGTCGCGTTGGAGCGTGCGGCGGACCAGGCGGTCCAGCGGTTCTGGCAGTCCACTGAGCCGTGGCTCTTCATGCAGGATGCGGTAGGCGATCGTCATCGGGTCGCCCTCGCCGAACGGATGCCTCCCGCTGCTGGCGTAGGCGACCAGGCATCCCCAGGCGTAGACGTCCGCCGCCGGGGTCACCGGCCTCCCGTCGATCTGCTCGGGGGACCACCAGCCGGGGGTGCCGACGACCTCGCCGGTCAAGGTCGGCCCGGTGAGGTTGCCGAGCGCGCGGGCGATGCCGAAGTCGATGACCCTCGGCCCGGTCATCGACAGGATGACGTTGCCCGGCTTGAGGTCGCGGTGGACCAGCCCTGCCGCGTGGATGGCGGCCAGCGCGGCGCAGATCCCGAAGGCCATCCCGACCAGCGGCGACTCTTCGAGCGGGCCGTAGGTCGCGATCTGGGAGGACAGCGGGGTGCCGGAGATGAAGTCGGTGACCATGTACGGCCGCCCGTCCTCGGCGATGCCGTCGTCCAGCACTCTGGCCGTGCAGAACGAGGCCACCTTGCGGGCGTTGGCGACTTCGGAGCGGAAGCGCGCGGCGAACCCGGCGTCCTCGGTGAACTGCCGCTTGACGACCTTGATCGCCACCGGCCGGCCGGTCGGGGAGGTGCCCAGGTAGACCGTGCCCATGCCGCCTTCGCCGAGCCGTCCGGTCAGCGTGTACGACCCGATCGTGGCGGGATCGCTCTCTCGTAGCGGGGAGGAGACGTTCTGGCCGTCGATGGCTCTCTCCTTCACCGTTCACCCCGTGGTCCCCGAACGGTCACCGTACAGAGCTGGGACGGGCTTTGTCCGTCTGTTTAGTTACATATCCGGCATTGTGGGCGGTGCTCAAGTGTGCGGCCGGGAGGGGTGACCGCCGAGGGGCGGTGCTACGGGGCGTTACGATCGGATCCCGTGACCTCCGTGACCGTCCGAGTGCCCGCCAAGGTGAACCTGCAGCTCTCCGTCGGCCCCCGGCGCGACGACGGCTACCACGACCTGGTGAACGTCTTCCACGCCGTCTCCCTGTTCGACGAACTCACGGCGACCGACACGACGACGGCGGCGGGGGAGCCCGTGCCGTCCGAGGCCATGGCGTCCCCGGAGCCCGCCGCCTGCGAGGTCACGGTGCGCGTCGAAGGGGACTCCGCCGGCTTGGTTCCGCTCGACGGGGAGAACCTGGCGGTCAAGGCCGCCCTCGCCCTGGCAGCGCGCGCCGCGCGGGCGGTGCGGGTCCATCTGACCATTCGCAAGGCCATCCCCGTCGCGGGCGGCATGGCCGGCGGCAGCGCCGACGCGGCCGCCGCGCTGGTCGCGTGCAACGAGCTGTGGGGTCTCGGCCTGGATCACGAGGAACTCATCGACATCGGCGCCGGCCTCGGCAGCGACGTCCCCTTCGCCCTGTTCGGCGGTACGGCCGTCGGCACCGGCCGCGGCGAGAAGCTTGAGGCCGTCCAGGTCGGCGGCCGATTCCACTGGGTGTTCGCGCTCGCCGAAGGCGGCCTGTCCACGGCCAAGGTGTACGGCGAGTGCGACCGGATGCGCGAGGCCACCGGGGAGCAGGTCGCCTGGCCGCGGGCCGATGAGGCCCTCATGGCGGCGCTCGCCGCCGGCGACGCGAACGCGCTCGGCGAGGCGCTGGTGAACGACCTGCAACCCGCCGCGCTGATGCTCTGCCACCCCTTGGTGCGCACCCTGGCCGCGGGACGGGAGAACGGCGCGCTCGGCGCCCTGGTCTCCGGCTCCGGCCCCACCTGCGCCTTCCTGGCCGGTTCCGAGGCCGCCGCGGTCAACCTGGCAGTGGCCCTGCGGGCGGCGGGCGTCTGCCGTACGACCGTCACCGCCCACGGCCCCGTCCCCGGAGCCACGATCATCCCCACCTGATGATCACCATCCACGTGAGCCCGGAAAGGGCCGAGTCCTGAACGCCTGACGTGTTGCCGACCGTTCGGGGGCGGGCAGGGGCGGGGCGGTGCGGTGGGGGGTGGGCGCGGATAGGCTTTGAGTGCGATGAATCTGGTTAACCTCGAATCGGTCTCCCATGCCTATGGTCCCAAGCCCCTGCTCGGCGAGGTGTCGCTCGGCGTCGAGGCGGGCGACCGCGTCGGCGTCGTGGGGCGCAACGGCGACGGCAAGACCACGCTGATCTCCGTGATCGCCGGCACGCTCAAGCCCCACGCCGGCCGGGTCACCCACACGCGTGGGCTGCGCATCGGCTTCCTGTCCCAGCGCGACGACCTCGACCCCGCGCTCACCGTGCGGCAGGTCGTGCTGGGCGAGCGCGCCGAGCACGAATGGGCGGGCGACCAGGCGGTCAGGGAGATCCTGGCCAACCTGATCGGCGACATCGAGCTGTCGGCCCTGGTGGGCGAGCTGTCCGGCGGCGAGCGGCGGCGCACCGCGCTCGCCCGGCTGCTCATCGACGAGCACGATCTCGTCATCCTCGACGAGCCGACGAACCACCTCGACATCGAGGCCATCGCCTGGCTGGCCGGCCACCTCTCGCAGCGCCGTTCCGCCCTGCTCGTCGTGACGCACGACCGGTGGTTCCTGGACGCGGTGTCCACGCGCACGTGGGAGGTCGTGGACGGCACGGTCCAGCGGTACGAGGGCGGGTACGCCGCCTACGTCCTGGCCAAGGCCGAGCGGGCGCGCATCGCGCAGGCGGCCGAGGAGCGCCGGCAGAACCTCATGCGCAAAGAGATCGCCTGGCTGCGCCGGGGCCCGCCCGCGCGCACGTCCAAGCCGAAGTTCCGCATCGAGGCCGCGCAGGCGCTCATCGCGAACGAGCCTCCGGCGCGTGACACCGTGGAGCTGGTGAAGTTCGCCGCGGCGCGGCTCGGCAGGACGGTCTACGACCTCGATCAGGTCACCTTGCACGCGGGCGGTCCGGGGGAGGGCCCGCTGGTGCTCGACCGGTGCACCTGGCAGTTCGGCCCCGGTGACCGCGTCGGGCTGATCGGGGTGAACGGCTCGGGCAAGTCGTCGGTGCTGCGGCTGCTCGCCGGCGGGGTCGACCCCGACTCCGGCACGGTCGTCCGCGGCAAGACGGTGCGGCTGGCGCACCTGTCGCAGGAGCTGGCCGAGCTCGACCCGAGCCGGCGCGTGCTCGAAACCGTCGAAGAGATCCGCAAGTTCATCCAGGTAGGCAAGCGAGAGTGGACCGCCTCGCAGCTGCTGGAGCGCCTGGGCTTCCGGGGCGAGGCCCAGTGGAAGGTGGTCGGCGACCTGTCCGGCGGCGAGCGGCGGCGGCTGCAACTGCTGCGGCTGCTCATGGACGACCCCAACGTGCTGCTGCTGGACGAGCCGACCAACGACCTCGACATCGAGACGCTGAACGAGCTTGAGGACCTCCTCGACGCCTGGCCGGGCACGCTGGTGCTGGTCAGCCACGACCGCTACTTCCTTGAGCGGGTGACCGACCGCTGCGTGGCCCTGCTGGGCGACGGCCGGCTGTCGCTGCTGCCCGGAGGCGTCGACGAGTACCTCCAGCGGCGTTCCTCCGGCACGGCCCTGACCGCCCGGGCGGGTTCGGCCCCGTCGGGTTCGCGCGCGCAGGGCGGCGCGGACGCCTCCGCCGCGCAGACCGGCGGAGCGCAGGCGGGCGGCGGGCAGGCGGACGGCGCGCAGGCGCCGGGTCTGTCGGCCAAGGAGCTGCGCGAGCTGCAGAAAGAGCTGTCCAGGCTGGAACGCCAGCTCGACAAGATCAGTGGGCGCGAGACGGTGATACACGCCGCCATGGCCGACGCCGCCTCCGACTACGGCAGGCTGGCCTCCCTGGACGCCGAGCTGAAGGAGCTCCGGGCGCAGAAGGAGACCGTCGAACTGGAGTGGATGGAGCTCGCCGAGCGGCTCGGCGAATGACCCGCTCGTAGTGGTCGTCCTGTCCCTACCCCGTGTCAGGCGCCGTTCTGGGCGGAGTCGAAGGGGGCGAGGATCGTCCGCAGGAGGGCGGCGAGGGTGTCGCGGTCGGCGGGGGCGAGGCCCGCGAGCAGCTCTCGCTCGCGCCGGAGCAGGTCGGCGAACGCCTCGTCGACGCGGGCCCGCCCCTGATCGGTGAGCGACACCAGCACGCCGCGCCGGTCTTCGGGGTCGGGCCGCCTGCGGACCAGGCGGGCGGCGGCCAGCCGGTCGATGCGGTTGGTCATGGTGCCCGAGGTGACCAGGGTGGCGCGCAGCAGGGCCCCGGGGCTCAGCTCGTACGGCGGGCCGGACCGGCGCAGGGTGGTGAGGACGTCGAACTCCCACGGCTCCAGGCCGTGCTCGGCGAACGACGCCCGGCGGGCGCGGTCGAGGTGGCGGGCCAGCCGGGACACCCGGCTCAGCACCTCCAGCGGCGAGACGTCGAGGTCGGGACGCTCCTGGCGCCAGGACATGACGAGCTGGTCCACCTCGTCCCGCACGGACTCTTCGGCGGTGCCATCGCCGCGGCGCGTCGTCATGGGCAGAGTCTATCTCTCTTGACATCGAGAGATCTCGCCGAGTATGAATATCTTGATGTCAAGAGATATGTGGGATCCCGCCGTCTACGGCCGGTACGCCGACGAGCGTGCGCGGCCCTTCTTCGAGCTGATCTCCCGCGTCCGCGCCGAGAGTCCCGAATACGTGGTCGACCTCGGCTGCGGCACCGGCGAGCTGACCGCCGCGCTGAACGAGCGCTGGCCGGGCGCCATGGTCCACGGTGTCGACAGCTCGCCCGCGATGATCGCCAAGGCCCCCGCGGGGCCGGCGTTCAGCGTGGGCGACGTCCGCAGCTGGCGTCCCGAGCGCCCGGTGGACGTGATCGTCTCCAACGCGCTGTTGCAGTGGGTGCCCGAGCACCGCGAGCTGCTGCCCCGGTTCGTGGAGTCCCTGCGTCCAGGGGGCTGGCTCGCCTTCCAGATGCCAGGCAACTTCGACGCCCCCAGCCACGCCGCGGTCAGGCGGCTGTGCGGCAGCCAGGCCTGGCGCGACCTGCTCGGCGACCTGGCGCGGTACGCGCCGGTCGGAGACCCCGAGGAGTATCTGGAGCTGCTCGCCGGGCTGGGGTGCGAGGTCGACACCTGGGAGACGACCTACGTCCACCTGCTGCAGGGCGAGAACGCCGTGCTCAACTGGATCATGGGCACGGCCCTGCGCCCGATCCTCGACCGCATCGGGCCCGACCAGATCAGACGCGAGGCGTTCCTCGCCGAGTGCGCGAGCCTGCTCTCTGAGGCCTACCCGCGCAGGCCGTACGGCACGGCCTTCCCGTTCCGCCGGGTCTTCGTCGTCGCCCGGACCTCGCAACCCCGCCGTTAAGGTGAAATAGGAAGCATGGCCGAGTTCGGCTGACTGCGAGGTGAGCATGGCGCTCGAAATCGAGGACAAGTTCGATGTGCCGCACGACTTCGCGATGCCGGACCTCACCACGGTGCGCGGCAGCGCCGAGGCCGTCGAACTGGTGCCTGAGAAGCTGGTCGCGGTGTACTTCGACACCGCCGACCTCCGCCTCGCCGCGCGCGGCATCACGCTGCGCCGGCGGCGCGGCGGCCACGACGCCGGATGGCACCTGAAGCTGCCCAAGGCCAAAGGCGTGCGCAACGAGGTCACCCACCCGCTGACGCGCAGCGCGAAGGTCGTGCCCCCGCGGCTGTCGGACCTCGTCCTCGCCCTGACCCGGGGCGAGCCGCTCGTCCCGGTCGCCGAGCTGGAGACGTTGCGCAAGGTCACCAGCGTCCGGGACGCCGACGGGCGTCAGCTGCTGGAGGTCGCCGACGACAACGTCAAGGGCACGGTGCTCGCGACGGCGTCCGGCGAGGACAGGCACGTCGAGCGCTGGCGCGAGGCCGAGGCCGAGCTGACCGGCGGCGACGAGGCCTTGCTCAAGCGGGTGGGCAAGGCGTTGCGCAAGGCCGGCGCCACCCCGGCGGGCACGCAGAGCAAGCTGGCCCGCCTGCTGGGCGACCGCATCTCCCTCCCGGTCCTCACCGAGCCGCAGGACGGGACGGCCGGCGCGGTCGTGGTGGACTACCTGAGATCGCAGGTCACCGCGCTGATCGCCCAGGACCCCCGGGTGCGGCAGGCGGAGGAGGACGCCGTCCACCAGATGCGGGTGGCCTGCCGCCGCCTGCGCAGCGCGCTCCAGTCCTTCGCCACGGTGATCGGCGAGACCACGGGCGTACAGGACGAGCTGCGGTGGATCGCCGGCGTGCTCGGCGAGGCCCGCGACCTGGAGGTCATCCGCGACCGGTTCGCCCGGACGCTGGAGGAGCTGGACCCCGGCCTGGTCGCCGGGCCGATCCGCGCCCGCCTCGGGGAGGACCTGGACCGCCGCGAGGGCGAGGCGCTCGCCCGGGCCACCGAGGCGATGAAGGGCGAGCGCTACTTCGCCCTGCTGGACCGGCTGGACACGATGGTCGCCAAGCCGCCGCTCACCCCGCTCGCCGCCAAGAAGGCCGGGACGACGCTCGCCAAGGTCGCCGGCAAGTCCTGGCGCCGCGTGCTGCGGAGGTACGACAAGGCCCAGGCCATCGAGGACGCCGCACAGCGCGAGACGGCCATGCACGACGTCCGCAAGGCCGCCAAGCGGGCCAGGTACACCGCCGACGCGCTCAGGCCCCTGCTCGGCGACCAGGCGTCCGGCCTGGCCGAGCGGGCGAAGACCGTGCAGGAGGCGCTCGGGCTCTACCTCGACGGCATCGTGGCCCAGGGCCTGCTGCTGGAGGAGGCCGCGCGTGCCCGCGAGGCGGGCGAGGACACCTTCACCTACGGCGTGCTCCTCGGCCTTGAGCGCGCCTCCGCCGAGCGCTCCCGCGCCGCCTTCCCCGAGCTCTGGGACGAGGTCGTCTCGGCCGCGCGCTGACCCGCCGGCCGTCCGGGGCTCAGGTGAGATGGCCCGGGTGAGATGGCTCAAGTGAGATAGGCGAGACGGCTCAGGTGAGATAACGGTCGATGGCGGTGATGCGGCCTCGGGCGTGGTGCAGCACGGCGATGGCGCCCTTGCGCAGGTGGAAGTCCTCAGGCCGTCCGTCGGAACGGCGCTCGCACAGCGCCGTGATCAGCTCGGGCAGCACCTTGCCGTGGCTGCACAGCGCCGAGGAGGCGCCCTCGTCCAGCAGCGACAGGGCCGCCTTCAGCGACTCTGCGCGGTCGAACCCGGTCTCGCTCAGCACGCGCTCGGGCCGGATCGGCACCGCCTGCCGCGCGGCGTACGGCAGCAGCGTCTGCACGCACCGCCTGCTCGGCGAGCTGACCAGCGACGCCGGCCGGTAGCCGTAGAGGATGTCGCAGATGACGATGGCCTGCTGTTCGCCCTCCTCGTCGAGCGGACGCAGGTCGTCCTCGCCGTCCCACGCCTGCCGGGAGCCCGCGTAGGCGTGCCTGACCAGCACCAGCGGCGTGGTGTCCAGCGGCGCCGAGGTGAGGGCCCTGAGCAGCCCGGCGTCCCAGTCGTAGCTGAGCAGTTCGCGGGCCCGCCGTACGGGAAGCCACTCCAGCCGGTCCACCTCGTCGGTGGGATCGTGCGCGATCTCGGCGACCGCCCGGGCCGTCCAGTAGTCCACGCGCTTGAGCCGTCCGCCCTTCATGTAGTGGACGGCGGGCAGGCGGCGGCCGAGCACGGCGGTCACCCCGGTCTCCTCGGCGACCTCCCGCAGGGCGCCGGTGACGACGTGCTCACCGGGCCTCAGCTTGCCCTTGGGGAAGGACCAGTCGTCGTACTTGGGCCGGTGGACCAGGGCCACCTCGGGGTCGCCGGGGTCGCCCCGCCAGACGACGGCGCCGCCGGCTCTGATCATGCCGTCGCCGTGCTGGCGGCCCTCAGTCATCGATGGTCCTCCATCGCCGGGTGCCGACCAGGTGCGACTGCACGTCCAGCAGCGGTTCGCCGTTCTGCCCGAGGTGGTGCCGCACCCAGGTGCCGTCGCCGGTGAGCCACCAGGTGCTGGTGGTGTCGGCCATGGACAGGTCGAGCAGCTCCGACAGGTACGCCCGGTGCTGGGCGCTGTTGACCTTCACCAGCGTCTCCACGCGGCGCTCGATGTTGCGGCGCATCAGGTCGGCGCTGCCGATCCAGATCTCCGGCCGCCGCCCGGCGCCGAACTCGTAGATCCGCGAGTGCTCCAGGAAACGGCCCAGGATGCTCCTGACCCGGATGTTCTCCGACAGGCCGGGAATGCCCGGACGCAGGGTGCAGACGCCGCGTACGACCAGGTCGACCGGCACGCCGGCCTTGGACGCCGCGTACAGCGCGTCGATCACCGGCTCGTCCACCAGCGAGTTGGTCTTGATCCGGATGCGCGCCGGGCGGCCGGCGGCGTGGTGGGCGATCTCGCGTTCGATGCGGGCCAGCAGGCCGGAGCGCAGGGAGTGCGGGGCCACCAGCAGCCGCCGGTACGCCGAGTGGTAGGAGTAGCCGGTCAGGTGGATGAACAGGTCGGTGAGGTCCTCGCCGACCATCGGGTCGGCCGTGAGCAGGCCGAAGTCCTCGTACTGCCGGGCGGTCTTGGGGTTGTAGTTGCCGGTGCCGATGTGGCAGTACTGGCGCAGCTCGCCCGACGGCTCCTGCCGGACGACCAGCGCCAGCTTGGCGTGGGTCTTCAGGCCGAGCACGCCGTAGACGACGTGGCAGCCGGCCTTCTCCAGCTTGCGCGCCCAGCTGATGTTGGCGTGCTCGTCGAACCTGGCCTTGATCTCGACCACGACGACGACCTGCTTGCCGGCCTCGGCGGCGTCGATCAGCGCGTCCACGATGGGGGAGTCGCCGCTGGTGCGGTAGAGCGTCTGCTTGATGGCCAGCACGTTCGGGTCGGCCGCCGCCTGCTCGATGAACCGCTGCACGCTGGTGGAGAACGAGTCGTACGGGTGGTGCACCAGGATGTCGCGCTCGCGCAGCACCGAGAAGATGTCGTCCTCGGCGTGCACGGCCTCGGAGGGGACGAACGGCGGGAAGCTCAGCTCGCCGCGGTCGAGGTCGGCGATCGCGTGCAGCCCGGTCAGGTCGAGCGGGCCGGGCAGCCGGTAGATCTCGTGGTCGGCGACGTCCAGCTCGTCCACCAGCAGGTCCAGCACGGCCGGGCTGATGGTGTCCTCCACCTCCAGCCGCACGGGCGGCCCGAAGCGCCTCATCAGCAGTTCCTTCTCCAGGGCCTGCATGAGGTTCTCGGTGACGTCCTCGTCCACGTCGAGGTCCTCGTTGCGGGTCACCCGGAAGACGTGGTGCTCCAGGATCTCCATGCCCTTGAACAGCTGGCCGAGGTGGGCGGCGATGACGTCTTCCAGCGGGACGAAGCGGTTCGGCGACGCGGCCACGAAGCGCGGGAGCTGGGAGGGGACCTTGACCCGGGCGAACACCGTCTGCCCGTTGCCGGGGTTGCGCACCGTGACGGCGAGGTTGAGCGAGAGGCCGGAAATGTAGGGGAAGGGGTGTGCGGGGTCCACGGCGAGCGGGGTCAGCACAGGGCGGATCCGCTCACGGAACAGCTTGCGCAGCACCGTGCGCTCGTCCCGGTCGAGATCGTCCCAGCGCACCACGTCGATGCCCACGTCGGCGAGCTGGGGGCAGACCTGCTTGTGGTAGGCCGCGGCGTGCCGCTGGGCGAGGTCGTCCGCGATCGCCGCGATGCGGGTGAGCTCCTCGCGCGGCTTGAGTCCGCTCTTGGTGCGCAGCAGCAGGCCGGTCGCCATCCGCCGTTTCAGGCCGGCGACGCGTACCCGGAAGAACTCGTCCAGGTTGCTGGCGAAGATGGCCAGGAAGCGCACCCGTTCGAGCAGGGGCACCGATGGGTCCTCCGCCAGCTCCAGCACGCGCTGGTTGAAGTGGAGCCAGCTCTCTTCGCGGTTGAGGAAGCGTTCATGGGCGGGCGGCGGCTCGTCGTGTCCTTCAGGGGTCGGCTGCACGATCTCGGCGGACATATGTCCAAAATGCCCTACTTGATTGAACGCGACGTTAACTTTTCGGCAACGACGGTTTTACTTCGCCCCATGCTCGGCGTCCGCGCTGGTCGGAGGCTCGGTGCTCTTGGTGTCCCGCCCCTGCGGCAACTCGGCCGGCGCGACGTGCCCCACCAGCGGCACCCGCTCGACCTCGATGCGTTCGACCCGCTCGACCTGTTCGCCGCGCTGGGCGCGTTCGGCCCGCTCGGCGGCGAGCTTGGCCCGTCTGGCGGCCTCCCGCTCGGCCTGCTTGGCCTGCTGCTCGGCGAGCTTGGCCTCCTGGGCGCGCAGCTTCTCGCGCTCGCGCTGCTCGCGGGCCAGCAGCTTCTCCTCTTCGCGGCGCAGCCTCTCCTGCTCGCGCAGGTCGCGTGACCGCGCCTTCTCCTGCTCGCGCAGGAACCTCTCTTGCTCGCGCAGCTCGCGGGCGCGGGCCTTCTCCTGCTCCTTGAGCTCTCTCTCCCTGATCTTCTCCAGGTCTTTGCGCTCTTTGTCCGAGGGACGTGCGATGCCGCGCAGCTCCACCACAGGGGACACAGCCGACACAACCGACATCGCGGGCAGGCCGCGAGCGGAGACGGCGGTGAGGCCGGGGTTCGGCTCCAGGCCGGTGAGGCCGTTCCAGGCGAGATTGACCAGGTGGGCGGCGACCTCCTCACGGTCGGGCTTGCGCGCGTCCAGCCACCACTGGCCGGTCAGGGCGACCATGCCGACGAGCATCTGCGCGTACATCGGGGCGAGCGTCGGGGCGTACCCGCGGTCGGCGAACTGGTCGGCGAGGACGTCCTCGACCTGGCTGGCGATGTCGCTGATGAGGCTCGCGAACGTTCCGGTGCCGGAGGCGGCGTGCGAGTCGCGCACCAGGATGCGGAAGCCCTCGCTGGACTCCTCGACGTACTGCAGCAGCGCCAGCGCGGCGCGTTCGAGGCGGACCCGCGGGTGGCCGGCGTTGAGCGCGACGGCGACCAGGCTGAGCAGCCGCTGCATCTCGCGGTCGACGACGACGGCGTAGATGCCTTCCTTGCCGCCGAAGTGCTCATAGACGACCGGCTTGGAGACCCTGGCGCTCGCGGCGATCTCTTCGATGGACGTGCCGTCGAACCCCTTCTCCGCGAACAGGGTTCGGCTGACGCGGATGAGTTGCTCCCGGCGCTCCTTGCCGGTCATGCGAACACGTGAGCGGGGTTCGGTCATGGTTTCCATAATGGCTGGCGCGGCGGACCGGGCAACCGCCGAAGCACCATTTCGACGAGCCGCGACGCTTTTCTGGGGGGTGGCGAGCGGCGCGACGCGCGGGGTTGAAGGGGTGGGAATGAGAGATCGGGCCGCCACCGGGCGGCCCGACAGGGGGGCTTGATCAGCCAAGCCGCTTCGCCGCCAGACGCTCGGGGGTGGGCCACCGGACGTCCGTCGCCCAGCCGGCCTGCTCGAACCAGCGGATCACGCGGGCGCTCGGGTCGACCTGCCCCTTGAGCGCGCCGTGGCGGGCGGCCGTCGGGTCGGAGTGGTGCAGGTTGTGCCAGGACTCGCCGAAGGACGGGATGGCCAGCCACCACACGTTGCGGGACTTGTCGCGGACCTCGAAGGTCTCGTCGCCGAAGACGTGGCAGACCGAGTTGATCGACCAGGTGACGTGGTGGAGCAGGCAGATGCGGACCAGGCTGCCCCAGAAGAAGGCGGTCAGCGCGCCGGAGATCGACCAGGTCACCAGGCCGCCGATGACGGCGGGAAGCGCCAGCGAGGCGAAGACCAGCCACGGGAACAGCTGGTGGATGCGGTAGACGTCCTTGTCGGCGATCAGGTCCTTGGCGAAGCGCTCGCGGTTGGTGCGCTCGGAGGAGAACATCCAGCCCACGTGGGCGAACAGCAGGCCCTTGGTCAGCGCCTTCCAGTCGTTGCCGAAGCGCCACGGCGAGTGCGGGTCGCCCTCCTTGTCGGAGTACTTGTGGTGGCGGCGGTGGGTGGCCACCCAGTCGATGACCCCCATCTCCAGCGACATGCTGCCGGCGATGGCGAGGACGATCTTCAGCGGGCGGTTCGCCTTAAAGGAGCCGTGCGTGAAGTACCGGTGAAGGCCCACCGTGACGCCGAGCCCGGTGAACACGTAGAAGAACGTGGTGATCGCGACGTCGCTCCAGCCGAGGAAGCTGCCCCAGGCCATGGGCACGGCGGCCACCAGCGCCAGGAACGGGACGGACACGAAGACGACCAGGAGAACGCGCTCGAAGTTGCTCTTGGGTTCCGGCTCTAGATCCGGCCGCGGCGGCGGCGGGGTCGTGCGGTCTTCGACGACGGTCATGGGCTACCTCACGTGGTTCGAGCGAAGTGTGGCTTAGCTACGTAACCGTAACTTACGCCATCGTAAGTTAGGAACCACTAAGCCGTAATGTGGGGAAGGTGACGCTTCGGCATTGAACCCGTGGCGGGTCCACGCCTTGCGCATACATGCCCCAATCTGCTAGGGGGGATGCGCCCGCCCTCCAAGAAGATCAGCCCGACCTCCCAAGGCCCGGACCGCTCCCTACATCACCCCTGTCCCGACACCCCCACCCAAAACGTGCCCGGCCCCGAATCGTGCTCGGGCGCGCCGGTGTCCTGACGAGGAGGGAGCGAGTGCGAGGAACGAGCGCTCGTGAACGACGAGGAAGGACGCCGGCTCAAAGGCGCCCGGGCACCGCGCGACCGGAGGGAGCGCCATAGACACAGCCATAGACACAGCCATAGACGCATAAGGCGTTGAGCGGATGGCGTCCCTCGTGGGTATCCTTGTCACCGCGGTTGGGGAAGTTCTCGCATCGGTCCGGCGTAGGGTAATTGGCAGCCCACCTGCCTTTGGAGCAGGGTTGTCCTGGTTCGAGTCCAGGCGCCGGAACTTTCCCCTCACGTGTCCCGTGTCGCTTCTCACCGGCGTCCTGACCGCTGTGTGACTCTTCCGCGAGGGGGCTGGATCCCACCGGGGAGACGACAGGTATTCTCACGGTGTCGGGTGGGTGGCCGGGCGGTGCCTGAACGGTGGCCGCGCGCCAGCCCGCTTCGCCAATGTCTCAGCCGCGACGCCGAGGGAGCCTCAGTCCGTGAGTGTGCCGCGCCCGGCAGCCGTCATCGTCCTCGCAGCCGGCGAGGGCACCCGGATGAAGTCCGCCAAGCCCAAAGTCCTCCATGAGCTGTGCGGCCGCGCGCTGGTCGATCACATGCTGGAGGCCGCCAGGGGCCTTTCGCCCGAACGTTTGATCGTCGTGATCGGCCACGCCCGCGAGCAGGTCGAGGCGCACCTGGCCGCCACGGGCCCCGACGCGCACGCGGTCGTCCAGGCCGAGCAGAACGGCACCGGCCACGCCGTGCGCACCGTCCTTGAGGCGGTCGGCACCATCAATGGCACGGTCCTGGTGACCTACGGCGACACGCCGCTGCTGCGCACCGAGACCCTCGCCGAGCTGCTCTCCACCCACGCGGCCGAGGGCAACGCCGTCACGGTGCTCACGGCCGAGGTGCCCGACCCCGCCGGGTACGGCCGCATCGTCCGCGACGCCGGGGGCGCCGTCCTGGCGATCGTCGAAGACAAGGACGCCTCGCCGGAGCAGCGGGCGATCAAGGAGATGAACTCCGGGGTCTACGCGTTCGACGGGCTGCTGCTGGCCGACGCCGTCAAACGCGTCTCCAGCGCCAACGCCCAAGGCGAGGAGTATCTCACCGACGTGCTGTCGATCCTGCGCGAGGACGGCCACCGCGTCGGGGCGTACATCGCCGGCGACCACGTCGAGGTGGAAGGCGTCAACGACCGCGTCCAGCTCTCGTCCGCCCGCGGCGTGCTGAACACCCGCATCCTGCACGCCCACATGCGCGCCGGGGTCACGATCGTCGACCCGGCCAGCACCTGGATCGACGTCGGCGTCACCATCGAGCCGGACGTCGTGGTCCACCCCGCCACCCAGTTGCACGGCGGCACGAGCGTCGCGTCCGGCGCCGAGGTCGGGCCCGGCAGCACTCTCACCGATACGTCCGTCGGCGCGGGCGCGGTAGTGCGCAACGCCGTCTGCGACGGTGCGGAGATCGGCCCGGGCGCCACGGTCGGCCCGTTCGCCTACCTGCGGCCCGGCACGGTGCTCGGCCCCAAGGCCAAGGCCGGCAGCTACGTCGAGCTGAAGAACGCCCGCGTCGGCGCCGGGTCCAAGGTGCCCCACCTCTCCTATGTGGGCGACGCCACCATCGGCGAGGGCAGCAACATCGGCGCCGCCACCGTCTTCCTCAACTACGACGGCGTCCAGAAGCACCACACCACGGTCGGCGACCACGTCCGGGTGGGGGGCGACAACATGCTCGTCGCCCCGGTGACCATCCACGACGGCGCCTACACCGCCGCCGGTTCGGTCATCACCGCCGACGTTCCGCCGGGGGCGATGGCGGTCGGCCGGGCCCACCAGCGCAATATCGAGGGGTGGGTGGCGCGCAGGCGCCCGGGCACCGCCTCCGCCGAGGCCGCCGTCCGCGCGACGGCGGGGCGTGACGGCCGGGCGAACGGCCAGGACGCCCACACCAGGCCTGAGGGGTCTGACGGGGCTGACGGGCGCGGCGGCCAGACGAGCGGCCGGGACTCACAGTCCGGGCGTGCGGGAAACGGCGAGCTGGGTACACCATCTCAGCGGGCCGAAGGTAGCGAGCGGGCCGAACCGGCCGGCGAACAATAGCGGGGAGCTTCGAAATGAACCAGCGCGGCGAGCCAGCCGAGAAGCGCGACGAGCCCTTCACGGCTCCGTCCGGCGAGCAGGCGGCCGATGAGGGCTACGTGACCGGCAAGAAGACCACAGGCGAGAAGCACCTGATGTTCTTCTCCGGACGCGCCTACCCCGAGCTGGCCGAGGAGGTCGCGCAGCACCTCGGCATCGAGATCACGCCGACGAGGCTGCACGACTTCGCCAACGGTGAGATCTACGCCCGCTACATGGAGTCGGTGCGCGGCAGCGACGCCTTCGTGATCCAGAGCCACACCGAGCCGATCAACAAGTGGATCATGGAGCAGCTCATCATGGTGGACGCCCTCAAGCGGGCGTCGGCCAAGCGCATCACCGTGGTGCTGCCGTTCTTCGGCTACTCGCGCCAGGACAAGAAGGGGCGCGGCCGCGAGCCGATCACCGCCCGCCTGATGGCCGACCTGTTCAAGACCGCGGGCGCCGACCGGCTGATGTCGGTCGACCTGCACACCCCGCAGATCCAGGGCTTCTTCGACGGCCCCGTCGACCACCTGTTCGCGCTGCCCGTGCTCCACCGCTATCTCAGCGGCAAGCTCGACCCGGCGATCACCACGATCGTCTCGCCCGACACCGGCCGCGTCCGCCTCGCCGAGCGCTGGGCCGACCAGCTCGGCACGCCGGTCGCGTTCATCCACAAGCGCCGCGACCTCGACGTGGCCAACCAGGTGAAGGTGCACGAGGTCGTCGGCCAGGTGCGCGGCCGCACCTGCGTGCTGATCGACGACATGATTGACACCGGCGGCTCGATCTGCAAGGCCGCCGACGCGCTGTACGAGCAGGGCGCGACGAACATCATCGTGGCCGCCACCCACGCGATCTTCTCCGACCCCGCCGTGGACCGCCTGAAGAACTCGCGCATCGCCGAGGTCGTCGTCACCAACACGCTTCCGATCCCGCAGGAGAAGCGGTTCGACAAGCTCACCGTCCTGTCGATCGCCCCGCTGATCGCCCGCGCCATCAGCGAGGTCTTCAGCGACGGCTCAGTGACCAGCCTCTTCGAGGGCGACGCCTGATCCAGGTTTGACGCCGGCGTTCCTCCCTCGCGGGGGGACGGCCGGCGTCGCGCCTGCTCAGAGGCGACATCCCGTACCTGGCCGCTCTTTCGCCGCCGTCACCGTCTCCCCGGACGCGGACGCGTCCGGCCGTGGTCGCCGGACCGCCGGGCGACTCGCCTGGTCGGGTAAGCTCTGAGGGTTCAGTAAAGGTTCCGCGCTCGTAACGCCTTCCGCTAGGGCGGGTGAGGGTGAGCGCCTTCCGATTCCCCGTTTCCCTAGGAGACATGCCGTGTCCGAAGTACGCATCGCCGCCGAACAGCGTTCCGAGTTCGGCAAGGGCGCCGCGCGCAAGATCCGCCGCGCCGACAAGGTCCCCGTCGTCCTGTACGGCCACGGCACCGAGACCAAGCACCTGATCCTGCCGGGTCACGAGCTGCTGCTCGCCCTGCGCACGCCGAACGTCCTGATCCGCCTCGAGGGTGACGGCGTGAACGAGCTCGCGCTGCCCAAGGGCGTCCAGCGCGACCCGATCAAGGGCTTCCTCGAGCACGTCGACCTGCTGCTGGTGAAGAGCGGCGAGAAGGTCACCGTCGAGCTCCCGGTCACCACGACCGGCGAGATCGCCCCCGGCGGCCTGTTCGACCAGCAGCTCCTCTCCATCGCGGTCGAGACCGAGGCCACCCACATCCCGACCGGTGTCGAGGTCGACATCGAGGGTCTCGAGGTCGGCGCGGTCATCACCGCCGGTGACCTCAAGCTGCCGCAGGGCACCACGCTGGCCGCCGACCCCGAGACGGTCATCCTCCAGGTCACCGGCGTCCCGACCACGGCCGAGACCGAAGAGGGCGCCGAGGAGTCCGCCGCCGGCGCGTCCGCCGAGAGCGCGTCCGCCGAGTAACGCCGCACATCGTCGGCAGTCCCGTATCGTCGGCAGGGCAGCCAGGCAGCCGTTCACCGGCCGCCCGGCTGCCCTGTCCGGTGTGCGGGCCCGAACCCCACCGGGCCGCGGGCGCCGGTCCCGCCGGCCGATCAGGCAGGCGGTCGCCGGTCGTGCCGGCCGTCAGACGAACGGAAGACGGAAGAGGTCGTCGTGGACCGCTGGTTGGTCGTCGGGCTGGGCAATCCCGGTCCCGAGTACGCCGGTAACCGGCACAACGCCGGGTTCATGGTGCTGGACGAGCTCGCCGCGCGGGTCGGCGGCCGTTTCAAGGCGCACAAGTCGCGTGCCGAGATCATCGAGGGTCGGCTCGCCGGCGTGTCGGTCGTGCTCGCCAAGCCGCGCTCGTACATGAACCTTTCGGGCGGCCCGGTCAAGGCCCTCGCCGACTTCTACAAGGTCGTCCCGGCGAACATCATCGTCGTCCACGACGAACTGGACATTCCGTACGGGGCGCTGCGCGTCAAGCTGGGCGGCGGCGACAACGGCCACAACGGCCTGCGCTCGCTCACCAAGTCGCTCGCCACCAAGGACTACCTGCGGGTGCGCTTCGGTGTCGGCCGCCCGCCCGGCCGCATGGACCCCGCCGACTTCGTGCTCCGCGACTTCGGCACGGCCGAGCGCAAAGATCTGCCGCTGCTGGTCGACCGCGCCGCCGACGTCACCGAGTCCCTGATCACATCGGGCCTGGAGGCCACCCAGAACACCTTCCACGCCTCCGACCTCAAACCCGTCAAACCTCCCCGCTGACCGCGTACCCCTCAGGCCGCCACCGCGCGCGGCCAGCGCGGTCACGGACGGCGGCGGGCGACGAGTACGGCGTCGTGGACGGTCGTGGGGCGTCCCTCCTGGTCCTCCACCGCGCGCGGCCGGGCCTCGGCCGCCAGGACCTCCCACTCGGCCGGGTCGAGAGAGGACGCGACCTCCTCCGCGGTGAACATCAGGTCCGGGAAGTGCATCCGGTGAGCCGTGGTCCGCAGGTCGGCCGGGTGGTGCCCGACGATCATCAGGGTGCCGCCCGGGGCGACCGCGGCGGCCAGCCGCGCGAACAGTTCCCGCCGCTCCCTGCTCGGAAGGTGCATGAACTGGGACGACACCAGGTCGTAGGCGCCTTCGGCGGGTACGTGGTCGCGCAGGTCCGCGTGCGTCCATTCGATGCGGCCGGCCACCTGCGCGCTGGCGGTGGCGGCGTGGTCGGCGGCCCGCCGCAGCGCGACGGTGGAGATGTCGACCGCCGTCACCCGCCAACCCCGTTCGGCGAGCCAGACGGCGTCGGCGCCCTCGCCGCTGCCGACGTCGAGCGCCCGGCCCGGGGTCAGCTCGGCGGCGTCGGCGACGAGTTGCGGGTTCGGACGTCCGCTCCAGAGAGCGGGGCGGGCGCGGTACCGCTCCTCCCAGGCGTCCTCCTCGAACATCGTCCTCACCAGGTGCCGGTAGGCGTCGACGGCGTCGCGGGTGTCCTCGGCGACGAGATCGGCGTTGATCGCCGCGCCGGCGGTCAGCCCCGCGGCGGCGGCCGTCATCACCTGGGCGCGCGGGTCGGCGACGTTGCCCGCCGCCCACACGCCCGGCACGGCCGTGGCGCCGGCCGGGTCGGTGGCGATCTGGCTGCCGATGACGTGGCCGTGCATCTCCACCTCCACCGGCTTCAGCCCGAGCGATTCCAGCACCTCCGAGCGGGCGGTGAGCCGCGTCGCGACGACCACCGCGTCGAGCGGGACGACCTCGCCCGAGGCCAGCCGCACGCCGGTGAGCCTGTCGTCCGCCACCTCCAGCCCGGCGACCGGGCCGTCCACGACGGTGATCCCGCGGGCCGCGAGCCGCTCGGCCGCCTCGGCGTCCGGCGCCGGGGCGTGGTGCAGCAGGAACAGCACCTCGGTGCTCCACTGCCGCCACAGTTCGGCCTGGGCCAAGGACAGCGGCCCGGTCGCGAGGACGCCGATGCGCAGGTCGCGCGCCTCCCACCCGTGGCAGTAGGGGCAGTGCAGCACGTCGCGGCCCCACCGCTCGGCCACCCCCGGCACGTCGGGAACCTCGTCGACGAGGCCGGTCGTGACCAGCAGCCGCCGTGCCCGCACCTCGCGCCCGTCGTCCAGCCGCACCTGGAAGCCGTCGTCCAGCTTCGCGGCGGACTCGACGCGCCCCGCGACGATCTCACCGCCGTACCCGGTCACCTCGTCCCGCCCGGATGCCAGGAGCTCGGCGGGCGGCGTGCCCTCCCGGCCCAAGTAGTTGTGCACGTGCCCGGCCGGCGCGTTGCGCGGCTCCCCGGCGTCCACCACCAGCACCGACCGCCGCGCCCGCGACAGCGCCAGGGCCCCGCTGAGCCCGGCCGCGCCGCCGCCGACCACCACCACGTCGTAGGTCTTCTCCATCGCGTGTCTCCTTCCGCTCTACTGTGCGCCTACGGTGCGGGTTGGATGGCCGATGTGACAACAAACGTTGCCGGTTCGGCAAAAGCGCTCACTTCTTCCTGATCGCGGCGCAAGCGAGGAGTGGCCGAAACCGCGTCCCCGGATGGGAGGGCTGGCGGGCGGCGGACGGTGGCGGGCGGCGGTGGGCGCGCCGAGGGCGTGCCGGACGCGTAAAGAGAGTTTCCGGATTCTCCAAAGACTGTCGCAGGTGGCCGCTAGCATCCTCACGGAAAGTGTCCGATCGGTCACAAGGAGGATGCGTGCGCGACGGCGAAAGGTCGGCGGCGGCCATCGGAAGGCCGGGCGCGTCCGTCTCACGCCCCGGGGCGCGCGCCGATGCGATCACCCCGCGCGCCGGGGCGCGCGCGGACGCGATCATTCCGCGCGCCGGCGGGCACGGCGCCTTCCTCCCGCGCTGGGTGCGCAGTTACCGCATATGCGCCGTGGCGGGCGATCTCGGGTGCGGGTTGCTCGCGGGCGCGGTGGCGATCGTGGTCCGGTTCGGCGAGGTCACCCCGTATGTCGCGCCTTACCTGGTGCTCAGCCTGGTGCTGCCGGTGTTGTGGGTGGCCGTCGTGGCGCTCAACCGGGCCTACGAGGCGCGGCTCATGGGCGTGGGTTCAGAGGAGTTCCGGCGCATCACCCAGTGCGGGTTCTTCCTGACCGCCGGGGTGGCGATCGCGTCGTACGTCACCAAGACCGACCTCGCCCGGGGGTATGTCGTTCTCGACCTGCCCCTCATGACCGCGCTCACCCTTTCCGCGAGGTACGCCATACGGCTGCGCCTGCACGTCATGCGCTCCAGGGGCCTGTGCATGCGCAGGGTGGTGGCCGTCGGCCACCGGGCCGCGACCGCCGATCTGGTGCGCCGGTTCCGGCGTGAGCCCTATCACGGCATGCATGTCGTCGGCGTGTGCCTGCCGCGGGGGGAGGCCGCGGGCGTCGTCGAGGGCGTCCCGGTGCTCGGCGACTTCTCGGACGTCCCGCTGGTCGTCGGCCAGGTCGCGGCCGACACCGTCGCCGTGCTCGCCTGCCCCGAGCTTGACGGCACCGCCCTGCGCCGCCTGGCCTGGCGGCTGGAGAAGACCCGCACCGATCTCGTCGTCGCCCCCGCGCTCATGGAGGTCGCCGGGCCGCGCACCACGATCAGGCCGGTGGCGGGGTTGCCGCTGCTGCACGTCGAGCATCCCGAGCTGTCAGGGGTCCGCCAGTTGCTCAAGAATCTTTTCGACCGGGTGGTCGCGGGCCTGGCCATCGCCGTCCTGGCCCCCGTCCTGGCCGCTCTCGTCGTCGCCGTGCGCGCGACGAGCCCCGGGCCGGCGCTGTTCCGGCAGACGCGGGTGGGCAGAGACGGCGTGGAGTTCACCATTCTCAAGCTGCGCACGATGAGCCCGGACGCCGAGCGCCGCAAGGTCCACCTCGTCAGCGACGGCGACGGCGTGCTGTTCAAGATCAGAGACGATCCGCGGGTCACCCCGCTCGGGGCCTGGTTACGGCGTTACTCTCTTGACGAGCTGCCCCAGCTCTTCAATGTGCTGCTCGGAGACATGTCCCTTGTCGGGCCGAGGCCGCCGCTCCCGCGGGAGGTCGCCGCATACGGTGACGACGTCCGCCGGCGGCTGGTGGTCCGCCCGGGCATGACCGGCCTGTGGCAAGTCAACGGCAGGTCTGATCTTTCCTGGGAGGAATCGGTACGGTTGGACCTGCGTTATGTCGAAAACTGGTCTCTCACCCTGGATCTACAGATCCTGTGGAAGACCTGGTCGGCCGTGGCACGTGGCTCGGGCGCTTACTAGCCCGAGGTAAGGGATTACCCGGGTGCGCACCAGGAAGGGCATCGTGACGATACGCGACGACCACGCGCTCGCCAGAGACCTCGCGGCTGAGGCCGGCGAGAGGCTGCTGGCCCTGCGATCCCGCGAGGGGTTCGACGACCCGGTGGCGCTGCGCCACGCGGGCGACCACGAGTCCCATGACCTTCTCATCGAGTCGCTGTCCCGGCTGCGGCCGAGCGACAGCGTCCTGTCCGAAGAGGGCACCCGCGAAGAGCGGCTCGACCCGCGCCGCCAGACCGCCGAGCGCGTGTGGATCATCGACCCGCTCGACGGCACCCGCGAGTTCGGCGAACAGGGCCGCGCCGACTGGGCCGTCCACGTGGCCCTGTGGCAGCGCGGGTTGGTCGCGGGCGTTGGAGGGCTGGTCGCAGGGGCCGTCGCGCTGCCCGCGCAGGGGGTCACGCTGACCACCGCTTCCCCGCCCCCGCTTCCCGCCCCGCGCGAGGGCCGCATCCGCATCGCGGTCAGCCGCACCCGTCCGCCCGAGTTCGTCAGGAAACTCGCCCATCTCGTCGGCGCCGACCTCGTGCCGATGGGCTCGGCCGGCGCCAAGATCGCGGCGGTGATCACCGGCGAGGTCGAGGCGTACGTCCACGGCGGCGGGCAGTACGAGTGGGATTCCGCGGCCCCGGTGGCCGTGGCGCTGGCCGCGGGAGCCCACGCGAGCCGCATCGACGGGTCCCCGTTGATCTACAACCAGGAGAACCCTTCATTGCCGGATATCCTGGTCTCCCTACCGGATCTGGCGCCAACGTTGCTCGCCGGCATCCGTGACGTGCACCGTTAGGGCCCCACACCGGAGGAAGAGCAGATGCTCCAGAGCGATTACACGACATCGCAGCTCGACGTCCTCGAAGCCGAGGCCATTCACATCATGCGCGAGGTCGCGGCCGAGTTCGAGCGTCCGTGCCTGCTGTTTTCCGGCGGCAAAGACTCCATCGTCATGGTACGCATCGCCGAGAAGGCGTTCTGGCCGGCGCCGATCCCCTTCCCGCTGATGCACGTCGACACCGGGCACAACTTCCCCGAGGTGATCGAGTTTCGCGACCGGCGGGTCGCCGAGCTGAACGCCCGCCTGGTGGTCGCCTCCGTCCAGGCGTCGATCGACGCCGGCCGGGTTGCCGAGGAGACCGGCAGGCGGGCCAGCCGCAACCGGCTGCAGACCACCACGCTGCTCGACGCCATCGAGGAGCACGAGTTCGACGCGGTGTTCGGCGGCGCCCGGCGCGACGAAGAGAAGGCCCGTGCGAAGGAGCGCGTGTTCTCCTTCCGCGACGACTTCGGCCAGTGGGATCCGAAGAACCAGCGCCCCGAGCTGTGGAATCTGTACAACGCCCGCATCCGCAAGGGCGAGCACATCCGGGTCTTCCCGCTCTCCAACTGGACCGAGCTGGACATCTGGGACTACATCCGGCGCGAGGGCATCGAGATCCCGTCGATCTACTACGCGCACACCCGCAAGGTGTTCGAGCGCGACGGCATGCTGCTCGCCGACGCCGACGTGGTCAACCGCGGCGACGACGAGCCGGCGTACGACACCGTCGTCCGCTACCGCACCGTCGGCGACATGACCTGCACCGGCGCCGTCGAGTCCACCGCCGCCACGGTGGAAGAGATCATCGCCGAGATCGCCGCCACCCGCATCACCGAGCGGGGCGCGACCCGCGCCGACGACCGCACTTCGGAGGCCGCCATGGAGGACCGCAAGAAGGAGGGCTACTTCTGATGCCCCGTCTTGTCGCAGTCCCAGGCCCGCCACTCTCGCGGTCCGCGCGCACGTCCCACCGCCGGTCCGGCCGCACAATCGATGGAGAGCAGTTCTGATGGACATCCTGCGTTTCGCCACTGCGGGTTCGGTCGACGACGGCAAGTCCACGCTCATCGGGCGTCTGCTCTTCGACTCCAAGGCGATCTTCGAGGACCAGCTGGAGGCCGTCGAGCGCACCAGCCGTGACCGCGGCACCGAGTACACCGACCTGTCGCTGCTCACCGACGGCCTGCGCGCCGAGCGCGAGCAGGGCATCACCATCGACGTCGCCTACCGCTACTTCGCCACGCCCAAGCGCAAGTTCATCATCGCCGACACCCCCGGCCACATCCAGTACACCCGCAACATGGTCACCGGCGCCTCCACCGCCGACCTGGCCATCGTGCTGATCGACGCCCGCAAGGGCGTGGTCGAGCAGTCGCGCCGCCACGCGTTCCTCACCACGCTGCTCCGGGTCCCCCACCTGGTGCTGGCCGTCAACAAGATGGACCTGGTCGACTACGGCAAGGACCGCTTCGAGGAGATCCGCGAGGAGTTCACCGCCTTCGCGGCCAAGCTGAACGTCGCCGACCTCACCTTCATCCCGATCTCCGCCCTGCACGGCGACAACGTCGTCACCCGGTCGGAGAACATGCCCTGGTACCAGGGCACCTCGCTGCTGCACCACCTGGAGAACCTGCACATCGCCTCCGACCGCAACCTGGTCGACGTGCGGTTTCCCGTGCAGTACGTCATCCGTCCCCAGCGGGCCACCGACCCGGCGTTCCACGACTACCGCGGCTACGCCGGCCAGGTCGCGGGCGGCATCCTCAAGCCGGGCGACGAGGTCATGCACCTGCCCTCCGGCCTGACGACGCGCGTGGCGGCCATCGACACCTTCGACGGCCCCGTCGAGGAGGCCTTCCCGCCCATGTCCGTCACCCTCCGCCTGGAGGACGACATCGATATCTCCCGCGGAGACCTGATCTGCCGCCCGCACAACCAGCCGCAGACCGCCCAGGAGCTCGACGCGATGGTCTGCTGGATGTCCGACGGCCTCAAGCTCGGCCCGCGCTCCAAGCTGATCATCAAGCACACCACCCGCACGGCCCGCGCGCTGGTCCGCGATCTGCACTACCGGCTGGACGTGAACACCCTGCACCGCGACGAGTCGGCGGGCTCGCTCGGCCTCAACGAGATCGGCCGGGTGTCCCTGCGGGTCACCCAGCCGCTGTTCGTGGACGACTACTCCCGCAACCGCCTCACCGGCGGCTTCATCCTGATCGACGAGGCCACCAACGGCACCGTGGGCGCCGGCATGATCGTCGACGCCCGCTGACCCACGCGTCCGCCCCGAGCCGCCCCCGGCTCGGGGTCAGCGCGCGCGACCGGCGCGTTGGTCACGTCCAAGTTTGATGGACGCCGTCGGCGATGACGGTTTCACGACCCACTGGACCTCGGCGGGTGGCGCAGTCCATCGAGCTCGCGTCATGGGCGTCGTCCTCCTCGGTGGCGCGGTCGAGCAGGGTCCGCCGCTCCGGCTCGCTGTGCGCGCCGGCGGCCGCCTGCCGGAACAGGGCGGCGGCGCGGTGGTGGTCGCCGAGGCGGGCGGTCAGGTCCGCTTCCGCGGCGACGGCGAGCGGGTAGTCGTCCAGCGCGCCGCCGGCGCGTGCGCGGGCCAGCAGTTCCAGCCCGGTCGCGGGCCCGTACGCGTATCCGTGCGCCACGGCGCGGTTCAGCTCGACCACGGGCCCGGGCCGCAGCAGGACGAGCTCGTCGTAGCACCGGGCGATCGTGAGCCAGTCGGTCGCCGGCCCGGACGCCGCGGTGGCGTGGCACGCGGCGATGCGCGCCTGGAGCGCGTAGGGGCCGCCCTGCCGGACCTCGGCCAGGATGCCGAGACCTTCGGCGATCGCGGCGTGGTCCCAGCGGGACCGGTCCTGCTCGTCGAGGGTGAGCAGCCCGCCGCCGGCGTCGCGGCGGGCTTCGCGCCGGGAGTGATGGAACAGGAACAAAGCCAGCAGTCCGGCCACCTCGGGTTGTCGCGGCATGAGCTCTCTGAGCAGCCGTGCCAGACGTATCGCCTCCTCGGCGAAGGCGGGTTCGCCGTCGGCGTTGTAGCCGCGGGTGAACAGCAAGTAGAGCACGGCCAGGACACCGGGCAGCCGCTCGGCGAGCGCCGGTCCGCTGGGTACCCGGTACGGGATGCCCGCGTCCGCGATCTTCGCTTTGGCCCTGGTCAGGCGGCGGGTCATGGTGGATTCGCTGACCAGGAACACGCGAGCGATGTCGGCGGTCGGCACGGCGCAGATCGTCCGCAGTGTCAGGGCGACGCGCGCCTCCATCGTCAGCGCCGGATGGCAGCACGTGAAGACGAGTCGCAGCCGATCGTCCACGATGTCCTCCTCCGTCTCCGAGTCGGCGTCCCCGGCGGTCAACGCGAGCACCGCCAGGTCGCGCATCTTGCGGCGCTCCACCGACGCGCGCCGCAAGGTGTCGATCGCGCGGTTCCGGGCGACCGTCATCAGCCAGCCGCCCGGATTGTCCGGTACGCCCTCCTCCGGCCACCGCCGCAGGGCGAGCGTCAGCGCCTCTTGGGCGCAGTCCTCGGCCAGCGTCCAGTCACCGGTCACGCGGATCAGGGCGCCGACGATGCGAGGGTAGGCATCGGCGGACGCCGCGACGGCGTCCGCCGCCCCGGCGTCCGTCGTCATGGCGCCATGCCGCTTCACTGCTCGAAATCGGCGAACGGCCGCAGCTCCAGCCGTCCCGTTCTGGCCATGGGGTGAGCGCGGGCGACCTCGATCGCCTCGTCGAGGTCCGCGCATTCGAGCAGGTCGAAGCCGACGATCACCTCTTGGGTCTCGGCGAACGGCCCGTCGGTGATCAGCGCCTCGCCGTTGCGGACCCGGACGGTGGTGGCCGAGGACACCGGGGCCAGCACCGCGCCCCGCAGCCGCCGGCCGCCGGCATCGTTCTCCGACACCCACTTGTCGACGTCGGGCAGGCTCTCGGTGTCGGTGTCAGGCTCGGTATCGGTGCAGACGAACATCATGTACTTCATCGCAACGCTCCCTGGATCGATGTGGTCGCACCCCTATGACGAACGGCCATGCCCGGATCGGACAACAGGCGGACCTTCGATCCGTCCAGCATGCCGCTCAGCGGAGACCGATCAGCCCCCAGGGCCGCCGGCGCCCGTCAGATCGTCCGTCGGACCGGTGATGAGCCCGGTGGTGGCCGCGAGGGCGCGAGCGAGTGGTCGTCCGACGCTCGGGCGAACTCAGGGCGTTCCTTCCGGTCGTGCGGCGCCGAAGCGCTGGACGATGGCGATCGCGATCACGAGGAGCGTGCCGCAGGTCACCAGCGCGAGGGGCATCCCGGAGAACTGGGCGATCACCGCGACGGCGAGCCCGCAGGTGATGCTCCCCAGGTGCTGCACTTGGGCCAGCAACGAGTGCACGGTGGCCCTGACGGCGCCGCGGGACAGCCGGTTGACCCAGATGGTGCTCAAACTGCGGGTCAGCGGCAACGCGCCCGCGCCGAGCACGACGGCCACGCTCCCGCCGGCCGCCTCAGACGCGCCGGCCAGGGTGACGACGCCGACCGCCGCGACCGCGCAGACGACGACGTAGCCGCGTCGCACGGTGTGCGCGCCTTCGATGTGAGGCTGCAAGATTCGCAAGGCGGCCGCGCCCATGAGGCACATCAGCACGCCGAGAGCGCCGAGCCAGGCGACGGGGTCGACGGGAAGCCCGAGGTCGGCCAGTCGCAGGGGGTACAGGCGTCCGAAGGCGTCTACAACGCCGTTGATCAGGAACGTCGCCGCGAAGACGGCGAGAAGCACGCGGTTTCCGCGCACAAGGGCCGATCCGCGCACGAGGATCGTCCACCAGGCCGGCCACCGCTTTCCGACGACCGGTACGAACCGCCGCTCGGGGAATCGGGCCACGACGTAAAGACCGAGCGCCGACATGGCGGCTCCCGCGAGAACCATCGCCGTGCCGCGATGTGTGAGCCACGCCAACGCGCCGATGCCGACCAGACCGGCCACGGTCCCGGTCAGCTGGGCCCGCTCCGAACGCAGCAGCACCGCGGAGACACGCTCCTGATCAGCGAGCTCGTCGCTGATCCACGCGACGTCCGCGCCGCTGGCGAACGTCCAGGACAGGCCCCACAACATCTGCGTGGCGACGAGCAGAGGGAACTCGCCGACCAGGCCGGTGGCCAGCATGGCGGCGCCCATGAGCACGTGAGAGACGACCAACGACCACTTGCGGCTCAGCGCGTCGGCGACGACACCGGCCGGGACCTCGAACAGCAACGCGACCACCCCTTGGGCGACGCCGATAACCACCAGCTGGGACGCCGACAGCCGTGCGTCGGCGACCAGGTAGACGCTGGTGACCATCCACCAGCCCCGATGCAAGACGGCCCGGCACCACGTCCACCTGACGAAGACCGTGTCGAGCCTCGGACCGTCGCCGCCCATCGGATCCATCCGCAGATCCCAGCCGGTGACCCGGCGATCCGCAAGACCGGTCTTCGAAGATGTCCGGACGTTGTCGATTTCGCGCGGTCCTCCTCGTCGTAGAGGTGACGGCCCGCGGAACCGGAGGCGACCATGGATGATCAGGCTCAGCGCCCGGCACCGTCCAATGGCTTCGGTAGCCCCGGTGACGCACGACACTCGGACATGGTTGGTGCCGGCGAGCAGTCCGTGGATGCGCCCAACCCGGCACGGCTCGCGATGAAGCCCAGGTCTGCCTGGTCCCCCTGGTGCGCTCGGGTCGACCGGCCCACCTGGTGCACCATCGAACTGGCCGCCTCCGCCGAACTGACGGAACTGACCGGCTTGGCTCCCTGACCATCAATGCCCCAGAACGGGAGGAGCGGCCGCCCACTCGACCACGGAACCGACACGAAGCTCATCGGGGAGACGTACGCCCGGTTTCGATTGCGGCGGAAGTGTCAGGGCCGTGGTGCGATGGGGACGAATCTTGGGAAAGTGGCGACGATCCAAAATCGAGCAGTTCATGGATTCGTTCAGATGTCCTCTTCGCCGCTGCGGCCGGTTCCTGCCGCAAGGAGCCGGCGGTGCTCTTGTTCGCCGCGCTCAAAGGTGATCTCGCACCAGACGGTGCGGCCGGGGCCGTCCGGATTGCGATGGAAGCCCCAGTGTCCTTGAGACAGCATGTCGACGATGGCCAGCCCGCGCCCGCCCTCGGCGAGCAGGAACGCCGGGTCCGCCGGAAGGTTCTCGTCCGCGAGCGGCGCCGGAGCCGCCGAGAAGGTCTCCGCGATCAGTGATGTCGCGCCGGCTGGAGTGCTCTTCGCGAGCAGGCCCGCCAGGTCGGGGCGGATGCGGGGCGTGCTGGCGGTCAGGCCTCTGTCCGTGACCTCGACCCGTACTCGGTCGTCATCGCCGTACACCGACAGCCGAAGGAGCAACGGCGCGGTGTGCGGCCCTTCAGTGCACTCGATCTTCGTCCGTTCCCCCTCTCCCTCGACGGCGGTGTCGCAGTCGGCATCGCTGAGCGCGCCCTCCGGTGGCCGGGACTCCCCGGGACCGCCGGCGCCTCGCATGCTTCCCCCGACCTCGTGCCGGCCGTGCCGGACCGCATTGGTGATCAGTTCGCTGACGGCCAGCCGTACGGGCTCGTAGGCCGGGTGCTCTTTCCCCAGGCACTCCTGTACGGCCGCGCGGGCACGCGAAGCCGACTCTGGAGTGCTCGGCAGGCGAAGCTCTTTCAGTGTTCGCAGCGCCATCGGCGTGCCTTTCACCGGTCGATCCCGACTGGATTCCTGTTTTACCCGGCCGGGCCGGCCGAGGCGGCGCCATGACGTTGACGCCGCCCTCACACCGTGGCAAATAGCGAGGAGCTTCAATGGCGATTCTCGGTTCGCATTGTGTTCACAATCGCGTGAACGCCCTGGCCGAGGTTTGCGAACCCCCAGCATGATGGCCTTGACGCGTTGGCCGGCGACAGGAAAGGAGTCCGGAGATGACGATCCCCCTGGAACCCGATCCGTCCATATCTCCGCGCATTCAATTCGGTACAGAACTGCGCAAATTCCGACTTTCTACGGGGTTCACCCAGCGGCAACTCTGTGACGCCGTACACCTGTCGATCAGCCAGCTCAGCATGATCGAGAACGGTCACCGGCCACCCACCATGGACCTGGCGCAGCGGGTGGACGAGGTCCTCGGCCTCGGCACCACGCTCACCGGCTTCCTCGACCGTCTCAACCGAGCCGCCGCCCAGCTACCCCACTGGTTCCGCCCCTGGCTCGACTACGAACGCGAGGCCGAGGCCCTGCGGATGTGGGAACCGCTGATGGTCCCCGGCCTCCTCCAGACCGAGGACTACGCCCCAGCCATCCTGAGCCGTAAGCCGGGTATCACGACCGAGGAGGCGGAGGAGCAAGTCCGAGCAAGAATGGACCGGCAGAGCATTCTCAAGCGCTCCTCGCCTCCAATGCTTTGGGTCATCCTGGACGAGGGTGTCCTGCATCGTTCGGTCACTGGTGCCGAGGTGATGTGGGAGCAGTTCCAACACCTCCTGCATGTAGCCGAGAACCCTCACATATCCCTACAGGTTCTTCCTTACAGGGCGTGCAGCGTGGTTGGGTAGATGGGCGGCTTCGTCATCGCCGACATGCCGAAGGGAGCGCCTCCAGCGGCCTACATCGAGTCCCAAAGCACAGAAGACCGGGTGAGTGACCGGTCGGATGAGGTGAAGGGTCTGGCACTCAGGTATGACCTTATTCGGGTGGACGCACTGCCGCGTTGTGAGTCACTGAATATGATCAAGGAGATGGTGCGGAGATGGATGCCGTGATCGGGGAGTCTGAGTACGTGCAGTGGCGTAAATCCACGTTCTCCGGTGACGACGGCAGCAACTGCGTCGAGGTGGCTCACCTCTCTAGTGGCCGATATGGCGTACGTGACAGTAAAGACCGCACTCTCGCCGCGATTGTCATCGATCCAGAGCAGTGGGATGCCTTTCTGGATCTGGTGAAGGGACGCTGACTCCTCAGGGGTCCACCACGTTGCTCGACGTACGGCGGCGCCGGCTTCACCGCACACCGTCCCGCCGACCCGGCGCCGGTTGAGACGTCACTGTCGATGGCGGTGGTGGTCGGCGTGGGGTTTTCAGCGTGGTGGAGGGGAACTGGTCCCGCTCGTCCCGCTCGGGTTCACCATGTTGCTCGTTGTACGGCGGCGCCGGCTTCGCCGTACATCCTCCCGCCGACCCGGCGCCGGTGGGAACGTCTCTGCCGATGGGGTGGCTGGAGCGCGACGCGTCAGTGCACCTGCAGGCGTTGCACAAGGCGACCTGGTCGTGGTGGCACTGGGGCGTTGAGGTGGGCGGCTTGGTGTATCCGAGGTGTGGGTGAGCGTGAGGCGCGCGGCTTGGTCGTAGGAGGGCCGGGGTGTTGAGGTGGGTGGGTTGGTGGGTTAGGGGTGGGGGTGGGTGTTGAGGCGGGCGGCTTGGCGGGTTAGGTAGTCGCGTTCGGCGAGGTTGGGGGCCTTGTGGGCCGCCTCGGCGTAGAGCCGTGCCGCCGTCGCGAGGTCGCCGTCGCGCTCGTGCAGGTACGCCGCCACCGCGGCGTGGCGGGGCACTGAGTCGTTCACCGCCGCGAGCGCCGCGAGCCCGGCGCGGGGCCCGTCCGCCTCCCCGACGGCGACCGCGCGGTTCAGCCGGACGACCGGGCTGTCGGTCAGGCGCACGAGCTCGTCGTACCACTCGACGATCTGCACCCAGTCGGTCTCGTCGGCGGTGGGCGCGTCGGCGTGGAGCGCCGCGATGGCGGCCTGGGCCTGGAACTCGCCCAGCCGGTCGCGGGCGAGGGCCGCCTGCAGGATCGCGACGCCCTCGGCGATCGACTGGGTGTCCCACCGGCCGCGGTCCTGCTGGGCGAGCGGCACCAGGCCGCCGTCGGGCGCGGTCCGGGTAGTACGCCTGGCGTGGTGGAGCAGCATGAGGGCGAGCAGCCCCGCCACCTCTGGGTGGTCGATCGCGGCCGCGAGCTGCCGGGTGAGCCGGATGGCCTCAGCGGCGAGGTCGATATCGCCGGAGTAGCCCTCGTTGAAGACCAGATACAGGACGCGCAGCACGGTCGCGACATCGCCCGGCTGGTCGAACCGCACGCCGGAGACGGTGCGCTTGGCGCGGCTGATGCGCTGCGCCATGGTCGCCTCGGGCACCAGGTAGGCCTGGGCGATCTGGCGGGTGGTGAGCCCGCCGACGGCGCGCAGTGTGAGCGCGACCGCGGACGACGGCGTCAGCGACGGGTGGGCGCACAGGAAGTAGAGCTGGAGTGTGTCGTCCACCTCAGGTGCCGGGCCGGGCGCCGGCTCCTCGTCGAGGAGGTCCTCACGCCGGCGGCGGGCGGCGTCCGCCCGGGTCGCGTCGAGGAACCGGTGCCAGGCCACGGTGACCAGCCAGCCCTTAGGGTCACGCGGCGGGTCGGCCGGCCAGACGCTGACCGCCTTGACCAGCGCGTCCTGGACCGCGTCCTCGGCCGCCGCGAAGTCGGCTCCGCGGCGGACGAGGATGCCGAGCACGCTCGGCGTGAGGCTTCTGAGCAGGGCCTCGTTCATCTGAGAGGTCACTCCGTGATCGCTGGGAGGCCCGGCCAGAACCGGGCGCACCTTGAGTCACTCGTGGATCGGCTTCCCGTCCGCCCCCGGGGCGGACGACAGTTGGGAGGTCACTCCGTGATGGTGGGCGGCTCGGCCAGGAACGGGCGCACTTCGAGCCACTCGTGGATCGGCTGCCCGTTCGCCCCGGGGGCGGCCGACAGTTCCCCGGCCAGCTCGATGGCGCGCTCGTAGGTGTCGACGTCGATCACCATCCAGCCGGCGATGAGGTCCTTGGTCTCGGCGAACGGGCCGTCGGTGACCGGCGGGCGTCCCTCGCCGTCGTACCGGACGAACGTCCCCTCGGGGGAGAGCGCCTGACCGTCGACGAACTCGCCCGTCTCCTCCAGCCGGGCCGCGAAGTCGCGCATGTACTGGATGTGCGCTGTGATCTCCTCCGGCGTCCACTTGTCCATGGGCACGTCGTTGACCGCCGCCGGAGCGCCGCGGTAGTGCTTCAGCAGCAAGTACTTGGCCATCGTGATTCTCCTAGGTGCTGATGTGACCCATTGTGGTCGCGTTCACCCCGGGGACGGGGCCGGTCACGGGTTCTCGACGTCGCCGTCCGATCAGTTCGCAGATTTTTTCGCGGAGGCCGGCTACCCGACGTACGGCGGCGCGGGCTTGGCCGTGCACCGTCCCGCCGATCCGGCGCGTTCTCCCAGGTGCGGCGCACTCCTCTTCCGATAACAAGATCGTTCTTGTCGTCGGTGGGATCAGCGAAATGAGCGAGGCCGCCGGCCGTCCGCCGGTTGGACGGCGAACGGTCGTCACGTGGTGCTCGGCGTGCGGAATCTCGGTTGCGCGGCGGCAAGGGGGCGTGGGAAGGTCGGACACGTTGGCTTGTGCAGGTACACGGTGAGGAACGAAGTCCATGGTCTCGGCGTGCCTTAGTGGCCGCCGCCGGCGCTGATCGGGTTCCCTGCGGGGAGACCCTCGGTGCCGCGCCCGTTTCGCGGCGGCCCCACGTGCGGTGTCCGACACCGCTCCATCTCCTTGTACGGGGATGGTCCCGGCCTGAGGCCGGGTCTGACAGGAGCATGCGCGGCTCTCGATCGCGGGAGCGCGCTTCACCATGCCATCTACGTGAGGTCATCATCACCGTGGACACCAACGTCCAGAGCTTCGCCGTCGCCAACCTCCGCCGCCGCCCCGTGGTCGTCGAGACCGGCGGTTTCGTCGTGGGGGTCGACCCCGACACCACCAGTCCTTTCATCAACTACGCCACCCCGTTGCCCGGCGCTCGGCCCACCGCGCGAGACGTCGCCGCCCTGGTCGACGTGTTCCGCGAGCGCGGTCTCAAGCCGCGGCTGGAGTTCGCGCCGGACGCCGCGCCCGCCGTGGAGTCCGCGCTGCGCGAGGCGGGCTTCACCGTGGAGGAGGTCCACGAGTACCTGGTCTGCACCCCGGCCACGCTGACGATGCCTCAGGTGCTCGGTGAACGCGCATCCGGGCCCGCACCCGCGCGATCGTTCCGCGTGCTGAGTCCCGCTACGGACGAGGACTACGCGGCGATCGACGCGGCGCTGGCCGAGGCGTTCAGCGGGGTGTTCGCATCGTCCCCCGAGGGCGCGGCACGGCTGCGCCGTACCGAGGACGGCGGCGGCGCGGTGCGGTTCGTCCCGGCGCCCGAGGGCGGCTGCGCCGGCGCGGCCATGTGCTCCGCGCCGGCCGAGGGGACGGCGGAGCTGGCGGGTGTGGGGACCCGCCCCGCCTTCCGCGGCCGTGGCATCGCGGCCGCGGTCACCGCCGCGCTGGCCGAGACGATGTTCGGCCGAGGGGCGCGGTCGGTGTGGCTGGAGTACTCCGGTGACGGATCACGCCGCGTCTACGAACGCGTCGGCTTCCGGCCCGAAGGCACCCGCCTCTACATGTCGATCGAGGTTGCCGAAGAGGCCGGTGCGTCGGTCGGCGGGTGACGGCTCACCTGGTCGGTTGACCGGCAGCAGGTCGGCCGGTCGGCGGCTGTGGGGCAGGGACGTAGGCTAATGGCCGTGTCCGACAAATCCGGCACTCCGCTTGGTGAGTTCCTCCGCGCGCAGCGCGCCCGTATCGACCCCGCCGACGTGGGGCTGCGCGGCGGTGGCGATCGCCGGGTGGCCGGGCTGAGGCGTGAAGAGGTCGCGGTGCTGGCGGGAGTGAGCGCCGACTACTACGCCAGGTTGGAGCAGGGCCGGGAACGCAACCCGTCGCCGCAGGTCCTGGACGCTATCGGCCAGGCGCTCCGGTTCGACGCGGACGCGCGCGGCCACGTCTTCCGGCTCGCAGGGCTGAACCCGAGGCTGTCACCGGGCAGCTCGCGCGACCTGGTCCACCCGGCGCTGCTGCACCTGCTCGACTCCTTCCCCGCGGCAGCGGCGTATGTGCTGGGCCCGTCGTTCGACGTCCTCGCCGCCAACACCATCGCGGACGCGCTGCTGGCCCCGTTCGACGGCATGACGAACATGGTCCGCGTGCTGTTCCGGCACCCGCAGGCGAAGATCGTGTTCGCCGACTGGCCCACCTTGACGGAGAACGTCGTCTACGCCCTCCGCCTCAACGCGGCCGCCTACCCGAACGATCCGGAGATCCGGGCGCTCGTGGACGAGTTCGTGGAAACCGTGCCCGAGTTCCGCGCGTTGTGGGAGGACCAGAAGGTGAGCGGGCTCAAGCGGATGTTCAAGGTCTTCGTGCACCCGGAAGTCGGCCGAGTCGAGCTGAACTACCAGACCTTCGACGTCCGCGACGCCCCCGGCCAGCAGTTGCTCGTCGGCACGCCGGAGCCGGGCAGCCGCAGCGCCGACGCCATCGCGTACCTGGCGTCCGTCCACGCCACGTCGTGAGCCGTGCTCCTCGGCCACGACCCCTCCTTTCCTGAATTTTCGGGTATCTCGCTGTTCTGATCGTGTGTGCGCGTGGTCGCGCGCGGAAGGGCGCGTCTTCCTAGGTGCGGCACACCCAGGAAGACGCGTCCTTCTCCATCCCGGGCTCTGGGCCCAGTCTTGGTGTCGCGGCTCGTCCGCCCCGAGATCAGCCCCTCCCAGGAGTCCTCATGAGCAGCACGACCGTGCCCGCTTCCGACAGCAAGATCGTTCTCATCACCGGCGCGAGCAGCGGGATCGGCGAGGCCACCGCCCGCCGGCTGGCCGCCGACGGTCATCACGTGGTGCTCGGCGCGCGGCGCGTCGACCGCCTCAAGACCCTGACCGACGACATCCACGCCGCCGGCGGCTCCGCCGACCACCGGGAACTCGACGTGACGAGCCTGGAGAGCGTTCGGGCCTTCGCCGAGACCGCCCACGAACGGCACGGCCGCATCGACGTGATGGTCAACAACGCGGGCGTGATGCCGCTGTCCCTGGTGGAGGCAGGGCACGTCGACGAGTGGAACCAGATGATCGACGTGAACCTGCGCGGCACCCTGCACGGCATCGCGGCCGTTCTGCCGCTGATGCGAGCCCGGGGCGCCGGCCACATCGTCAACATCGGCTCGACGGCCGCCTACCGGGTCGACCCCACGGCCGCCGTCTACTGCGCCACCAAGTACGCCGTCCGCGCGCTGTCGGAGGGGCTGCGGCAGGAGAGCAGGGACATCCGCGTGACCTTGGTGAGTCCCGGCTACACCGAGTCGGAGCTCACCCTGCACGGCGCCGACGAGGAGGTGCGGGCAGCCGTGCACGCGGCCGCGCTGCGGTTCGCCATTCCGGCGTCCTCCGTCGCCGCCGCCATCGCGTACGCCATCGCCCAACCGGCCGAGGTCGACGTCAACGAGCTGATCGTCCGGCCCACCGCCATGAACTGAACCGCACCGCGACGCACACCTAGGCCCCGGCACCTGCCGGAGAGCAAGGAAACGACATGAGCGAGGCACTCGAGATCACGACGTTCAGGCTCGCCGCCGGGCTCACCGGCGCCGACTTCCTCGCCGTCAACGAGGACATCGACGAGTACCTGAGGCGCCGGCCGGGCTTCCGCTGGCGGCGCATCGCCGAGGACGGCGACGGAGGCATCATCGACATCGTCGCGTGGGACTCCGCCGCAGACGCCCGGGCGAGCGCCGGCGGAATCATGACCGAAATGGCCGACTCGCCGGTCCACGCGACGATCGACCACAGCACCGTGGACTTCCGTATCGTGCCGGTGCTTCACCGCATGCCCCTCTGAGGAACCCATGAACGGCATCTTCGCCACCACGCCCACGTGACCGTCAAGGGCGCGGCCGTCCGGACACCGTCCTGGCCCGGGTCAGTGGTAGTAGCCCTCGACGGGTACGCGGGCCTCTTCGAAGAGGGCGGGGCCTTCGGCGGGGGCGTCGGTGAAGCCGCTGCCGGGCGGCTTGAGGGTGTCGAGCTGATCACTGGACAGGGCGTAGACGACCCGGCCCAGGCCCGAACGGGCGATGGCGCCGGCGCACATGCCGCACGGCTGGCAGCTGGTGTACATGGTGGTGGTGGCCGCGGTGGCGGGGTCGAGCTCGCGGGCCGCCCAGCGGGCCAGCTTCAGTTCCGGGTGGGCGGTGATGTCCCGGTCGCTGATGGAGGTGTTGCGCTCCTCGGCCAGGACGGCGCCGTCCGGGCCGGCCAGCAGAGATCCGAACGGCGGGTTGCCGCTCTCGCGCGCCATCGCGGCCAGTTGGACGGCCCTGCGCAGCAGCGCCTCATCCTCGTGCGTCACCGCTACTCCTTCGGTCCGCATCCGGTGCTCGTACCGGTGCATGTGCTCGTACCGGTGCGTGTGCCGGTGCTCGTGCTCGTACGGTGCTCGTGATGGTCGGGCCCGGCGCGGTTCGGGCCGGTACCGCTGGGGCGCCGCAGGGGGTCAGGTGCTGATCGGGCGCTGCGCCGTGGTCCGCGACCAGTGAGCGGCCACGGTCGCCAGGGCCTGCCAGGCGGCCTGGGGGCGCAGCGTCTCGTCCGGGTCGCCGTTGAACGCGGAGAGGACGACGGTGCCGGCGCCGAGCGCGCGCAGCTCCCGCAGGTCCTCCATCAGCTGCTCGACGGTGCCCTCGCCGGCGAGCCGTCCGTGGCCGGTGACGGGCGTGTCGGTGAGCCGCAGGGTGATGCGGGGCGCCAGGCCGGGCACCGGCCGCCCCTGCTCGCGGGCGAACTCGTGCATGCGCTCGATCGCCCCGCGCAGCCACGGCATGGTGAAGCGCAGCGGGTGCCACGCGTCGCCGAGGCGTACGGCCCTGCGTATGCCGGCGTCGCTGTTGCCGCCCACCCAGATGGGGACGTGCCCCGCCTGGTAGTCCCGCTCGTCCTCCCAGGCGGAGCGGATCGTGCGCAGGTACTCGTCCGTCAGCGCGCCGCGCCGTTCGTAGGGCACGCCGAGGGCGGCGAACTCCTGCCGGGCCCAGCCCACGCCCACCCCGAGGACCAGTCGCCCGCCGCTGAGCCGGGCGAGGTTCGCGGCCATGCGGGCGGTGAGCAGGGGATGGCGATAGGGGAGCAGCAGAACCGAGGTGCCCAGCTTGATCCGGCGGGTGATGCCGGCCAGCCACGCCAGCGTGGTGAGGGGCTCGTAGAACGGCGCCGGAAACGCCCCGGCGATGTCCGGCGTCACCACGACGTGATCGGACACCGTGAGCAGGTCGAAGCCGAGCCCCTCCACCGTCAGCGCCCACTGCCGCAGCATGTCGGGGTCCGTGCCGGGACCGAAGTTGGTTACGTTAACGCCTATTTCCACTCGGTCAGGCTATCCAAGGTAATCGTGCCAGTTGAAGGGATTTCTCCGGGCCTACAGCCTTTTCGCCGGGCGGACGAGCCGGCCAGCCTGGGCGGCACCACCACCTACATCGTCTACGGCCAGACCCTTCCGTACCGCGGGCCCCGAGCCTCGTGGCCGGTGGGCGGCGGGCAAGGTTGAACGGCACCTCCGGTGCGGTGATGATCGACCTGAAGGCGCGACGGCGCGTCGCCGTCACCGTGCGTCCGGGCCGTCGCGGTGCCGCGGTGTCGCGGTGTCACGCGAAGGAGAACTCATGAGCCCTTGGCCAACGGCGGACACATCGAGGCGGAGCGAGGAGCACCAGGACCGCACACAGTGGGCGACGATCGGCGTCGTCTACTTCGCCGGGGTGGTCGCGGCGATGAGCTTCGGCAAGTTCGCCTCGGTCGGGCCGGAGGTGGCGGCTCAGCTGGGACTGTCGCTGCCGCGACTGGGCTGGGTGATCTCGGCGGTCGTCGGCGTGGGGGCCGTCGCCGGCCTGCCCGTCGGATATCTCATCCGCCGCATCGGCGTGGAGAGGTCGCTGGTCGCCGGCCTGGCACTGGTCGCGGCGGCGGGCGCGGCGAGTGCGGCGGCGGGCGGCTTCCCCTGGTTGCTGACCGCCCGGGGCGTCGAAGGGGTCGGATACGTCCTGGTCACCGTCGCCTGTCCCGCGCTGATCCTCCGTGTCGCCCACGAGCGGGACCGCGGCGTGGCCCTGTCCCTCTGGGCGACGTTCGTACCGGTGGGCATCGGGGTGAGCACGCTGGCCGGCGGCGCGATCGGCTCCGCGCTGGGCTGGCGCGGCTGGATCGGCCTGATCGCCGGCCTGACGCTCGTGATGGCGCCGGCCGTCCGGCTGTGCCTGCCGCGCGGGCCGGAACGGCGGGCGGCGGCCGGGTCCGTCCCGGGGGCGAGGGCGCTGAAGCGGCCGGCGGCGCTGGCCGGGGCCTTCTGCCTGCTCGTGCTGGTGACCATGCCGGTGGTCGTGCTCCTGCCCACGCTCCTGATCGAGCAGTACGGGCGTTCGGCCGCGACGGCGGGCGTCATGACCTCGGCCATCTCGCTGCTCGGCGTGCCCGGCGGGCTGGCCACGGGAGTGCTGCTCCGCCGAGGCGCTCCGGTCGGCGTCCTGGCGTTGTCCGGAATCCTCGCCGTCCCCGCCGCCTGGCTCATCTACGGCGGCGCAGGTTCGCCGGCGGTCGCGCTCGCCGGCGCGGGGCTGATCTCCGTGCTGAACGGGCTCCTGGGCGCCCTCGCCATCGCCGCCCTCCCTCTGGTGCTGGAACGGCTGGACCACGCCGACATCGGCAACGGCGTGATCTCCCAGGCGGGCAGCCTCGGAGCGCTGCTCGGACCTCCGATGTTCGGCCTGGTGATCGGCGGGTTCGGCCTCCCGGCCCTCGTGCCGGTCATCGCCGTCGGAATGCTGATCGCGGTCGGCGCATTGCTACTGCTCAGCAGACGACGAGCACCGCACCCCCTACCGTCCGCCGTCGCTGAGCATGACAGTGAGGCGACGGGTTGACCTGGATACCTGTCACTTAGATCAGCGGAGCCGAAGGTCGCGTCATGCCGATGCGTCCGTGATCACGGCGAGAATCCGGTGTACGAATTGCTTGACCTCGCGCGGGTCGGGTGCGGCAGCGGGTAGGCATCGCTGGCGATCGAGGGCCAACCGGACCAACTCGCGGCCGGTCGTCGGCACCCGGTGCAGCGCCCACTGGCCGCCGTCGATCTTGGACACGAGTGTGCCGTCCATCGCGAACCGCCAGGCACGACATGCGTTGAGCACCGCGTATTCACCAGGCGCCTGCTCGACGGCCCAGTGCAACTCGGACGCCAACTGGGCCGTGACCAACTCGTGGGCGACCGGAGCGAAGACCTCGGCCGGGGCAGGGCCGGGCCCGACCAGGCGACCGGCCTGGCGGCATACGGCGAAGTGCAACACCAGGTCGGGGTCTCCCCCGTGCCCATGACCATCGACCACCTTGGCGGGCGCTGTGGTGACATGGAGCTCGAATGGCGGCTGTGCCACGGGGCGCAGGGTGACCGGGAGGGTGACGACGCTCAGTTCCAGCCCGTGGGCGGGGCACGGCAGGCGGTCGTCGCTCAGCCGTTCCGCGGCGGCCGCCTGCTCGTCCGCCGTCATGGGCCGCTCACAGACCACGAGGACGTCGATGTCGCTGCGCCGCGCGTCGAAGCCGCCGAGCACCACGGAGCCGTGGAGGTAGACGCCCACCAGGCGCGAACCGAGCACCGCGGCCATCGCGGACGCGACGTCCTCGATGTAGCGCTCTGACAGAGCATCCATGATCAGAACTATAGGAAGGCCGCGAAACCACCGGCAGGTTCGACGTCACTGTCTGGAGCCACTGAACATGACAGTGGGGCCTGTGGCTGACCTGGGCACTGCGATTTCGACGGGTGTAGAAATACCGGCATTCGTGTCATCGAAGTTGACAGTACCCAGCCGAAGATCATGCGTGCGTGGGTTGAGGGCTATAGCTCCAGGCTGCGAAGTATCTGTCCGAAAGTTGCTGGCGCAGCCTCCAGACGGGTGTCTCTATCTGATCTCCTCACCGCGAGCGGCAGCGTAGGGAAGTTCGGATGCGGCAGACCCGTCGAGCCATCGGCGGAGCACGGTTGCGGCCTCGGTGATGTCGTCGGCGCCCATCCTCCAGCGCAGTGCGGTTCCTCCCTGCTGGCGGAAGGCAGCGCAGTTGTCCTCTCGGTCATCAATGAGCAGCGCGTCGTGGAAGGACATGCCGTGCCGGCTCAGCCAGGGCCCGAAGAATTCGACGATGCCTTCGCTCTTGAGTACTGCGACGTCGCTGGAACAGATCATGTCGTCGCAGACGAAGGCCCAGTCGGCCAACGTTGCCGCCGGATGGTGGCCTGCCGGGCGCTGGGTCTTGCGTACCCGCCTGAACGTGTCGGCGAAGCAGTCCGCGTTGTCGGTGGACACGACGATCGAGGCATTCGTCTTGAGCTCGCGGAGCATCTCGAATAACGGAACGTTGACCCGCATCCGGGCGCAGTCGGCCAGTAGCCGGCGCCGGAGGAAGTCGTCGCGGAACCGGTGGTCCAGCTGGATGCCCATGCCTGCGATCACCTGAGTGGAGGACAACTGGCCCTTCATCCAGGCGTGGGCCCCATCGCCGGTGAAGATCAGGGCAAGGCTTTCCGTCAGTTGTGAGTGAAGCGGATGCCGGGGGTTGTCTCGGATGGATGCCCAGAAGGGGTCGCAGGAGAGCACGCCATGCCAGTCAACGAATACCACTCGGTCGGGGTGCGGCACCTGCTTCATCCCTTGGTTCCTCCTGTTGGTGAGCATGTTGCGGCGACCTCAGCGTGTCTGAACGCCGTGCGCTCGAAAGCCGCGAGAAGATCAGCTCTCGGAGTTCGCGTTCTTGAGCGGCCGTGTCGTGATGTCCCATCTGGTCACCGGTCGCAGCCCAGCGCTCGAGAACGTCGACCGTGAGAAGCCATTGGGTGATCCCCCACGCGGACACCTGCCAGATCCACAGCCGAGCCGTTGAACACCTCCAGGTGCATCCCGCGCACGACCTCGGCGCTCACGCCTGTGGCAGCCCCGATCGCCCTGCAGGTCTCCGACGTCACAACAACGCCGTACGCCAGTGAACGGACATCGCTCGACGCACGTACATCCAGCCCCAACGCCTCGGCGATCATCCACACCGGACATCCGTTGCGTACCGCCATCCGATCAGCCCAAGAGGCGAACGATTCACCCGGCTGCGGCTCAACCACCAGTGCCAGACGCCGCCGAGGGAGGCCAACTGTCATTTTGAGCTCTCACTATCAGGTCAACTATCAAGTACCGTGCCGAACTCTCAAGTTGAGGCGGCGTCAGACAACAGTCACGTCCGCTCGTCCCGGGGCCTTGACGTTTGAAATGAACGATCATTTACTTTCTTCATGGGGCGGATCGCGGGGGTCACCGCTGCGGAGACCCGTGAGCGGCTACTGGGGGCGGCGGCCGACGTGTTCGCCGAGCGTGGGTACGACGGCACGCGCGTGGCCGACATCGCCACGGCGGCAGGGGTCAGCAACGGCGCGCTGTACGCGCACTTCGGCTCCAAGGCCGAACTGCTCGTCGCCGCGCTCCGAGCTCACGGGCCGAGGCTGCTCGCCGGCCTGCTGGCCGCGGAACCCGGCCGGTCGATCACCGATCTGCTCGTCGTCATCGGCCGCAGCCTGCCCCGCCGGCGTGACGCGCGCGGCTACCTCATCGTCGAGGCGCTCGTCGCGGCCCGCCGCGACGAGGACGTCGCCCGGCCGATGCGCGACTACGTCGGCGAGCGCTCCGACTGGCTGGTGAGCCTCGTGCGTCTCGCCCAGGCCGGCGGTGAGATGGACGCCGCGCTGGCGCCCGGCGCGCTCGCCCACTTCTGCCTGCTGCTCGCGATGGGCAGCGCGCTCATCACCCCCGACCTGCACGCGGTCGACGACGACGAGTGGAACGCGCTGCTCGCCCGGGTCGTGGCGGCCCTCCTCCCTCCCGAAGACACCACCGCACAGAGCGGAGCACCGCAGTGAGAGTGCAGATAGACCCCGCGCGCTGCCACGGCCACGGCCGTTGCTACGACCTCGCCCCTGAGGTGTTCGCCGAGGACGACGAGGGTTACGGGCACGTCGTCGGGGACGGCGTCGTGCCGCCGGACGAGGAGCACGCGGCCCGGCTGGCCGTGGCCAACTGTCCAGAACGAGCCGTCGACATCGTGCGGGAGGACTGACATGACCGTCGACGACCGCTTCGCACGAGACTTCCGCGAGTCGCGGGCGGACCAGCCCCTCGGCACGCGCAACGAGATCGTCACCGGTCCGGTCTCCGACTGGGCGACCGACTTCTCCCACCTGGAGCCCGAGTGGGCCGCCGATCCCTACCCGATCCAGGACGACCTGCGGCGGCGCTGCCCGATCGCGCACACCGAGCGGTTCGGCGGCGGCTGGCTGCCCACCCGGTACGAGGACGTCGCCGCCATCGCCCACGACACCGAGCACTTCTCGTCGCGGTCGATCATCATGAGCAACTTCCGGCCACCCCGCGAGGTGGCGCCGGTGGGCGGGGTGCCGCCGATCTCCTCCGACCCGCCGTTCCACCATGACGCGCGCAAGCTGCTGCTCCCCGCGTTCACCAAGAGCGCGGTCGCCAGGCGGGAGCAGGCGACCAGGGCGTTGTGCCACTCGCTCATCGACGCCTTCGAGGGGCGGCAGGTCGTCGACGCCGCCCACGACTACGCCCAGTACATCCCGATGCGGGTCATCGCCGACATGCTCGGCTTTCCGCCCGAGGACGCGCCGCGGTTCCGCGCGTTCATCGAGGGCGCGCTCGAAGGCGTCAACCTGCCGCCCGAGGAGCGCATGGCGGGCATGGGGAGGCTGTTCGACTACCTGCTCGCGCAGATCCGCGACCACCTCGACGACCCGCGTGACGACCTGACGACCTACCTCATCAACGCCGAGTTGTACGGCCGCAAACTCGAACCATCGCACGTGGCGGGCACCATGGCCCTGCTGCTCATCGCCGGCATCGACACGACGTGGAGCGCGATCGGCGCGTCGCTGTGGCATCTGGCGAAGACCCCGGGCGACCGCGAGCGCCTGGTCGCCGAGCCGGCGCTGCTGCCCACTGCGATGGAGGAGTTCCTGCGGGCCTACGCGCCGGTGACGATGGCTCGGCTGGTGAAGGAGGACCTGAGCTGGCGCGGCGTCGAGATGAAGGCGGACGACTGGATCCTGCTGTCCTTCCCGGCGGCCAACCGCGACCCGGCCCAGTTCGAACGGGCGGACGAGGTCGTCATCGACCGCGAGGTCAACCGGCACGCCGCGTTCGGCCTCGGCGTCCACCGCTGCGTGGGCTCCCACCTCGCGCGCATGGAACTGCGGGTCGCCCTCGAAGTGTGGCTTGAGCGCGTCCCGGACTTCAGCCTGCACGACCCGGACGCCGTCACCTGGTCCACCGGTCAGGTCCGCGGACCCCGCACCCTCCCACTCCGCATCGGCTAGCTCCCTATCCCCCTCGCGTCGGGCCAGGGGCCCTGTTCCGTGCGCTTCCGGCCGGGCCGGTGCGCGACGGCGTGAACCCGTTCGGGGACTTGTGGCGAGACATCAGCGACAAGTCCCCCACGGGAAGGCCGGCTCGATGCCATGGTGCCGACGATGACCGCACCCCCTGCCGCCGGAACCACTCTGGACTCGGACCTGATCGCCGAGTCCAGAGAGCGGCCAGAGGCGTTCGCGACGCTTTTCGACCGCTATGCGGCAATGCTCTACCGGTACGTCTCTCGCCGGCTCGGTCCCGAGGTCGCGGAGGACCTGGTGGGGGAGACGTTCCTGATCGCCTTCGGACGCCGCCACCGGTACGACCTGGCCTACGCCGATGCCCGCCCCTGGCTGTTCGGCATCGTCACCAAGTTGGTGTCCCGGCACCATCGCGTCGAGGCGGCACGCTATCGCGCCCTGATGCGCAACCCGGTGGAGACCGTCGTGGAGGGTCACGCGGAGCGGGTCGCCGGCGAGGTCACCGCGAAGGCGTACCGGTCGGTGCTCGCCCCCGCGCTCGCCGGCCTGCCCAAGGGCGATCGTGACGTCCTTCTCCTGATCGCCTGGGGCGACCTGTCGTACGAGGAGGTCGCCCAGGCCCTCGGCATCCCGATCGGCACCGTCCGCTCGCGCCTCAACCGGGCCAGGCGCAAGGTGCGCGCCGCGCTCGGCGACGCCAACCCGATGCACGACCAGGAGGAGGAGCGATGGACGACCTGACGGGAGGAGCGATGAACGAACCGACAGTGGGGGCGATGGACGACCTGACGGTGCTTCGCGACTTCGGGCGCGGGCTGGAGCACGAGGCTCCGGCGGCGCTGGACCGCCAGCGCCGCCGCCTTCTCGACGCGACGACCGCCGCCGCCTCGGTTTCCGGCGGACGTCGGCGCTCCGCCGGGCCGGGCCGGTCGCGGCGCCGGGCCGGATGGGCGGCGCTCGTCGCGGCGGCCGCGGCCACCGCCGCGCTGCTGGTCGTGCCGGCGGTGCTGCTTCGCGGTACGACGCCCGCCGGCTCCACTGTGATCGCGCCGGCCGGGCACCGGCCGGCGAAGGAGGGCGGCGCGCTGAACGTGCTCGTCGTCGGGTCCGACGAGCGGCCGGCGCCGCAGAGGGCCCCGGGTCTGTCCCCAGGCGTGCAGAGCGACGTCATGATCCTGCTGAACGTGTCGGCGGACCGCAAAAAGGTCAAGGTGATCAGCCTGCCGCGGGACTCCATAGTGCGAATCCCGGCGTGCCTGTCGCCGGACGGGGATACCGTCCCCGCTCGCACCGACGTGATCAACTCGGCTTTCAGGACCGGGGGCCTGCGCTGCGCGTGGCAGACCGTTGAGAGCACGACCGGCGTTCACGTGGACCACGCGGTGGAGATCCGCTTCTCCGGTTTCAAGGACATGGTGGACGCGCTCGGCGGGGTGGAGGTCACGCTGCCCTTCGCGGTGAAGGATCCCAAGTCCAAGCTGGACCTGCCCGCCGGCCGGCACACGCTCGACGGCGAGCAGGCCTTGGCGTACGTGCGGACCCGCTACCCGCTGGCGGACGGCTCCGACATCGCGCGGATCAGCCGGCAGCAGGCCCTCATGCGCACTCTGCTGGACAAGGTCCTGGCACACGTCGACGAACCGGACAAGCTGCTGCTTCTCTTCCAGGTCGCGCGCAAGTCCCTCACCGCCGACGACGGCCTGGACTTCGACACCTTCCTCGGCGTCTTCCAGGGCGTCCGGTCGAGCGGCGCCGGCTCCGTCCGCTTCGTGATCGTTCCGGTGCGCCCGCACCCTGCCGACCGCAACCGCCTCGAATGGGTCCAGCCGGACGCCGGACGCCTGTTCGCCCAGCTCAATGGTGACTAGGCGAACAAGCGGCCGATGCGTCTCACAAACGTCCACCTGGCCGGGCGAGCCGCCGCCGCGCTTGACGGGGGCTGGCACGAGGGAGGAGCGGAGGGCGAAGGCAAAGGGCGGTCAGGGAGTGCGGGCGTTCAGGATCGGGATCAGCTGCTCCTCCTCGTAGTCCAGGTGGGCCTCGACCTCGGTGGTGAGCCGTTCCACCTCGGCGAGCACGGTCGCCGCGTCCGGGCCGCCCGCGTCGCGCGATTGGGCCGGGGCGTCGCCCGCGATGAGTTCCTGCAGCTCATCGAGCAGCCGCTTGATCGTCCGGTGTTCCTCGCGTAGCCGGGTCAGTGTCGAGGACACTTCCGGGTGCCGTTCGCCCAGAGTGGGGAGCATGTACGTGTCCTCGAGCGTGTGGTGGTGATGCAGGTTCTGGCACATGCTCAGGCAGTTGACCCGCAACTGTGCTCCGAGGCTTCGGCCCGACGCGGCGACCTCCTTGCGGACGAGCGTGAGTTCACGGCGCAGGGCGTCGTGGACCGCCTTGAGGAAGTCTCCGGGCGCGCCGGTGGCGGGCGGCGGGCCGAGGGCGGACAGGGCGATGACCGGGAGCACCCTCGACGTTCTGGCCTGGTAGTCCGCCCAGCCGGGATTCGCCTCGGCCGCGCGGGCGAAGAGACGGTCCCGTTCCTCGCCCGCAAGGACGGTCGCGTCCGCCTCGTAGGTGAAGATCCCGTCCTCCACGGTGACACGCGGGTGGGCGAGCAGATTGTGGTACCAGGCCGGATGGGACGGGGCCCCGCCGGCGGAGGCGATGATCAGCCTGCGGTCGCCGTCCGGGAGGTAGGCGACCGGGGTGGTGCGGCGGGTCCCGCTCCTGGCCCCGGTGGTCGTCAGCAGGAGGAGCCGCCCTCCTTGGAAGGGGCCGCCCACCTCCCCGCGGTTGGCGCGGAACTCCTCGATGACCTGCTGGTTGAAGTCGACGAAGTCGTCGAAGTTGTCGTTGTCGTTGTTTTCGTCGGGCATGGTCGGCTCTGCTCCTGGCTTGGTGAAGTCCGCGGGTGCGCCGCGGCGGACGTGAACGATCGCGGTCGGGGGCGCGGCGGTGCGGAACCGGCGCGGTACGGGATGCATCCGGCCGTAGCTGGACGTAACGGTACGAAGCAGTACATGCCGCTACGGGCAGTACGTGCCGATACGTGGCAGTACGTGCTGGTGCGTGTACGTAGGTGGGGCGGTATGACGTCACCGCGCGCGCAGTGCCTGGCGCCTAACCGACGGATTTGTCACAGGTCGGTCAGAGGCGGAGGCGGCTTACGAAAGAGGTGGCGTCGGTCGCCGCTGGAAAGGGGACGACGCGCGGGGTGATGCGATGATCAGGCGCGGCCTGTTGAGTGAGAACTCACGAGATCATCCCCTATAGGTCGGGTGCCGCCCGCCCACCGGCCTTGCGACCGGCGCCGGAACGACACGCCGATCATTACAGTTCGTCCCGGTCGGCCCTGTCAAGGGCCGCGCTCGCACGGTGGCAGGTAGATCCTTTACTGTTTCGGCACCTGATGATTACTCTCAGCGATAGCGTCGGCACGTTATGTATCGGCCGTTCCCCGGGGGTCCGTCTCAGTGGCTGTTCGCGTGGTCTTCATAGGTGGGCTGGGGCGCAGTGGCACCACTCTGCTCGAGCGGCTGCTCGGCGAGATGCCCGGCGTCGTGCCGCTGGGTGAGGTTGTTCATCTGTGGGAACGCGGGGTCTGCTCGCACGAGCCCTGTGGCTGCGGCGAGCCGTTCACCGCCTGTCCGTTCTGGCGCAGGGTCGGCGTCCGGGCATTCGGGGGGTGGTCCCCGGGGCTGGCCGACCGCGTGCTGACCCTGCGGCGCAGGGTCGACCGCACCCGGCGCATCCCCGCCCTGGCGAGCCGCCGCCGCGCCGGCCGCGTCGGCCTCAGCGGCTACACCCGGGCGTACACCCGCGTCTACGAGGCGGCCGCGCAGATCGCCGCCCGACCGGTCGTGGTCGACTCCAGCAAGCACGCCTCGCTCGCGTTCTGCCTGAGCACCTCCCCGGTCGTCGACCTCAGCGTGGTGCACGTCGTCCGCGACCCTCGCGCGGTCGCCCACTCCTGGGCCAGGCGCGTCGACCGGCCCGAGAACGGCGCCCGCATGACCCGGTGGCGGCCGTGGCGCACCTCGCTCCACTGGGTGGTGCAGAACCTCGCGTTCGAGCTGCTCGCGCGCCGCGGCGGCACGGTGATCCGCGTCCGATACGAAGACCTGGTGGCCGACCCGCGTTCGGTGCTCGCCGCGCTGGTGGCCGACCTGCGGCTGGGCGGCGGCGACCTGGCGTTCCTGCGTCCGGGGCTCGCCGAGCTGTCGAAGACGCACACCTGCGCCGGCAATCCGATGCGCTTCACCGCCGGGCCGCTCAAACTCGCCAGGGACGACTCCTGGAGCGACCAGCTGGCCGGACGGCACCGATGGCTGGTCACCGCGCTGACCTGGCCGCTGATGCTCCAGTACGGCTATCGCCTGCGCGAGCGGCGTGCCGTCGAGCCCACGCCGGGGCCGTGGCTCGCCGCCGGCGTCGCGGCTCAGGAGTGCCGATGAGCCGGTCCGTGGGGGTGGTCATCCCCACGCGCGGAGACCGTCCGCGTCTGCTCCGGGCGGCGGTGGCCGCCGTCCTGGCACAGAGCGGCCCGCGCGTCGAGGACGTCGTCGTGGTCGTCGACGGTCCCGCCGAGCTCGGCACGGTCGCCGGCCGGCTCCCCGCCGAAGGGGTGCGGGTGGTCGCCAACCGGTTGAGCCCTGGGCTGCCGGGGGCGCGCAACACCGGCATCTCCGCGCTGGACACCGATCTGGTGGCCTTCTGTGACGACGACGACGTGTGGCTGCCGGGCAAGCTGACCGCACAACTCGCCGCGCTCGACGCCGATCCCGGGGCCGAGTTCGCCGGCTGCGCCATCGAGGTCGAGTACGGCTCGCGGCGCGTCGTCCGCCTCGCCGGCACCGAACGGGTGACCAAGGCACATCTCACCCGTTCGCGCATGGTGATGGTGCACTCTTCGACGTTCCTGTTCGAGCGCGGGTCGATCTGGCCGGACGAGAGCGCGCCCGGCGGGCAGAACGAAGACTGGGATCTGGCGCTGCGCGCCGTCGGCCGCCATCCGATCGCCTACGTCGACCGGCCGCTCGTGCGGGTCCGCTGGGGCGGGTCCGCCTACGCGACGCGCTGGGCCGACCGCATCGCGGGCCTGGAATGGATGCTGGCCCGCCACCCCTACCTGGTCGCCGACCCGCGCGGGGCCGCGCGCATCTACGGTCAGCTCGCCTTCCACCACGCCGCACTGGGACGGCGTGCGACGGCATGGCACTGGGCTCGCCGGGCGTTCGCCGCCCGCCGGGGTGAGCCGCGCGTCCCCATCGCGCTCGCGGTCGCGCTCGGCCTCGTCCCCGCTCGCACGATGCTCGGCCTGCTGCACACCCGCGGGCACGGCATCTGATGGCACGGCATCCTTCGACGGCGGCACGGCACCCGGCGCCACCTCGCACACTTCTCAGCCCGCCTCCCGCCCCCGGCACCGGCGGCGGCGGCAGGCGGGCCCGCGTCACGGTCGGCGGCGTCACGGTCGACACCCTCACCGAGCAGGAAGTGGTCGGCCACGTCATCACCGCGCTCGGGCAAGGGCGAGGCGGGCACGTCGTCACCCCGAACGTCGACATCTGCCGGGCCTGCTCCCGCGACCCCCAGGTGCGGGCCATCGTGGCAGGGGCCGATCTCGCCGTGCCCGACGGCATGCCGCTGGTGTGGGCGTCGAAGCTGCTGGGCACTCCGGTGCCCGGGCGCATCACCGGAGCCGACCTGATCTGGTCGCTGTCGGCGGCGGCGGCGTCCGGCGGGCTGTCGGTCTACCTGCTCGGCGGACCTCCCGGTGTCGCCGCGCGCGCGGCGGAGGCGCTGGCCGACCGCTGCCCGGGGCTGTGCGTCGCGGGGGTGGCGTCCCCTCCGTTCGGGTTCGAGACCTCCGCGGAAGGGCTCGCCGCCGTACGGGAGGCATTGCTGCGGGCACGGCCCGACCTCGTCTTCGTCGGGCTCGGGTTCCCCAAGCAAGATCGCCTCATCGGCGTCCTCCGCGGTGACCTGCCGAAGACGTGGTTCATGGGGTGCGGCTCGGCCATCGGCTTCGCCGCCGGCTCGGTACGCCGGGCGCCCGCGTGGATGCGGCGCTCCGGCCTCGAATGGCTGTTCCGGCTGGCCGCCGAACCAGGCCGCCTCGCCCGGCGCTACCTGGTCGACGACCTCCCCTTCGCCCTCCGCCTGCTCACCTCCTGCCTCTGCCATCACGCCATCCGCAGACTCCGCCCGAATGCCCGAACGATGCACCGGTGATCTCGTTGACCCGGGCGACGTCCTGCGCGGTGAGACCGGCGGGGGGACGCGTGGCGGCGGTGGCGGAGTTCATGGGGCGGAAGGCCGTGCGGGAGAGACCGGTCCACGAGAAGCCGCCGACACCGGTCCAGGAGAAGCCGCCGACGCGGGGAGAGCGAACCGGGGTCGTGCAGGCGCGTGCGACGCGCCGGGCGGCGGCGGAGGTCCAGGGCAGACCGCACCAGGCGTACAGGTCGCGGTAGCCGGCGAGCGGGTCGGCGGCCAGGTCTTCGTACGACACCAGGCGGACGGCGGGGTGGCGGGCGGACAGCTCTCCCGCCACCTCCCGCGCCACGGACCACAGGGCGGCGATCTTGGCGATGTGGTCCTGCGAGTCCGTCAGCGGACGCAGCCGTCCCACCGCCGGATGGTCGCGCACCAGAAGCGGCTGGTCCAGCAGCTCATGGACGTGGATGGTCCACCCGAGCCGACGCCAGCTCGCCACCAGGGACGCCGGATCGCGCACCAGCAGCACGACCCGGCAGCCGAGGCGCTCGGCGAACCAGCCCGCCGAGAAGAGCGCGAAGGGGTCGTCCAGAAGGGCGCGGTGGCGGAGCGACCGGCCGAGCGCGAAGGCGGAGGCGTTCTTCGCCAGCCGCGCCAGGTCGCCCGGGGATCGGTTGCGCCGCAGTTCGGCGGCATAGCGGTAGCGCAGGGCGACGGTGTCGGCGAAGGCGCGCAGCCAGGGGTCCTCGTCGTCGCGGCAGATGTACTGGAACCGGTGGCCGACCGTGGCGTTCAGCACGCCGGGGGAGCGTCCGGGCGGGCGCTGCGGGTTGAGCGGCTCGTTCACGTACACCGCGCCGCCGCCGGCGGTGAGCATCTTGCCGGCCCAGCTCGTGCCGCTCCTCGGCAGCCCGGTGACCAGGATCGGCGGCCCGGTTCCGCTCATGCCGCTGGTTTCCCTCATGTCGCCTCCTCGGGACGCCAGAGGCGGAGGGAGGGCAGGCTGTGCGCGCCGAAGGGACGCAGCCCGTACCGGCGGCTGATCGTCAGCAGGGGCATCAGGTTCTTGGCGAACATCCCGCCGGACCAGCCGAGAGCGGCGCCCAGCGCGCCGTGCGAGGGGACCAGCACGGCGTCGAGCGCGACGGTGACCGCGATCGCGGTCAGAATGTTGGCCATGCTCGCGGCGGTGTGCCCGGCGGCGATCAGCATCACGTCGGCCATGCCGCACGCCGTCGCCAGCATCATGGTGGCCGCCAGGACCACCGCCACGGCGGCCCCGTCCGGGTAGCCGTCGCCGAACGCCCGCAACAGCCAGGGCGCCAGCACGGCGTAACCCAGCCATACCGGCCAGGTCAGCAGGACGAGCCACATCGTGGTCATCTGGTACAGCCTGCGAGCGAGCGGGAGGTCGCCGTCGGCCATGGCGCGTACGAGGCGCGGCTGCGCCGCCTGGGCGAACCCCTGGTTCACCAACTGGCCGACCACCTTGAACCGGGTGGCGGCGGTGTACAGCGCCGCCTGCGCGGGCCCGGCCAGCACCGCCACGATGACGACGTCCAGCCGCTGGAACACCGCCTGCGCCGCACCGCCGAGAGAGCGTGGCGCCGTGTAACGCCAGAACGCGCGCGCCGCCCCGGAGACGCGCGCCTCGGAAGGGCCCGGCCGGGGGCCGTATGTCCCTGAAGGGCGCGGCCAGGAAAGGCGCGGCCAGGGAAGGCGCAGCAGGGAAAGGCGCGGCCGGGGAACGTGCGTTTCGGAAGGGGGTGTCGCGGGACCGTTCGTCCCTGGATGGTGTGGTCCGGGTGGGTACGTCACCGAAGTCGTTCGGCGGTGTAACCAGAGGGCGCTCAGAAGCAGGACGGGCAGCGCGGGAGCCGCCCAGGCCGCGGCCAGCATCCACCCGGCCGTGGCCGCGTCCCTCGGCGGGCCGGGGAGGGCGCCGGTGGCGCCGGTGAGGACGACGGCGCCGACGAACAGGATCTGCGCGCCGGGCTGGAGCACCCCGCTCAGCAGGGCGGTCGGGCGCATGGCGCCGAAGCCCCGCGTCGCGGCCACCAGGATGTCGGCCAGGACGATCACGGGCAACGCGAGGGCGAGCGTGCGCAGGGCCGCGCCGAGCAGCGCGGCGACGGGATCGGCCTCCGCGCCGTCCGGTGCCGAGGCGTCGGGCATGTACGGAGCCGGGGCGCCGGGCAGGTGCGGAGCGGAAGTCGCGGGGTCGGCGGTGGGTGGGGTGACCGCCGCGGAGTGGGTGAGGGCGGTGGCGAGCGGGTCCGCGTAGAGCGTCACAAGGGCCGCCGCGGCGAGGGACAGGACGAGCACCGGCGGCAGGGCCACCCGCAGGTAGCCGGACGCGGTGACGGTGGTCTCGGGGATGTGCGGTGTGCCGGGGGGGATGGTGATCCCGGGACTGTCCGGTGAGCCGGATCTCAGGGTGGTCCCGTTGCTGTGTTCTGTGTGCGAAGTGGTTCTGTGGCCCGGGGGTGTGCCGGGGGGGATGGTGATCCCGGGATTGCCCGGTGTGCCGGGGGTGGTTTCGTTGGCGGGTGAGGTGTGGCGGGAGGTCCTTCGGGAGGCGGCGATGAAGTAGACCAGGCCGTTGCCGCAGTCGAGCCGGAGCACGCCGGCCGCCATCAGGCACAACGCGGTCGCCGTGAAGAAGCCGCCCGCCGTGCGGGCGTCGAAGCCGCGGGTGACGGCCACCACGACCAGGAACTGCGCGCCGGCGCTGACCGCCGCCCCCGCCAGCCCGGCCGCGCCCCCCTTCGCGAGCGAACGCCGGGTCAGCGGCGCCATGAGGGGCTGTCGTCGAGCCACGGTTCGAGGCGGGCGTCCCAGGGGGCGAAGTGCTCCGACAGCCGTTTCCGCAGGCCCGCGGGCATGCCGGACGGACGCGGCCGGGCGTTGTGCCGCTCGAACACCGGGTCGCCGAGGCGGGGCAGCCCGAGGAACTCCAGCACCCGGTCGTACACGCGCTCGGGCGTGGCGAAGAAGCGGCCGCTGTCGATCACCAGGATGCGGTCGCGGCCGACCAGCGGCTCCAGCCGCGCCAGTTGCTCGGCGTACTGCCCGCGCGTGACGTAGGCGTGGTGCCGGTGGGCGTGGCTGCGCGCGAACGGGTGGGCGCACAGCCGATCGGCCTCGCCGTCCAGCCGGTAGGGCTCCAGCTCGACCGCCCGCTCGAACGACGGCTCGGTCTCGAACCCGCGCGCCACCTCGTGCGCGTGCGCCGAGTACGCCCGCTCGACCGGGTCGCGGACCAGGACGATGAGCTTGGCCCCGGGCAGGTCGGCGGCGATGCGCGACGCGGCCAGCGGGTGGAACAGGTAGTACGGCGAGGACTCGAAGGTGAGCGGCCGGAGGCCGAACCTGCGTTCCAGACGGTGCGCGGTGACCTTCAGCGGGAAGTGCGCGCGGTACCACGAGGGCCCTTTGCCGTACGCCATGTCGAAGTAGTGCACGCCCTTGCGCAGCACGGGCTTCAGCACCAGGGGGTGCTGTGCCAGGGCGCGGTACAGCGAGGTGGTGCCGCAGCGTTGCGCTCCGGCGATCAGGAAGGACGGCAGCAGCCGCCCGCTCACGGTGAGCCGGCCCGCCGTGTGGGAGAAGGCGTGCGCGGATCGTTTCACCGCTTGGTTCACCGCAGGACCTCCTGATGGTCGAGGACGGGGTTGAGCCATTCGGCGGGCGCGCCGAGCGGCTGGTGGCCGTCCCGTTCGTAGCGGTCGGCCAGGGCGATCAGGTAGTGGACGGCGGTGTGCCGCGCGTCGCCCGCCGAAGGGCCGAACGCCGCGAGCGTGCGCACGGCGCTCGCCAGGCAGGCCTCGGCGGCGAGCCGGGGAGGCATCCGGCGCAGCGCCCGCTGGAAGAAGTGGTGCAGCGCGTCGAAGCCCAGCGGCACGCCGGTCGCGAAACGCTCCCAGTCCCACACCGCCAGACGGCCGTCGGGGGCCAGGGCCATGTTCCACGGCGAGAAGTCACCGTGCCAGGCGTGGTCGCCCCGCGCGTCGGCCGGGAGGTGCAGGATCTGGCTCTGGTCGCCGGCCGCGCCGCCATCGGAGGCCGCGGGCCGTCCGCCGGCCGTGGTGAGGGCGGGGCGGTCATCCTCGCTGGCCCGCTGGGAGGGGACGAACGGGGAACGGCGGTCGTCGCCCGGGGCAGGGCGGGGCGCGGAGTGGGGTGCCGGGCGGGGCGCGGCGAGCGCGGCGATCTCGCGGACGGCGTCTTCGAGCAGGGACGCGGGGACGCGGCGCCGGCGGGTGGGCAACGGCGAGAGGGCGAGCACGTCGAGGCCGTTCCAGACCCCGTGGTGCAGGACGGCGGGCGCGGCCACGACCCGCAGCGGCAGCCCGGCCAGCGCCGTGAGCACCGCGCTCTCGTGCCGGACCAGCGCACGCGAGCGGTCGGTGTCACCGATCTTGACGAAGGCGAGGAGTTCGCCTGAGCCGCCGCGGATCTCCAGGATGGGCTTGCGGTTGGCGCGCCGGGCCGGCCGCACGTGGACGGTGGCCCGGACGCGTTCGGCGAACACCTCGCTGAGGTGGCTCTCGATCGTGCCCGGCCCCTGCGGCAGGCGCCGCCGTCCCGGCAGCCAGCGCGACCGGGGAACCAGCCGCCGGGGCAGGTACCTGCTCGGCAGCAGGGCGTACGGGGTGGAGCATCCGGCGGGGTGCGCGGGCGAGCCGCCGGGGCGGGGGGCGGAGGGTTCGGGGTGGGGGGCGGTGGACCCGGCTTCGGTGGACCCGGCTTCGGTGGGCGAGGCCGGTGCGGGCGTGGTCTTCGCGGGTGAGGCGGCGGGGTAGAGCAGCGTGGTCACTTCGTCGAGATAGCCCAGACGGGCGCGATAGTCCCTCACCGGAACGCCTCCATGGGTGCGGTGGTCATCGTGCCGGTGGTCCGGGTCGGACGGCCGGCCACCGTACTGACTGCCCGGATCCGCTCGCCGGTCACGCCGCCGGGCGTCCGCGTCGGATCGGTGACCGCCGTGCCGCCGAGGTGCATGGGGCCGGTGGGCGCCGTGCCCAGGGACGCGGCGGCCGGGCCCGGCGGCACCCCCGTGGCGGGTGGCCTCTCGGCCGCGACGCCGCTGCCGTTGCGCCAGAGCAGGGCGAACGAGATCAGGTAGAGGATCAGCGCGGTGACCAGCCCGTCGTACACGAACATGTACAGCAGGACCAGGATCATCACCAGCGTCCCCGCCTGGCCGATCGGCGTGCGGTCGTGCCAGAAGCGGCGTACGGCGCCGGCGAAGAAGGCGACGTACAGCGCGGCCCCGGTGAAGCCCTGGGTGATCAGCAGCAGCCAGAGCTGCCCGTCGCTGCCGAGCGGGGGATGGCCGCACTCGGCGCACCAGCCGGTCTTGCCCGTGGTGATCGTCTGGTAGTTGCCGAAGGCGTTGCGGGTGTTGCCGTACCCGATGATCGGCGAGTGCGTGGCGGCCTCGACCGTGCTGGTGACGGTGAACGCCCTGATGCGGTTGCTGTGCGGACTGTCCAGGCGCTCGGCGACGATGGTGCCGAGCGGCCCGGCCCATAACGCGAGCGCCGCCGCCGCGAGGACCGTGCCCGCCGTGAGGGCCGCGCCGACCGCGGGCGCCGTGCGCGGACGGGCCCGCACGAGGACGTACCCGACGGCGACCGCCAGGCCGATCCACAGGCCGCGGTTGAGCGAGTAGACGATCGGGACGGTGGCCAGCGCCACGACGGCCGCGCACATCAGCCGGCGCGCCGGGCCGCCGTAGGTCCACCAGCCGACGACGAACCAGATGAGCAGCACCGAGATGTTGCTCCCCCAGGCGTTGGCCCACTCGAACGGCGCCTCGGGACGGGGGGAGGCGTGCCCGAGGACGTGCTGCGTCTGCGCCGCCGTCGGATGGATCAGGTTGCGCACGTAGGAGTTGCCGCTGATCCACTCGGGCAGGATCAGCTCCATCGGCGAGGTGAACTGGAAGCCGGGGGCGAGCACGCCGAGCAGCCCGCCGGCCACGGTGGTCACGCAGAGCACGCCGAGCATGCGCACCAGCGTGCGCTGCGGCAGCTCGTCGAGGGTGAGGTTCCCCAGGTAGAGCACCATGATCATCAGGGAGAGGTAGAGCGCGAGCCGCATCGCGTACCCGAGGACGCGGCCCGCGCCGAGCTCGCCGTAGGTGCCGGGCGGCATCTCGCCCAGCATGAGGGCGCTGACCAGGTATCCGGCGATGAGCAGCGCCCACAGGCCCATGCCCTTGGGCACCGCGATCGGCCGGCGGCGCCAGAGCACGACGGCCATGGGGACGGCGAGGACGACCAGCGACAGGCCGCCGAAGCCGAGCGCCCACCACAGGGGGTATCCGACGAGCAGCGCGGTGATCGGCCATCGGGCCGTGGGCGGCGGTCTCATGAGGCGCGGGAGGCGGGATCGCCGGGGTGGCGGTGGTGGCCGTGCGGCGAGGAGTCGCCGCGGGGCAGCGGCGCCGCCGTGGGCAGCAGGATCACGCCGAGGGGCGCGGTGTCGGTGCGCCTGAGCTGGCGCACCGCCTGGGCGAGCTGTTTGGACCGGGCCGCGCGGCTCTCGACGACCAGCAGCGCGGCGTCGGCGCGGGCCGCCTGGTCGGTGCGCACCCAGATCGGCGCCAGGCCGGTGAGCGCCACGCGCAGGTCGTCGGCGATCGGCTCGGGGTCGGTGTCGGGGGAGACGCCGCGCACCAGCAGCTCGCCGCCGTCGCGCAGGTGGCGGGCCACCGCGACGGCCAGCTCACGCAGCTCGCGCGCGTTCTCGCCCTCGCACAGGACGGGCAGGCCGGTGAGCCGCTCGACGTCGGCGGCCGTCCTGAGGCGGGTGTCGAACCGGTCGCGGACCACGGCGGCCCCGGCTCCGGCGAGCAACCCGAGGAACAGTCCGCTGCCGAGGTAGAGCGGCGGGCTCGGCTGTGAGGGAGACGCGGGCGGGCGGGCGTCGCTGATGACGGTGCCCGGGGTGATCGCCACCGTCTTGAGCGCGTCGTACTTCATGGTGAGGGCGTAGATCTGCCTGATCAGGACGCCCTGGCGCTGGTTGGCGATGGTGCGCGCCGCCGAGCCCGGCGTGGCGCGGGGCAGGCCGGCGACGACGGCCGCGAGCTGGGAGTCGACCTCGCGGAGCTTGCCGGCGAGCACCCTGAGCTGGGCGTCGAGCGCGCGCGTGGCCGTCGCCTCGCGGTTGGCGAGATAGGCCTTGGCGAACGCCTGCGCTCCGGCGGCGGCGCTGACCGGGTCGCCGGCGGTGTAGGAGATGGCGAGAACGGCCGAGTTGGGCGGCACCGCCACCGCGACCCGTTCGCGGAGCGGGTCGGGATCGTTGACCTTCATGACGCGCGCGGCCCGCGTGGCGACCACGGCCGAGCGGGCCACCTGCGCCTCGGTGTCGAGGTTGAGGGGCTCGCGCTGGCGGGGCGTGGTCGGGTTGATCTGCTCCTGCACACCGGTGGGCGCCACCAGCACCTCGGCGGTGGCCGTGTACGACGGCGGGGTGGTGGCGAGCACGACGCCGCCGCCGCACACGCCGGCGAGCAGGAACACGGCCAGCGCGACGCGGCGCCGTAACAGCATCGAGCCGAAGGCGGCGAGCTCGCGCCCGGTGGCCGGGCCGGAAACTGAGGACGCCGGGTGGCTCATGGAAACGGCATGCCTCTCGGTGCGGGGTTGCTCGTGCGATATCTGCTTTTTGTTCTTTCACGCGGGCCGCCGTAGGGATGGCGGCGCTCGTGGGGCAGATCCAGAGAACTATAGGCACAACGCGGGATGCCGCGATCGCATACAGGAGTTTTTGTGGAACGGAGAATCGCCCCAGCTCACCCCCATAGTCGGATATTTCGGTGATTGGGGAACGGCTGTCGTCCGACGGGACGCCGAGTTCCCGGCGGCCCGGCCCCGATTAGTGGGAAGGTGAATACCAGTCTTCGGAGAAAACCGGGGAGAAGGGGGTTTGAGTGCCTTGCGAAAAGTGACGGGAATATGGTTTTTCGGCACCGGGCTCGCCGCCGGCTGCGGCCTGATCGTCTACGCCGTGGCCTCCGCGAAGCCCCCGCAGCCCGCCGTCGTGGGAGACCGCGTCCCGGGCGCAGGCATGACCGCCACGGACGGCGCCCCCGGCTGCGTGGCCACCGCGAAGCTGATCCCGAGCTGCGGCGCCTGGTGGGGAGTCGCCCCGGATGTCTTCGCGGGCCGGCCTCCCGAGCAGGCCATCGCCGCCGCCGAGGAGCGCATGGGCCGCAGGGCCGACATCCTGCACGTCTACCACCGGGGCGGCGAGCCGTTCCCCACGCCGCAGGAGCGGCGGCTGGCCAGGAAACGCATCCTGCTGATCAACTGGAAGCCCTCGCTGCGCCACACATGGGCCGACATCGCCGGCGGCGCGATCGACGACCGCATCGACCGCGCGGCGCGGCGCATCAGGCGCACGCTGCCCGAGCGCTTCTTCCTCACCGTCCACCACGAACCCGAGAACGACGTGCGCCCGCGCCCGGGGTCGGGGATGACCGCCGAGGACTACGCCGCCATGTACCGCCACGTCGTGCTGCGCCTGCGCGAGCGGGGGGTCAAGAACGCCGTCACGGTCATGACGTACATGGGCGCGCCGAACTGGGCGTCCAAGCCGTGGTTCGAGCGGCTCTATCCCGGTGACGACGTGGTCGACTGGATCGGCCTGGATCCTTACGCCGACCGCCGGGTGAACGACTTCGCCAACCTGGTGGACAAGACCCGCGAGGACCACGCCGGCTGGCCTGGCTTCTACCGATGGACGCAGGCCCGCTTCCCCGGCAAGCCCATCATGGTGGCCGAGTGGGGAGCCTTCGAGCGGCAGGACGAGCCGGCGTTCAAGGTGTCGTTCTTCAACTCGGTGCGCCGCCAGATCAAGGGATACCCGCAGATCAAGGCACTGGTGTACTTCGACTCGCCGAGGGCGCCCCGCGGCGACACGCGCTTCGACTCGACGGTCGCCGCCCGGCGGGCCTTCACCGAGCTGGCCCGCGCGCCGTACTTCAGCTCCACCCCCGTCCCCGACCACTGAGCCGGGGCGCGGGCGTCAGCGGAGCCACCCGCCGGCGGTGAGCAGGTCGAGCACCCGCCCGACCCCGTGCTCGACCGTCGTGCCGGTGGTGTCGAGCGTCAGGTCGGCGTCGTCGGGCTCCTCGTAGGGGGAGGAGATACCGGTGAACTCGGGGATGAGCCCGGCGCGCGCCTTGGCGTACAGCCCCTTGCGGTCGCGGCGCTCGCATTCGGCGAGCGGCGTGGCGACGTGCACCAGCACGAAATCGGCGCCGACCGCCTCGACCATGTGGCGCACCTCGCCGCGCGTCGCCGCGAACGGGGCGATCGGCGCGCAGATGGCCAGCCCCCCGTGCCGGGCGACCTCGGCGGCGACGTAGCCGATGCGCCGGATGTTGAGGTCGCGGTCCTGCCTTGAGAAGGTGAGCCCCGCCGACAGCAGCCGCCGCACGACGTCGCCGTCCAGGTAGGTCACCGTGCGGGTGCCGCGTTCGAGCAGCGCGTCGTGCAGGCCGCGCGCGATCGTCGACTTGCCCGACCCGGACAGGCCGGTGAAGAACACCACCAGGCCGCGCCGGTGCGGCGGTCCGGGGAGCGTGACCGGCTCGGGGCCGGCCAGGTGCTCGACGGCCCCGTACGCGGTGGCGATGTGCTCGCGCAGCTCAAGGTCGATCTCGGGCTCGCGCGGGGCCAGCGGCACCACGGCGACGGTCGTGCCCGCGGGCAGGCGGTCGCGCGCCTTGAGCGCGGCCCGGACGACGGCGGGGCCGCCCTCGCCGAAGGCCAGGGGCAGCAGCAGGATCACCGCGTCCAGTTCGCGGGCGGTGGCGGTGATCTCGTCCAGGTCGTCCAGCGGCCCCCGCATGGTGACGGCGAGGACGGGACGCTCGCCCAGCTCGGCCCGCACCTGCGCCGGAGAGCGCCGCAGACGGGCGAAGGGGCCGTGCTCGGGCGCGCCGAGCGATTTGACCGGGCCGGCGACCATGCCGTCGGCCGTGCGCTCGGTCACGCTGAGGACGGCGACCGCGGCGCCCTCGGGGTCGCGCAGGGTGAGTTCGTCGCCGGCCGAGACGGGGTGGTCGTGCGGCAGCATGAGCGTGACCGGGTCGGGCCACGGCGTGCCGTCGGCCAGGCGGCCGTTCTCGGTGACCGACGCGGCGTCCGCCGAGCCCAGGAACCCTGTGAGCGGGGCGAACGCGCCGGAGAGCAGGAGCTCGAGGTCGGCGAGCTCGCGCGCGTCGGGCGCCCATTCGGGGCTCGGGTCAGGGTTCGCCGTCGTCTGCTCCACGTTTCCCACCGGGACAGGATATTGACCTCCGAGACGAGCGGGACATAGCCGGGGCGGGCGGGCGGCGTCCTAGGGGCCGACGACGACTTCTTGGAGGTGATCGTGGACGTTGCCGAGGAGCGACGTTTCCGCGAGTTCGTGTCGGCGAGGTCGCCCGCGTTGATGAGGCTGGGATATCTGCTGACCGGCGGCGACCAGCACGCGGCCGAGGACCTGCTGCAGACGGTCCTGGCCAAGGTCGCCGTCCGATGGTCCCGCATCGACGAGCCGGAGGCGTACGTGCGGCGGGCGATGTACCGCCAGCAGGTGAGCTGGTGGCGGCTCGCCTCCACGCGCCGGGAGACGATGGTGGCCGAGGCGCCCGAAGTGCCCGGCCACGACGACACGCACGCGGCCGACCTGAAACTCGTGCTGCGCCACGCGCTGGCCCGGCTGACCTCGCGCCAGCGCGCCGTGCTGGTGCTCCGGTACTTCGAGGACCTGCCGGAGGCCGAGGTGGCCCAGATCATGGGCTGCTCGGTCGGGACGGTGCGCAGCACGGCGCACCGTTCGCTCGCCCGCCTGCGCGCCGCCGCGCCCGAGCTCGCCGACCTCCGTGCACCGCGCCACTCCTTCGAGGAGGTCATCTCATGAAGTCGCCGACCCTGCTGTCGGACACCCTTCGAGACTGGTCCAAGGACGCCGTGACGCCGCACGACCTCGCCGGCCTCGCCGACCGGGCGCTGCGGGGGCGTGCCCGGCACCGGTTCAGGGTGGCGGCGCTGACGGTCGGGCTGACCGCGGCGGTCGTCACCGCCGCCGTCGCCGTGCCCCAGCTTGTGCGGGACGACCGCGCCCCGGTGACCGCGGTGCCGGCCGACCCGTCGGGCGATGTCCGGATCAGCGTGGCCCCGGCCGAACCGGCGGACACTGACGTGCGCACGGACACCGGGCACTCTCCGCCGTTGAAGCTCATCGCGGCGGGACGGACGGCCGTGTCCGCGTACTACATCGACCGCGCGGAGAAGCTCCCGGACGGCGCGGTGCGCTACCGCTCCACCTGGTACCTGTACAACCCGTCCACCGAGAACTACGAGAAGACGCCATGGGCGGCGCTGGACGTCGCGCCGGGGCTCAGGTACGCCGCGGTGCTGGAGGACGAGCTGCCCACCCGGCGGGTCGGCGTACTGGACACGGCCACCCGCGAGGTCGTGAAGTGGATCGACCTGGATCATCCGGTCGGCATGGTCACCTGGTCACCGGACGGGACGAAACTCCTCACCACCGCCTATGACAAGGATCCCCGGGTCCGCATCGAACGGTCGTCCGGGCCGGTGTCGATCGACGAGCTGAGCAACGACCGCACGGGGTACCACGTCGTGGACGTGAACGCCGGCACGGCGCGGTTCCACGCCATGGAGAACCCGTCCGTCATGGCGCGGAGCGGCGTCCAGTGCCTCATGGGCGGCGGTCCTTTCGGCTGGTCCCATGACGGCGCGCTCATCTGGGAGCCGACGTGCACGACCCCGTCGAAGGTGTTCTACGACCTTCAGGGCAGGCCGCACGACCCGCCCAACGGATGGACCCATCCATGGATGAGCTCGCAGGACGCGGGCCTGTCCCCGGACGGGCGGTTGTACGCCGACAGCGGGAAACCGCCCGGTCCGCAGACGGCGGTGCGGGACGTCGAGACCGGCGCGCTCTTCGGCACCCAGGAGATGCTGCAGCTGCTCGCCTGGGCGGACGACGGGCACCTGATCGGCCTCGGCTGCGCGGGCGCGTGCGAGAACGAGTTCCACAACGGGCTGGTGCTGGTGAGCGTCGACGGCAAGCAGGTCACCAGGCTCTCGGCCGACCGCGAGAACGCCGCCGAGGCCGGAACCTGGCGGCCGCTGTTCACCCGCCGCTGACGGCCGCCGCCTCCGGGGCCGCCGCCTCCGGGGCCGGGCGGCCCCGGAGGCGGCTCAGATCAGGCGGGCGAAGTGGTTCTGCGGCTTGCGAATGACCAGGGTGATCTCGTCGCGGCCCGCGGGGAGGCGCCGGCCCGACAGGTGCTCGACGACGCGGAGCGCGGCCCGCACCAGCCTGGGGTGCCGGCCGCGCAGGGCCGGGCCCGAGGACGCCGAATAGTCCTCGGCGATCATCAGCCCGCGCATCAGGCAGTACGAATGGATGCCCTCGCGGGAGGCCACCTGTTCGTAGATCGCCCGAAGCGGCCCGACCGCGCCCGCCGGGGCGAGGCCCCGCCACACGAGACGGCGCAGCCACCACGGCGTCACGCGGTCGCAGAAGCCGTACGCCGACGCGCGGTCGCGCATCCTGATCAGCAGCAGCCCGCCGGGCCGCAGCGCGTTGACCATGCGGTCGAGCACGAGTTCGGCGTTGCGCAGGCGTTCGAGCAGGAACGCGGCGTGCACGACGTCGAAGGTGCGCGGCAGCAGCGGGGCGTCGCGCAGGTCGCCGATGAACCGCGCGTCGAGATCGTCACGGCGCTCGATGGAGGCCCGCAGCACAGGGATGTCCTCGTCGATGCCGGTGACCCTGGTCTCGACGCGGTCGGCGCCGACCCCGTGGCCCCGCCCGCACCCGGCGATCAGGATGTCCAGCCGCCGGCCGAGCTGCTCGGTCCACAGCTCGCGGATGCGGTGCCCGAACACGTCGCCCTGGGTCTCCGGCCACCATCGAACCTCTGACATGTGACTCAGAGTAGTCATCGTGACTCCTTCTGTATTGGATACACCCTACGAAAGCTTCCGCCCGGCCCTCCGGAGGCCCGCCGCCCGGACGGGCGGCCCTTGACGCCCGCGTTCCCGGCGGCATGGCGGACCGGCATGGCGGACCGGCATGGCGGACAAAGGGTTTCGATGGGATGGAGGGGCGGTTCCCGGCATGGCGGCCCCGGTGGGGAAGTAGCCTTGGGTTAACCCCGGACTCCGACGAGCCGGGGTCGCGCGTGCCGCCGTGGACAGCCGAGTCCCGGCGCGTGCCGTCGATGTCGTCATATATGGCTATATGGCCGTGCGGCGCGATACGTGCGGCGGTGGGGCGCCACGTGGGACGTTCACAGCCGAGCAGGCCGTCCCGAAGGCGCCGAAGAAGGCGGGGATGACCATGTGGGGGCACTTCTGATGAGTCTTTCCGGACTGCTCGACCTTGTCGTCGCCGATTCGCAGCTCGCCGGTGCCCTGCGACGCGACGGCGAGGACGTCAACCTGGTCGCGCCGCCCGCGCTGCGGCCGTTCGCCGTGGCCGCCCTCGCGCGGCGCCGTCCGGTCCTGGCCGTCACCGCGACCGGCCGCGAGGCCGAAGACCTGGCCGCCGCGCTCACCGGTCTGGTCGGCGAGCACGCCGTCGCCGTCTTCCCCGCGTGGGAGACCCTGCCGCACGAACGGCTCTCGCCGCGCAGCGACACCGTGGGCCAGCGCCTGGCCGTGCTGCGCAGGCTGGCCCACCCCGTCCCCGGCGACGCCGCGGCCGGCCCGCTGGAGGTCGTGGTCGCGCCGGTCCGCGCCATGCTGCAGCCGCTCGTCGCCGGGCTCGGAGACCTGGAGCCGGTACGGCTGCGCTCGGGGGACGACGCCGACCTTGAGGACGTGGTCGCGCGCCTGGTCGGCAACGGCTACCACCGGGTCGACATGGTGGAGAAGCGCGGCGAGGTCGCCGTGCGCGGCGGGCTGCTGGACGTCTTCCCGCCCACCGAGGAGCACCCGCTGCGCCTTGAGTTCTGGGGCGACACCATCGAGGAGATCCGCTGGTTCAAGGTCGCCGACCAGCGCTCGCTGGAGGTGGCCGAGGGCGGGCTGTTCGCCGCGCCGTGCCGCGAGCTGCTCCTCACCGACGAGGTCAGGGTGCGGGCCGCCGAGCTGGCCGACCGGCATCCCGCGCTGAAGGACATCCTCGACCAGCTCGCCGACGGCATCCCGGTCGAGGGCATGGAGGCGTTCGCGCCCGTGCTCGTCGACGGCATGGACCTGCTGCTCGACCACCTGCCCGCCCGCGCGTCGGTGTTCGTGTGCGACCCCGAGCGCATCCGCGGCCGCGCCGTCGAGCTGGTCCGCACCAGCCAGGAGTTCCTGGAGGCGTCCTGGATCAACGCCGCCGCCGGCGGCGAGGCGCCCATCGACCTCGGCGCGGCGGCGTTCCGCGACCTTCCCGAGGTGCGCCGCCACGCCCGCGAGCTGGGCCAGTCGTGGTGGACGATCGCGCCGTTCGCCACCACCGACCAGCCCGCCGACGGCCAGGCGGCCCCCGCGCCCCCGGCCGGCGAAGGCGACGTCTACGGCGAGAGCGAGATCGTCGAGCTGTCGGCCCGCGAGGCCGAGTCCTACCGCGGCGACACCCAGCGGGCGCTCGGCGACATCAAGGGCTGGCTCGGCGAGGGCCGCGCCGTCGTGCTGCTCAGCGAGGGGCACGGCCCGGCCGAGCGCATCGTCGAGCTGCTCAAGGGCGTGGACGTCGCCGCCCGGCTGGTGCCCGCGCTGGACACCGCCCCCGGCAAGGACGTCGTGCACGTCACCACCGGCCGGGTCGAGCACGGCTTCGTCAGCGGCACGGTGGCCGTCCTCACCCACCTCGACCTGGTCGGGCAGAAGGCCTCCACCAAGGACATGCGGCGCCTGCCGTCCCGGCGCAGGAACATGGTCGACCCGCTCCAGCTCAAGGTCGGCGACTACGTGGTGCACGGCCAGCACGGCGTCGGCCGCTACGTCGAGATGGTCCAGCGGGCGGTTCAGGGCGCCACCCGCGAGTACCTGGTGATCGAGTACGCCAAGGGCGACCGGCTGTACGTGCCTACCGACCAGCTCGACGAGGTCACCCGGTACGTCGGCGGCGAGTCGCCGACGCTCAACCGCATGGGCGGCGCCGACTGGGCCAAGGCCAAGTCCCGCGCCAAGAAGGCCGTCAAGGAGATCGCCGGCGAGCTGATCCGCCTGTACAGCGCCCGCATGGCCTCGCCCGGCCACGCCTTCGCCGGCGACACCCCGTGGCAGCGCGAGATGGAGGACGCCTTCCCCTACGCCGAGACCGGTGACCAGCTGGAGGCGATCGACGAGGTCAAGCGCGACATGGAGCGCGCGGTGCCGATGGACCGCCTGATCTGCGGCGACGTCGGCTACGGCAAGACCGAGATCGCGGTGCGCGCCGCGTTCAAGGCCGTGCAGGACGGCAAGCAGGTGGCCGTCCTGGTGCCCACCACGCTGCTCGTCCAGCAGCACCTGTCGACCTTTGGCGAGCGGTTCGCGAGCTTCCCCGTGGTGGTCAGGCCGGTGTCGCGGTTCCAGACCGATGGCGAGGTCAAGGCCACGCTGGAAGGCCTCAAGGACGGCGGCGTCGACATCGTGATCGGCACCCACCGCCTGCTCAACCCCGACGTCCGGTTCAAGGAGCTCGGCCTCATCATCGTCGACGAGGAGCAGCGGTTCGGCGTCGAGCACAAAGAGGCCATGAAGCACATGCGCACGCAGGTCGACGTGCTCGCCATGTCGGCGACGCCCATCCCGCGCACGCTGGAGATGGGCCTCACCGGCATCCGCGAGATGTCCACCATCCTCACCCCGCCGGAGGAGCGGCACCCGATCCTCACCTTCGTCGGCCCCTACGACGAGAAGCAGATCGCCGCCGCCGTCCGGCGCGAGCTGATGCGCGACGGCCAGGTGTTCTTCGTGCACAACCGGGTGTCGTCGATCAACAAGGTGGCGGCGCGGCTGCGCGAGCTGGTCCCCGAGGCCAGGGTCGCCGTCGCGCACGGCCAGATGAACGAGCAGCAGCTAGAGAAGATCATGGTCGGGTTCTGGGAGCGCGACTTCGACCTGCTGGTCAGCACGACGATCGTCGAGTCCGGCCTGGACATCCCGAACGCCAACACGCTGATCGTCGACCGGGCGGACAACTACGGCCTGTCGCAGCTCCACCAGCTGCGCGGCCGGGTCGGCCGGGGACGCGAGCGCGGCTACGCCTACTTCCTGTACCCGCCGGAGGCCCCGCTCACCGAGACCGCCCACGAGCGCCTCGCCACGATCGCCCAGCACACCGAGATGGGCGCCGGCATGTACGTCGCCATGAAGGACCTGGAGATCCGCGGCGCCGGCAACATCCTCGGCGCCGAGCAGTCCGGCCACATCGCGGGCGTCGGGTTCGACCTGTACGTCCGGATGATGGCCGAGGCGGTGCAGGAGCAGAAGGCCAAACTGTCGGGCGAGGAGGTCGCCGAGGGGCGCGCCGACGTCAAGGTCGAGCTGCCGATCAACGCGCACATCCCGCACGACTACGTCACCTCAGAGCGGCTGCGCCTGGAGGCGTACAAGCGCATCGCCGCGGTCGGCGACGGCGCCGACATCGTCGCCGTCCGCGAGGAGCTCGTCGACCGGTACGGGCGCCCGCCCCAGGAGGTGGACAACCTGCTGGAGGTCGCCCGGTTCCGCGTCCACGCGCGCAAGGCCGGGCTGACCGACGTCGCCCTGCAGGGCCAGCACATCAGGTTCGCCCCGGTGATGCTCAAGGAGTCCCAGCAGGTCCGCCTCGACCGGCTGTACCCCAAGGCGCTCTACAAGGTGGCCGCCGAGACGCTGCTGGTGCCGGTGCCGAAGACCCGGCCGCTCGGCGGGCAGCCGCTGCGCGACCTGGACCTGCTGAAGTGGTGCACCGACCTGGTCGAGGCCATGTTCCTGGAGCCGGCGCGAGCGGCGGGCGCCCGGTGAGGGCGCCGTCGGCCCCGAGCCGGTCTGATGAGGGATCCGGCGCGCTGTTTGAGTAGAGTAACCCGCGTCTGTCGAAGGGACCGCTAGTGAAGTCGAATCGTGTGCGCGTGCTCCTGGCCGCCGCGGCCGCGGGCGTCGCGCTGACCGCCTGTTCCTCGCCCGTGCAGGTCGGCACGGCGGCCATCGTCGGCGGCGAGCGCATCAGCTCCGGCCGGCTGGACTCCGAGGTGCGCGAGTACCAGGCGGCGCTGAAGCAGGCCAAGATCAACCAGGCGCAGCTGCGGATGCCCTCGATCCCGCGCGCCGTGCTGATGCAGCTCATCTTCTTCAGCAAGTTCGAGCAGTACGCCCAGCGCAACGGCATCACCGTCACCGAGGGCGACGTCGACGACTTCATCGCCGAGCAGGGCGGCATCGAGAAGGTCGGCCCGAGCCTGCTCGGCGAGGGCGTCCCGCCGTCGGAGACCCGCAAGGGCGTCCGCGCCTCGCTGATCTACCGCAAGGCGCTCGAGCGCTACGGCGCCAACCTCACCGACCAGGCCTCCGTCCAGGCCGCCCAGCAGAAGTTCTTCACCGAGCTCGACGCCATCCCGGTCCAGGTCTCCCACCGCTACGGCACCTGGAACACCCAGCAGGGCCTCATCGACGAGGTGCGCTTCGGCAAGCCCGCTGAGGGGCAGCTCGACGCCGCCGCCCAGCCGGCCGATCCGGCCGCCGGCCAGTGACATGCCCCTCCTCGTCGTCACGTCCTCGCCCAGGGTGGCCCCCGGCCTGCTGAGCGGGCGGGCGTGGGCGGCCCTGGGTTCGGGGCGGGTGCTCACCGGCTCCGCCGGCCACCCGCTGCTGCCGTACCTGGCGGAGGAGGACATCCCGGTCGAGGTGGTGACGCCCGACCCGGCCGCCCTGGCCCGCGCGGGCCGTGACGGCACCGTGGTCTGGCTCGCCGCCCAGGACGGCGACGAGTCGCTCATGCGCGCCGTCGGGCACGCCGCGCTCGACATGGACGACCCGCCGGTCATCGAGCTCGTCCCCGGCTCCTACGACCTGCCGGGGGCGCGGCTGCTCGACCTGGTCGCCGTCATGGACCGGCTGCGGCGCGAGTGCCCGTGGGACGCCAAGCAGACCCACGAGTCCCTCGTGCCCTACCTGCTGGAGGAGTCCTACGAGGTCCTGGAGACCATCGAGGACGGCGACTACGCCGCCCTGCGCGAGGAGCTCGGCGACCTGCTGCTCCAGGTGATGTTCCACGCCCGCCTGGCGCAAGAGCGCTCCGCCGGGGAGGGCGGCTTCGACGTGGACGACGTGGCGGGCGGCATCGTCGACAAGCTGGTCCGGCGCCATCCCCACGTGTTCGCCGACACGGTGGTCAGCGGCGTCGACGAGGTCAACGCCAACTGGGACACCATCAAGGCCGCCGAGCGGGCCGCCAAGGGCTCGCGGTCGCTGCTGGACGGCGTGCCGATGGGCCAGCCCGCGCTGTCGCTCGCGAGCGGGCTGCAGAGCCGCGCCGAGCGCGCAGGGGTCCCCGAGTCGCTGTCCCGGGCCATCGGCCAGGGCGTCGGCCGCGAGCTGTTCGACCTGGTGCGCCGGGCGCGCGCCGCCGGCCTCGACCCCGAGGCCGAACTCCGCGCCGCCGCCCGCACCTACCGCGACCGGGTACAGGCCTGGGAGCGTTCGCAGGCCCCCGCGCAAGACCCATCCGAGGAACGCCCCGAGAGCCCGTCCTAGAGACGCCCCGAGAACCCGCCCTGGAGACGCCCGGATGTCCGTCCTAGGGACGGCTCGGGAAACCTTTCCAAGGGACCCTGAGAACCGCCCGAGGAACGTCCTGAGGGCCCGTCGCAGGGACGCCCCGAGGACCGAACCCGTCTCAGGGACGGCCATGTGGCCGGGTTCACTCAAGTGTGGTCAACCAGACACCCGGTCGGCGACGGCGGTATCCGTACCGGCCGGTAGACACCGATAGGCTCATGAGGCAAACCGTCCGCAACCGCATCGCGTACGACGGTGCGGTGATGGGTTCCGGGGACCCGTCCCCGGGCTACTGACTCATAGGAGCGCTTCGTGGCTGCCATCGAGGCCGTTACCGCACGCGAGATTCTCGACTCCCGGGGCAACCCGACGGTCGAGGTGGAGATCCTGCTCGACGACTACAGCACCGGCCGTGCGGCCGTACCGAGCGGCGCCTCCACCGGCCAGTTCGAGGCCGTGGAGCTGCGTGACGGCGATGAGCGTTACCTGGGCAAGGGCGTGCAGAAGGCCGTTCTCAACGTCACCGACGAGATCGCCGACGAGATCATCGGCTTCGACGCCGAAGAGCAGCGGCTCGTCGACCAGACCATGATCGACCTGGACGGCACACCGAACAAGGGCCGGCTGGGCGCCAACGCCATCCTCGGCGTCTCCCTCGCCCTGGCCAAGGCCGCGGCCGACAGCGCCGACCTGCCGCTGTTCCGCTACGTGGGCGGGCCGAACGCCCACATCCTGCCCGTCCCGATGATGAACATCCTCAACGGCGGCGCGCACGCCGACAGCAACGTCGACATCCAGGAGTTCATGATCGCGCCGATCGGCGCCGAGACGTTCTCCGACGCCGTCCGCATGGGCGCCGAGACCTACCACGTGCTCAAGAAGGTCCTCAAGGAGAAGGGGTACGCCACCGGCCTCGGCGACGAGGGCGGGTTCGCGCCCAACCTGCCGAGCAACCGCGACGCGCTCGACCTGATCCTCGTCGCCATCGAGAAGGCCGGCTACACCCCCGGCGAGGACATCGCGCTGGCCCTGGACGTGGCCGCGACCGAGTTCCACTCCAAGGGCGTCTACACCCTCGACGGCAAGGGCCACGGCTCGGACGAGCTGATCTCCTTCTACGAGGACCTGGTCCGCTCCTACCCGCTGGTGTCCATCGAGGACCCGCTGGACGAGGAGGACTGGGAGGGCTGGAAGGCCATCACCGGCGCGCTCGGCGCCAAGGTGCAGCTCGTCGGCGACGACCTGTTCGTCACCAACCCCGAGCGCCTTGAGCGGGGCATCGGCGCGAGCACGGCCAACGCCCTGCTCGTCAAGGTCAACCAGATCGGCACCCTGTCGGAGACGCTGGACGCCGTCGACCTCGCCCACCGCAGCGGCTACCGCTGCATGATGAGCCACCGCTCCGGCGAGACCGAGGACACCACGATCGCCGACCTCGCCGTGGCCACCAACTGCGGCCAGATCAAGACCGGCGCCCCGGCGCGCTCCGACCGCGTCGCCAAGTACAACCAGCTGCTCCGCATCGAGGAACTGCTCGACGATGTCGCCCGTTACGCGGGTCGCGGAGCTTTTCCGCGCTTCCAGGGCTAGTTTTTCCCGTACGGCTTGCGCGGTTATGGGCGCAAGCCGTACGGACCCGGGAGGATCATGAAGAAGCGACCGCAGTTGACGGGGCGGGCCGCGATCCTGGCGGTCGTCGTCTGCGCGATCGCCATGAGCCTTGCCTATCCCGTGCGCGAGTACGTCGCGCAGCGACGCCAGATCGCCCAGTTGGAAAGGCAGCAGGCCCAGGCGCTCAAGGACCTTCAGGAGCTGGCCGAGCGCAGCAGGCGCCTGGACGACCCCGCCTACATCAGGCAGCTCGCCAGGGGCCGGCTGCACTACTGCGGCGACGGCCACCAGACCTGCTACGTGCTGCTCGACAGGACGAAGAAGACCAGGCAGCCGGCGGCCGGGGCGACGCCCCAGGCCGCGCCCCCCTGGTACCAGACGCTGTGGGAATCCATAGAAGCCGCCGACCGCGGCACCGGCGAACGCCTCGAACTCACCTCCCGCACCCCCGCCCCCTGACCCCAACGGCTTTACGACGGTCTGGGAGTTGTCTCGTTCGGGATGCATGGCTCTGTGTCCTCTGGGCGTCGGGGGTCGTGGGGTGCTGGATACTTACGTGTCCGGGTTTTCGGTGCGGGCGTGTCCGACGGGCGTGCTCGTCGTTTCAGGGGGAGTGCGCGATGGTCGATCCGGCCGACACGGCCGCCGGAGGCCAGGAAGGGGCGCCGGGGGTGGACCCGGCGGACGCGGCCGTGGTCGAACGTCAGCTCGGCCGGCCGCCCCGGGGGCTGCGGACGGTGGCCCACCGGTGCCCGTGCGGGCTGCCGGACGTCGTCGAGACCTCCCCGCGGCTGGCCGACGGCTCGCCGTTCCCCACGCTGTTCTACCTGACCTGCCCCAAGGCCGCCTCTGCCATCGGCACGCTGGAGTCCTCGGGGCTGATGAAGCGCATGCAGGCGCGGCTCGCGGACGATCCCGACCTGGCCGAGGCCTATGAGCGGGCGCACGCCCTGTACATCGAGCGGCGCGACCGGGCGGCGGCCGAAGACGGCCTCGAACCGCTGCCCCGCGACATGCAGAGCGCGGGCGGAATGCCCGGCCGGGTCAAGTGCCTGCACGCCCTCGTGGGCCACGAGCTGGCCATGCCGGGCGTCAACCCCTTCGGTCGCGAGGCGCTCGACGCCCTGCCCGAGTGGTGGGGCGACGGCCCGTGCGTCGCCACCGGCCCGGACGAGGACGCATGACCCGCGGACGCCGGCCGCTCGCGGAGGCCGCGGTCTCGTGCGTTCTCGCCGGCTCCGACGACTCTGAGGAGGGCCTATGACCCGCGTGGCGGCCATCGACTGCGGCACCAACTCCGTCCGCCTGCTCATCGCCGACATCGCGGACGGTGCCGCTTCCGGCGGCGACTCCTCCAGCGGCCCCTTTGGCGGCGCGTCCGCGGGCGCGCTCACCGATGTCGAGCGGCGCATGGAGATCGTCCGCCTCGGCGAGGGGGTCGACCGCACCGGGCGGCTGGCCCCCGAGGCGCTTGAGCGCACGTTCACCGCGATGCGCGGCTACGCCAAGCTGATCCGCGAGCACGGCGCCGAGCGCGTGCGCGTGGTGGCCACCAGCGCCACCAGGGACGCCGCCAACCGCGCCGACTTCGTCGCCGGCGTGCGCGAGATCTTCGGCGTCGACCCCGAGGTGGTCACCGGCGCTGAGGAGGCGCACCTGTCGTTCCTGGGCGCCACGGCCGGGCTCACCGGGGTCGAGCCGCCCGTCCTCGTGGTCGACATCGGTGGCGGCTCCACCGAGTTCGTCCTCGGCGCCGCCGATGTGGACAGTGCGATCTCCGTCGACATCGGCTGCGTCCGCCTCACCGAGCGCCACCTCGCGGCGGCCGCGTCCACAGGGGCGGGCGGCGAGCGTCCCGGTGCCGGGTCCGATGCCGTAGCGGCGGCGGGTACCGATGTCGTGGCGGCGGCGGCCGACGATATCGAGGCGGCCCTGGACCGGGTGGCCGAAGCCGTTGCGGTGGCCGAGGCGCGCACGCTGATCGGTCTCGCCGGGTCGGTGACCACCGTCGCGGGCATCGCCCTCGGCCTGCCGGCCTACGACCCGGCGCGCATCCACGGCTCCCGCATTCCCGCGGCCACCGTGCACGAGATCTCCCAGAGCCTGCTCGGCATGACCCACGACGAGCGGGCGGCGATCCCGGTGATGCACCCGGGCCGGGTGGACGTGATCGGCGCGGGCGCGCTCATCCTCGACCGCATCGTCGCCCGCTTCGGCTTCGCGGAGGTCGTCGTCAGCGAGCACGACATCCTCGACGGCATCGCCCGCAGCCTGGCCTCCTGAGCGAGAGCCTGGTCTCCAATCGTCGCCGCCAAGCCGATTCGCCGCCTTCTCCGCAAGCCGGCACAGAGGCTGCACCTAGCGGCGTGCGCACATCGAGTACTCGATCCAAGTCCTCGGTGGGTCCCGAGCTTTGAGCGTCCTTTGGGGATACTCTTCCTGTGTTACTTCCCCCAAAGGAGGTGTCAAAGGTGGAGCTTGTCCTCAGCGCCCTGGAGGCGGTGCTCAAAGGTGCCACAGCGCGTAAGTGTGAGCACGAGCGGTTGGACTTCAAGGAGGCCAAGCCCGATCTGAAGGAGGCTTGCAACGACCTTGCTGAAGCGGCTGTGTGTTTCGCGAACGCCAGCGGTGGTCATGTGGTGGTCGGAGTGGCGGACGCGGCGTCGGGTCCCGAGGCGTTCGTCGGGTGTCAACTGGACCCTGCAGTGCTGCGGGGGCGGATCCATCAACTCACCAACCCCAGCCTTCTGGTCGAGGTCACGGCTCTCGACTTCGCTGGCGCGAGGCTTGTGGTGATCACAGTGCCCGCAGGGTTGGAGGTCCATGCCACAGCAAAGGGCTATGCCTACCAGCGTATAAATGACCAGTGTCTGCCTATGCGACCTCTCGATATCAGTCGGCTCACGGAGGAGCGAAGAGGGCTGGACTGGTCTGCGACCTCCAGTGGGCGGGCGATCGAGGATATCGACCCGCTGGCGCTCCGTTACTGTAGACGCCTCTTGCAGAGTTCTCTCGATGTATCTCGGCAGTCGTATGGGCGAATGACCGACATCGATCTTCTCCGTGCGATGAGGCTTATCGCAGAAGACGGATCGATGAATCGTGCCGGCGAGATGCTTCTGTGCCCTGACTCCGGCTCTACGTCAATTGATCTCGTGGTATATCAGCATCGTAGGACGCAGGCCGGCGAGGCGGACGCCATACTTCGAATGCAATCACCTCTCGTGCTCGCCTTCGAGGAAGTTCTCCAATCGATCAGATCCCGACAGGGGATCACACCTTTGACTCTTCCGGATGGGCAGCAGATACAAATCGAGGACTACCCGTCAGCGGCCGTGCGGGAAGCGATCGCGAACGCGTTCATCCATGGCGATTGGCGTATGCGCACTCCGGTCCATGTCGATCATTCGGTCGAGTACCTGCGGATCACGTCCCCAGGCCCTTTGGTCAACGGCATCACCGTGAACAACATCCTGACCATGGGTTCCCGTGCTCGCTACCCGACTTTGGCCGCCGCGTTCCGTCTCCTGGGCCTGGCGGAGGAGGTGGGGCAGGGAGTCGACCGGATGTACCGAGAAATGATCAAGTCGGGCCGTGACACGCCAGTGATCACCGAAGAGCAGGATCGTGTGAACGTGGTCTTTCGCGGTCAACCGCCCAACACGAAGATCGCTCGCTTTCTCACGACCTTGCCCATGGAGGAGCAGGAGGACACCGATGCCCTGCTGATAATTCTTACTCTCTGCCGCAAGCGGACGGTCAACGCACAAGAGATCGCTCCCGTGGTCCAACGCTCCGCCGATGAGGCCCAGGCGAGTCTTCTTCGGTTGTCGACGACTCCGGTCGACATTCTGGAGCCGACCCGAGGGACGATGCGTCGAAGCTTCCCGTCATATCGACTCCGCGGTGAGGTGGTGGCGCGACTGGGAGCGGCTGTCGCCTATCACAGCAGGGCGACGGAAGAGATCGATCGTAAGGTCGTCGATCACATAAGGGACTATGGTGAGGTGAATAGTCGTACTATTCAACGTCTCTTTGACGTCGATGTTTACCAGGCGCGCGATATCCTCCGTGATCTCGTAGGTCGCGAGATCATAACGCGGACTTCCGAGCAGAAGAGAGGAACCGCCGTCCGCTACGGCCCTGGACCTTCCTTCCCGGGCAAGAGGGTCCGCGCCAGAGTCTCACGGCCTCGGAAGACATCGGGAGGGGATGAGGAACTCCTCTTCTGATGAAGGCGTCTCCGTCCGTTGGACCGACGACGTCGTTCGGCACGCATCCACGGGGCGCGTGTCCCAACGGCCACCGTGCACGAGATCTCCCAGAGCCTGCTCGGCATGACCCACGACGAGCGGGCGGCGATCCCGGTGATGCACCCGGGCCGGGTGGACGTGATCGGCGCGGGCGCGCTCATCCTCCACCGCATCGTCGCTCGGTTCGGCTTCGCGGAGGTCGTCGTGAGCGAGCACGACATCCTCGACGGCATCGCCCGCGGTCTGGCCTCCTGACGGACCCGGGCGTGGTCAGCGCCGGCGTGACCTGAGCGCTTCCATGGCCTCGCGTGGCGCCTTGGCCGGCGATCCCGCGTCGAAGGGCGGCTGTGGGTCGTACTCGATGGCGAGCTGGGCGGCCTCGGCCGCCGTCCGTCCGGCGATCCGCTCGAACAGGGCGAGCGCCATGTCGATGCCGGAGGACACCCCGGCGGACGTCACGATCTTGCCCTGGAACACGACGCGCTCGGGCGTGTAGGTCGCACCGAAGGATTCGAGCGGCTCGACGGCGCCCCAGTGGGTCGTCGCGCGGAGCCCGTTCAGCAGGCCGCCGCCGCCGAGGATCAGGGATCCGGTGCACACCGAGGTCGTCCAGGTGGACGTTTCGTGCAGCCGCCGGATCCACCCGGTGAAGGACTCGTCGCGCATCATCGTCCGCGCGCCCGGCCCGCCGGGGACGACCAGGACGTCGCAGGAGTCCACCTCGGCCGGCGTGACCGTGGCGCTGAGGGAGAGCAGCCCAGCGCCGTCGCGGACCGGGCCGGCCTGCGGGGCGGCGAACACCACCTCGGCCTCGGGCAGCATTCTGAGCACCTCGTAGGGGCCGACGGCGTCGAGCGCGGTGAATCGTTCGAACAGCGGGATCACGATGCGCATCTGAATCCTCCATCGCCGGTCGGTCGGGTGTCGCGGGGCTCTGGGGCCGTCCCTCGACGGTTGCGGCGGGAATGATGATGTTGTGCCGCATTACGCATTCTGCCAAGGGCCGCGGGGCATGGCGCGGGTGTCCATGGAGTGGTCGGCGCATGGCGGGGCGGCTGGCACGATCGGGGTATGAGCTTTGTTCCCCCTGGTAGTGGGTGGCCGGAGGATCCGGCCGGGCCGGGCACGCCTGTGGCCCGCACGCCCGAGGAGGTCGCCGCGCTCGCCGCGAGCAGCGGCACGCCGGCCGAGCTGACCGCCCGGCAGTCGGTGTGCCGTGCCTGCCCTCGCCTGGTCGAGTGGCGGGAGGAGGTCGCGGACGTCAAGCGGCGGGCGTTCATGCGGGAGACCTACTGGGGCAGGCCCATCGCCGGCTGGGGCGCGGACAAACCGCGCATCCTGCTCGTCGGGCTGGCCCCTGCGGCGCACGGTGGCAACCGCACGGGGCGCATCTTCACCGGCGACCGCAGCGGCGACTGGCTGTTCGCCTCCCTTCATCGCACCGGCCTGGCGGCGCTGCCGACCAGCACCCACGCGGGGGACGGGCAGCGGCTGCTCGGCGCGCGCATGGTCGCGGCCGTCCGCTGCGCCCCGCCGGCCAACAAGCCCACCGTCGAAGAGCGGGCGGCGTGCTTCCCGTGGCTGGCCAGAGAGCTGGAGCTGGTCGCCGACCCTGTGCGGGTCATCGTGGCGCTCGGCGGGTACGCCTGGCAGGCCGTCTGGCCGGCGCTGCGGCAGGCCGGATACGCGCTGCCGCGCAGCAGGCCGCCGTTCGGCCACGGCGCCGAGGTCGAGATCTCCCACGGCGGTGCGCCGGTGCGGCTTCTCGGCTGCTACCACCCGAGCCAGCAGAACACCTTCACCGGCCGGGTCACCGAAGAGATGCTCGACGCGATCTTCACCCGCGCGGTGGCGCTGGCCGGCTGAGCGCGGCGCGCGGGTGCTGGGTGAGGCCGGATGAGTGAAGTTCGTCACTAGAGGAAAGCTTTACAGATCTTCTCTGGAGAAACTGCTGCTCAGGCGGCTAGTTTGGGAAAAATCGCCAAAGTTTGATGCCTAGGGGGATTGGCGTCGATAGCGGGCCGTGACGTAACCTTGTGAATGGTTTCACAAGCGACCATGCCGCGAAGGGGCACTCACGTGGACCAGAAGGCGAAGCACATCCTGATCGTCGGCGGAGGGTACGTCGGCCTCTACACGGGCCTGCGGCTGCAGCGTCTGCTGCGTGGCGAGCTGCGTTCCGGGCGCGTCCGCATCACGATCGTCAGCCCCCAGTCCTACATGACCTACCAGCCGTTCCTGCCGGAGGCCGCGGCCGGCAACCTGTCGCCGCGCCACGTCGTCGCGCCTCTGCGCCGGGTGCTGTCCAAGGTCCGCATCCTCAACGGCAAGGTCACCAAGGTTCACCACGCCAACAAGTCGGTGACGTTCGAGCCCCCCACCGGCCCGAGCAAGGAGATCGACTACGACGTCCTCGTCATGGCGGCCGGCTCCATCTCGCGCACCCTGCCCATCCCGGGCCTGAAGGACGCCGCGATCGGCTTCAAGACGGTCGGCGAGGCCATCGCGCTGCGCAACCGCGTGCTCTCCCTGTTCGACCGCGCAGACTCCACCGACGATCCGCAGGTCCGGCGCCGGGCGCTGACCTTCGTCGTGGTCGGCGCCGGCTTCGCGGGCGTCGAGGCCCTGGCGGAGCTGGAGGACATGGCCCGCGACGCCGTGCGCTACTACGACACCCTCAGCGAGGAGGACCTGCGCTGGGTGCTGGTCGAGGCCAGCGACCGCATCCTGCCCGAGGTGGGCCCCGAGATGGGCAAGTGGACGCTGGAGGAACTGCGCAAGCGGGGCATCGAGACCAAGATGCGCACGCTGCTGGAGTCCTGCGAGGGCGGGCACGTGATGCTCTCCGACGGCGACCGCTTCGAGTCGGCGACGATCGTGTGGACCGCCGGCGTCAAGGCGAGCCCGGTCGTGAACGCCGGTGACCTGCCGCTGGACGAGCGCGGGCGCGTCAAGACCACGACCAGGCTCACGGTGGCCGGCGTCAAGGACGCGTTCGCGGCCGGCGACGTCGCGGGCGTGCCCGACGTGACCAACCCCGGGCAGTACTGCGCGCCCAACGCCCAGCACGCCGTGCGGCAGGCCAAGGTGCTCGCCGACAACATCGTCCGCCACCTGCGGGGCCGTCCGCTGGTGGAGTACCGGCACAAGTACGCGGGCTCGGTGGCCGGGCTGGGGCTGCACAAGGGCGTCGCGAACGTCTACGGCGTCAAGCTTCACGGATTTCCTGCGTGGTTCATGCACCGCACCTACCATCTGTCCCGGGTGCCTACGTTGAACCGCAAGGTCCGCGTGGTGGCCGACTGGACGCTCGCCCTCTTCTTCAAGCGCGAGACCCTCTCACTCGGTGAGATCGAGTCTCCGCGTGAGGAGTTCAAGGCGGCCGCCGCCACCGGCTGACGGGTCCAGGTACGGCTCGCACCCGAAGACCTCGGGCGCGAGCCGTACCGTTGTCTGTAGGCATAACAAGGGTGCGTGGTGGAATTGGGCTACTTGAGCGGTCTGTTGTTCATTGCCCGAGTCGCGGGGGCATGCGACGTATACGGTTATCTTGCGGACTACGGAAGGAAGAGCGGAGACGTGGGCTCTGACCCGTTACGCAAGTGTGGTCCGTTACGTATGATTACGGCGCCCCCGTAGCCCAATGGCAGAGGCAAACCCCTTAAAAGGGTTCCAGTGTGGGTTCGAGTCCCACCGGGGGCACTCTGCCGGGTATATGAAACGTCCCCGTGCCGGTAACGGCGGCCCTCTGGCCATATCCTTGCCTGTTTGCCGTGCGTGCCGAGCCTTTATCGCCGGGCCGCCAAACGGGCGGTCGGCGGCCTCCCCGCCTCCCAGGGGCAATCGTTACCATCTTGTGTCATTGCCTCGCCGCACCAGCGGCGGCGTCCGTCGCGGGCGGGGCATTCGGCCGCCGGCCGGACGATGATCTACGCACAGTAATTGCTTATGAGCAATAAAGGCATCAATAAACGGGTTACTGCCGAACAATGATGGAAAAATCCGTCTACAGCGGAGGTTAGGGGTAGGGCGGAACCTCCCATTCCGCTGTGGCCTGTCCGCCTCGGTGGGCGCTCATCGGTCACGGGTCCGCGCCCCTCGTGCCGGCGGAAGACGACGGACAACGGCGGAAGACGGCGGAAGACGGTCGAAGACGGCGGAAGACGGTCGAAGACGGTCGAAGACAGGGGTGCGGCCGGAGCGCCACCGGTGATGCAAACGCAACATGAGGGGCGGAACTCCGGTGCCGGGTCGATCGTTGTACACGTTGCCGCCGGAGGCCGGGATGCCGGTCCCCGGCGGCGCAATACGGCAGGGTCGTCCTGACCGCCATGACCGATGAACAGTTATTGCTACAGGCGGCAGTCCCTGCGAGGCTCGACGAGCAGGCTGATCGCAGGTCGCAGTGGAGGCAGTGATGCAGAGCAGGAACCCGGTTCTCAGCAGACTGGGGCAGAACAACCGTCAGTCGCGGGTCGGCCCCACCGCCAGTCCTCAGTACCTGCAGGACATGTACAACGCCCCGGCCTACGCCCCGCCGACGGCGGCGCGGCCCATGACGGTCGACGACGTCGTCGTCCGCGGTTTCATCACGCTCGGCACCCTCGTGGTGTCCGCGGCGATCGCCTGGTACTTCAACTTCGGCCCGGCTGTGATCGCTCCCGCGGTGATCGTCGGTCTGGTGCTCGGCCTGATCGTCTCCTTCAAGCAGAGCACGAACCCGGCGCTGATCCTGGGCTACTCGGTGGCGTACGGCATCGCCATCGGCGTGATCAGCAACTACTACAACTACGTCTACGAGGGCATCGTCTTCCAGGCCGTGCTGGGCACGATGGTCGCCTTCGGCGGTGTGCTCGCCGTGTACGCGCTCAAGATCTTCCGGCCCACGCCGAAGTTCACCAAGTTCGTCGTCGCGGCCGGCTTCGCGGCCGTCGGCCTGATGCTGGTCAACTGGATCGCGAGCATCTTCACCAACGGCGGCCTCGGGTTGCGCTCCGACAGCCCGATCGGCTGGATCTTCAGCGTGGCGATGATCCTGCTGGGATGCTTCTTCCTGCTGCTCGACTTCGCCGCCGTCGAGGAGGGCGTGCGCGCGGGCGTCCCCGAGAAGTACTCGTGGCTGATGGCCTTCGGTCTCACGGTGAGCCTGGTGTGGCTCTACCTCGAGATCCTGCGCTTCATCAGCTACTTCTTCAACAACGACTAGATCCTCACTCGAGGCGCCCCGTCCAGTTCTGGGCGGGGCGTCCGTATTTGTGGGGATTTGCCGGAAAGAGGCATGGCAAGCGCAGGTATGGGTACGTCCACGGACTGCGACTAATGATCTACCTCGTGTGAGGGAAGTCTGGCTTTTGGGCCCTTGCCTTCACGGGGCTGGTGATGCAGTGTCGAGCAAAAGAGGCTTCACTCATGGAGGTGCCCATGTCGTTGAACCACTCACCGGAGACGCAGAACAAGCTGATCGCCAGGGTTCCGGACATCACCGGACGCGCACTCCCAGAGTGGTTCCAAGCCATCGACAACGGCCCGTCGTTCCTCCGCTGTGATGAGCGGGCCAACTGGCTCGCCGACGAGCACGGGCTGACCCACGGCTACGCCGCCGCGATCGTCATCGAGCACGAGCGGCAGCGCCGTTCCCGCATGGGCTTCATGTAAGCCCCTGCAGTCCTCGCGCCCACGCCACCGCCTGGCGTGGGCGCACTCCTGTGCGGGCGTCCCGTGCGGTCCGGTGCGGACGCGTCCGCCTGCGGCGGCCTGACCGGCGGCTCAGCCCGGCCGCCCCTGAACCTGTACGGGGGAATCCCTTCGACAGGCCGCCATGACCTCCCTGAGGCCCTGAGAGCCGCCGTGACGTCTCCGGCGAGCCCATCCCTTCCCCTGGAGTCCCTGGAGTCGCCGTCGTCCTTCCCGGCGAGCATGGATCATCATGGGGACATGGATCTCGACAAGGCCCGTGCATTCCTCAGGAACAACCACCGCGCGGTGATGATGACCTCCCATCCGGACGGCCGCCCCCAGATGTCCCCGGTCACGGTGGGCGTGGACGCCGACGGGTACGCGGTCGTCAGCACCAGGGAGACCGCGGCCAAGACCCGCAACCTCCGCCGCGACCCGAAGGTCGCGCTGTGCGTTATGAACGACGGCTTCTACGGCGACTGGATCCAGATCGAGGGCACCGCCGAGGTCGTGTCCCTGCCCGAGGCGATGGAGCACCTGGTCGGCTACTACCGCGCCGTCTCAGGCGAGCATCCCGACTGGGACGACTACCGGGCGGCCATGACGCGGGACCGGCGGGTGATCGTCCGCATCGACCTCACCCGAGCCGGCCCCGACGTCCACGGCTGAGCCGCAGCCGGGCCGGTCGCCGGGTCAGGCGAGGCGCTCCAGGAGCATGGCCATGCCCTGGCCGCCGCCGACGCACATCGTCTCCAGGCCGATCGACTTGTCGTGGAAGCGCAGGCCGTTGAGCAGCGTGGAGGTGATGCGGGCGCCCGTCATGCCGAACGGGTGCCCGACGGCGATGGCGCCGCCGTTGACGTTCAGCCGGTCGATGTCGATGCCGAGCTCCTGGTAGGACGGGATCACCTGGGCGGCGAACGCCTCGTTGATCTCCACGAGGTCGACGTCCGAGATCGACATTCCGGCCCGGCGCAGCGCCTGCCGGGACGCCTCCACCGGCCCGAGGCCCATGATCTCGGGGGACAGGCCGGTGACGCCGGTCGACACGATGCGGGCCAGCGGTGTGATGCCCAGCTCGGCGGCCTTCACGTCGCTCATCACGACGACCGCGGCGGCGCCGTCGTTCAGCGGGCAGCAGTTGCCGGCCGTGACCGTGCCGTCGGGCCGGAACACCGGCTTGAGCTGGGAGACCGCCTCGTAGGTGGTGCCGGGCCTCGGTCCGTCGTCCTTGCTGACGACCGTGCCGTCGGGGAGCGTGACGGGGGTGATGTCCTGCTCCCAGAACCCGTTGGCGAGGGCCTTCTCGGCGAGGTTCTGCGACCGGACGCCGAACTCGTCCTGCTCCTGGCGGCTGACGCCCCGCAGGCCCGCGACGTTCTCGGCGGTCTGGCCCATGGCGATGTAGACGTCGGGCATCCGGGCGTCCTGGCGCGGGTCGTGCCAGGCGGGGGCGCCGCCCTCGGCGCGGGCGTCGGTGCGCGTCTTGGCGTCCAGGAACAGCGGGTTCGTCGTGTCGGGCAGCGAGTCGGAGCTGCCCTTGACGAAGCGGGAGACGCACTCGACGCCGGCCGAGACGAACACGTCCCCCTCGCCGGCCTTGATCGCGTGGAAGGCCATGCGCGTCGTCTGCAGCGACGAGGAGCAGTAACGGGTGACGGTGGTGCCGGGCACGCCGTCCAGACCGAGCAGCACCGTCACCACCCGGGCCATGTTGAAGCCCTGCTCGCCGCCCGGCAGGCCGCAGCCCAGCATCAGGTCGTCGATGTCGTTGGGATCGAGCTGGGGGACCTTGTCCAGCGCCGCCTTGACCATCTGGACGGCGAGGTCGTCGGGACGGATGTCCTTGAGCGACCCCTTGAAGGCGCGGCCGATCGGCGAACGTGCGGTCGCGACGATGACTGCCTCGGGCATGTGGCTCTCCTGGGTTCGTGGCAGGGCTCCCTCCAGCGGAGGTTACCGTCTGGTAGGCCCGTTGCCACGCACCAGGGCGCCAAGAAACAGAACTATGTACGGCCAACACGCTCGCGGCTCCGCCGGCCTGTGCCCCGGCCCAGGTGTCAGCCGTACATGCCCGGAGCCGTGCCGATGGCGTCCCGTACGGCGTGCACGGCGCCCTTCTCGTCGCGCCACAGGCGCCAGCCGTCCTGGCTGCCGGTGAACCACGCGGGCGGGGTCGCCGCGCCCGGCAGGCGCTTGCCCGTGGCCAGGTCGAACTCGCACAGGGCCGCCACGGAGTAGAAGCCCCCGGACGCACCGCGCAGCGGCAGCGGTTTGGGGTCGGTGACGCAGAACGACCAGCCGTGCTGCCCCTGGATCGGCGCGGGACGCCCGGACGCCAGGTCGAACGCCGAGCCGGCCCCGCCGGGCTTGAGGAAGCCGAGCCTCGCCATGTCGCCGGGGAAGGCGAGCCACCAGCCGGTGCCGGGCACCTGCTCGGCGGTGATCTGGCCCGCCACCCGGCCGGTGCCCGGGTCGAGCCGGGCGAAGCCGCCGTACTGCCCCTGCTCGTCGATGGGGCGCACGACGGGGGCCTGGCCGGGGCTGCCGCTGGGGTAGACGCGGACGACCGACGGGCGCAGCCAGTTGACCTGCCCGTCGGACAGCCGCACGGAGAAGACGCCGAAGGAGGAGGTGCGCTTCTTCTCGGGGTTGGTATAGGGGGCGACGTAGCCGACGAGATCGCCGCCCGAGGCGCCGAATGACCAGCCGCCGGACAGGTCGACGCCGGGGCTGAGCGCCTGCTCGACCGGCAGCGTCCAGACCGGCTTGCCGGTCTTGACATCATGGGCGGACAGCACGGGGTGCTTGGCCATGCGGAGCATGACGACCCGGGCCGCGTCGGACCACTCGACCTCGGCGATGCCGGGGAGCTTCCACAGGGTCTGCCCGGTGCGCGGGTCGAGCACGACCATGCGCGCCGACGCCAGGGCGGTGTTCTCGGACACGCAGACGTACGGCCCGCACCGCTGGGGGCCGAAGGTGGAGTGGACGGGGCGCGACCACTTCCGCTGCCCGGTGCGCGCGTCCACGGCGACCAGGGACGCCGTCCACCTGCCCTGCCGGACCGGCTCGACGGCGGCTATGACGCCCTGGCCGGGGCCGGTCTCGACGGCGGCCGGTGGCTGCACGCCCATGCCCGGCAGGCGCCCGGCGATCGTGGCGGGGTGGGCCCACAGGCGCCTGCCGCCGGACAGGTCGAGGGCGGTGGTCTCCAGCGTGCCGTCCGGCCTCAGCGAGGTCACCGCGGCCACCCCGGCGGCCACGGTGGCGCGGCTGACGGCGTTGACCTCGTCGTTGCGCCAGGTCGGGTGCGTCTCGTCGCTGGCCGCCTTGCTGCTGGAGCAGCCGGCAAGGGCCAGGATCCCGGCGAGCGCCAGGGCCGGTTTCGCGAGAGGCCGGATCACGGACATTACACTCCAATGCGGGGAGAGTGACGACCGTGTCGCGGAGGGTGACCGGATCTAGGCGCTGCGAGGCATCGCCCCTGGCCGCCGGCGAAGAATCATGGCCCATCTTCCGTGGGGGCCGGTCGCGCGGCCGGCGACGCGGGTCGCGGTGACCTCGGTGCCGGACTCCTCCGCGGCCTTGGCCGCCGCGAGGTAAATCGATTGCGATCCCTCGCCGCGCTCGGGCTCGGGCTCGGGCCCGAATCCCAACGCGGCGCATACAGAAGGTAGCACTACGTAAGCGGACCGTTGGTAACCTCGGGCAGATGGGTGGTATCGGTCGGGTCCGAACATCTCGCCGGGATATGTCGCGAATTCCGGGCCGAGGATGTCGGCGAAGGCCACCGTACGGCCGCCCTCCTCGATCACCGCGACCGTCTGCGCCGCCGCGAGCTGCCTGCTCCACCGCTGCGTCACCCAGCGCAGCGGCTGGGCGATGGGGCGGATCGTCCCCAGGTCGGGGCAGGTGCCGACGACGACCTCCACGCCCGCCTCGCGCAGCCGCGCCACGGCCCTGCGCAGGTGGCCGACCGCGTCGGCCGGCTTGGTCTTGGTGGTGACGTCGTTGGCGCCGACGAAGATGACGGCGATCTCGGGACGCGTCTTGAGCGCGCGGTCCACCTGGTGGGAGAGGTCGGCGGAGACCGCGCCCGACCGGCCGAAGACGCCGAGCCGCACTGGGCGCCCGGCCGCGGCGGCCAGGCCGTTGGCGATGATCACGGCGGGGGTGTCGGCCGGGTCGGACACGCCGAGCCCGACGGACGTGGAGTCGCCCAGCATGACCATGTTGATGGGGGTGACGGCGGTGATGGGGGTGATAGGGGTGATAGGGGGGACGGCGTTGAGGGGGTTGACCGGCTCGCCGCCCGGATGGGCCGGCCACTCGCCGTACAGGCCGTCGGAGACAGGGCCGTCCATGCCGTGGGGGGTGCCGACGATTCGGCGGGCGACCATCGCCTCGGCGATGAGGAGTGCGTACATGGCGGCTCCCAGCGCCGTCACGCCACCACCGCCCAGCGCGGCCGCGGTGGCGATCCGGCGAGCCGCCCGTGCGCTCGCGGGCGTCCAGATCACTTCAGGTGTCCCTTCCTGGATCCTCTTACTTTCGTGATGATTCCCGTCACGGATGCGGTGCTCACAACGACGGCCGGGCGACGGTGATCCCGGCGCGGCCGACACGGCCGCGCACGGCGGCGGCCCCTTTGATCGTTAGGGGTCCCCGGACTCGTGGCGGCCCGTCCCCTGTGGCCCTGGTCGTGACGGTACGGTGAGGAATTGGAACCTGGCCGGACCCCGGATCTCGCACCGGAACCCGGCATCGACAAGCTGACAAAGCTTCGGCAAATGAGGTGTTATTCCCGGTGCGCGTACACGATTCGCTCATCGAGCTCATGGGCGACACTCCGCTCGTACGGCTACGTAAGGTCACGGCCGGCATATCGGCTCAGGTGCTCGCCAAGGTCGAGTACTTCAACCCCGGCGGTTCGGTCAAAGACCGCATCGCGCTGCGCATGGTGGAGGCCGCCGAGCGCTCGGGCGCGCTGCGGCCCGGCGGCACCATCGTGGAGCCCACCTCGGGCAACACCGGCATAGGCCTGGCCATCGTGGCGCAGGACAGAGGCTACCGCTGCCTGTTCGTCGTGCCCGACAAGGTCGCCCAGGACAAGATCTCCGTCCTTCGCGCGTACGGCGCCGAGGTCGTGGTCTGCCCGACGGCGGTCTCGCCCGACCATCCCGACTCCTACTACTCGGTCTCCGACCGGCTGGTGCGCGAGGTGCCGAACGCCTGGAAGCCCGACCAGTACTCCAACCCGGAGAACCCCGAGAGCCACTACCACTCGACCGGCCCTGAGATCTGGGAGCAGACCGAGGGGCGCATCACCCACTTCGTGGCCGGCGTCGGCACGGGCGGCACGATCAGCGGCACCGGCCGCTACCTCAAGGAGGTCTCCGGCGGCCGGGTGCAGATCATCGGCGCCGACCCCGAGGGGTCGGTCTACTCTGGCGGCTCGGGGCGGCCCTACCTGGTCGAGGGCGTCGGCGAGGACTTCTGGCCCGCCACCTACGACACCAAGATCGCCGACCGCATCGTCGCGGTCTCCGACAAGGACTCCTTCTGGATGACACGACGCCTGGCGCGCGAGGAGGCCCTGCTGGTCGGCGGCTCCTGCGGCATGGCGGTCGTGGCGGCGCTGCGGGTGGCGGCCGAGGCCGGGCCGGACGCCGTCGTGGTCGTCCTGCTGCCGGACGGCGGGCGCGGCTACCTGTCCAAGATCTTCAACGACGACTGGATGGCCGACTACGGCTTCCTGACCTCCTCCAGCGACGAGGGGCTGGTGGGCGACGTGCTCGGCCGCAAGTCTCCCGGCCTGCCGGAGTTCGTGCACACCCACCCGCACGAGTCGGTCAGCACGGCCATCGCGATCATGCACGAGTACAGCGTCTCGCAGCTGCCCGTCATGAAGGAGGAGCCGCCCGTCATGGCGGCCGAGGTGGTCGGCTCGATCGTCGAGCGCGATCTGCTGGAGGCCCTCTACCGGGGCAAGGTGCGCGGCGACGACCCCATCGACGACCACATGTCCGCGCCGCTGCCCATGGTGGGCGCGGGGGAGCCGGTCGCGGTGGCCATCGAGGCGCTGGAGAAGGCCGACGCCGCGGTGGTCCTGGACGACGGCAAGCCCATCGGCCTGATCACCCGGCAGGACCTGCTCGCCTTCCTCGCCAGCACGCTCAGCTCCTGACCCTAGGAGGCGGCGATCTCACGGCCGGGGCGGTCGGGACGGTCCAGGCGGTCGAGCGGGAACCACGCTCTGACCTCCCAGGCGCCGTCCCCGGCCGGGCCCGCCCGCAGGTCGCCGCCGAGGGCCTTGACCCGCTCGGCCATGCCCACCAGGCCGTATCCGCCGCCCATCTTGGACAGGCGCGGGTCGGCGGACGTGCGCTGGTTGCGCACCCGCAGCAGCACCCCGCGCTCGGCCTGCCGCAGGTCCGCCATCACCCAGGCGGCGTGCGGCGCGTGCCGCCGCACGTTCGTCAGCGCCTCCTGCAGCACCCGGTGCAAGGTGGTGACCACCTCGGGCGCGATCGACGGTTCCGCGACGCCCTGCCCCACGTCGAAGACCACCGGCGGCCCGGACGCCGAGAAGCGTTCGACGAGCAGGCGCAGGTCGGCCAGAGTGGGACCCGCCTGGCGCGAGGCGTCGCCCTCGGCCCGCAGGACGCCGACCAGGCGGCGCATGGAGGCCAGCGCCTCGGCCCCCGCGCCCGAGATGGCGGCCAGCGCCGGTTCGACGGCATCGGGCCGCTGGGCGGCCACCGTCCTCGCGGCCTGCGCCTGGACGACGATGCCGGTGATGTGGTGGGCGACCAGGTCGTGCAGTTCGCGGGCGAGTTCGAGGCGCTCGGCCCTGCGCACGGCGTTCACGGTCTCCTGGCGGCGTTCGAGCTGGTAGCGCAGGTAGCTGCCGACGCCCATCGCGACGGCCCACGCGACGAACATCATGAACCCGAAGGCGAGGGAGGCGTTGGTCCTCGGCCGCAGGCTCGCCAGCTGCAACGTGGCGGCCGCCAGCACCGCCAGCAGGACGGCCAGGCGCAGCGGCCGCACCCAGCGCACGACGCCCACGGTGAGCAGCAGCAGCGCGCCGGCCTCGGCGAAACCCGGGGGGCCGTGGAAGCGGAGCGCGAGCATCGCGATGGAGACCGCGGCGGACATCGCCATGAACAGCGCGATGCCCTGTACGCGGTAGCGGTGCCGCAGCAGGTAGGCGCCGATGCCGATGAGCCCGCACGGCGGGACCGCGAACTGCGTCTCGCGGAACACCATGGCGATCGCCGCGTCGGCCAGCACGAGCAGGACGAGCAACCCGACCAGCGCTATCTCGCTGAGCCGCTGGACCCAGTGGACCAGCGGCGGGGTGTCCCTCACGGTCACCGAGGTTAGCCGCCGCCCCCGCGCGGCCGTATCGGCCTTTCGGCCGAGACCTGCCTGGGGAGCCCCCTTCGGGAAGCTGGGGACCCTATCACCTCGGGCCGGGGCGGCCGGGTGCGAAGGCGGGGGTTCACGGGAACGCGACCTTGTGGTCATGCCCGCGCGCTCGTGCGGCCCGTTCCGGGCGGCCGTCGCGTGGTGCGGCGAAGCAGGGGCCGCCGTCCGGGGCCGCAGGCGGCCCGGCGGCCGGCGCTAGGGGTGCGTGCCGACGCCGCCCGCCCGCGCGAGGGCCGCGTCCGGCCCCGTCCCGCGGCCGCGGTCCCTGCCGCCGATGCGCCCTCCGGAAGGGCGATACCGTGAAGTCATGATTGAAGGCTTTGAGACACTGGCCGTTCACGCAGGCCAGGAGGCCGACCCGCACACCGGTGCGGTCGTGCCCCCCATATACGCCGTGTCGACCTACAAGCAGGACGGTGTGGGGGGGCTGCGGTCGGGTTACGAGTACAGCCGCTCGGCCAACCCGACCAGGACCGCGCTGGAGGAGTGCCTGGCGGCCATCGAGGGCGGGACGCGCGGCATGGCGTTCGCCTCCGGCCTGGCCGCCGAGGACGCGCTGCTGCGCACGATCTGCCGGCCGGGCGACCACGTGATCATCCCCGACGACGCCTACGGCGGCACCTACCGGCTGTTCGCCAAGGTGCTCGAACGCTGGGGCCTGCACTTCGACCCGGTGCCGCTGGGCGACCTGGACGCTGTCCGGGCGGCGGTCCGTCCCGAGAGCACCAAGGCCATCTGGGTGGAGACCCCGACCAACCCGCTGCTGAACATCGCCGACATCGAGGCGCTGGCCTCGATCGCGCACCAGGCGGACGCCAGGCTCGTGGTGGACAACACCTTCGCCTCGCCCTACCTGCAGCAGCCGCTCGCGCTCGGCGCCGACGTGGTGATCCACTCGACGACCAAGTACGTCGGCGGGCACTCCGACGTGGTCGGCGGCGCGCTCATCGCCCGCGACCGCGACCTCGGCGACGAGCTGGCCTACCACCAGAACGCCATGGGCGCCATCGCCGGCCCGTTCGACGCCTGGCTGACGCTGCGCGGCATCAAGACCCTCGCGCTGCGCATGGAGCGTCACTGCGACAACGCCGAGCGGGTCGTCGACCTGCTGCTGTCGCACCCCCGGGTGATCGAGGTGCTCTACCCCGGCCTGGCGAGCCACCCCGGGCACGAGGTGGCGGCCAAGCAGATGCGGCGCTTCGGCGGCATGGTGTCCTTCCGCGTCGCCGGCGGCGAGGAGGAGGCCGTCGAGATCTGCAACCGGGCCCAGCTGTTCACGCTGGGCGAGTCGCTCGGCGGCGTGGAGTCGCTGATCGAGCACCCCGGCCGCATGACGCACGCCTCGGCGGCGGGTTCGCCGCTGGAGGTGCCGTCGGACCTGGTGCGCCTGTCGGTCGGCATCGAGACCGCCGGGGACCTGCTGGCGGACCTGACGCACGCCCTGGGCTCCTGACGATCTGGGACGCGACCCCTGGCGCCGGCGGCGTCAGGGGTTGAACCACACCATCAGCACGAGGATCACCAGCCAGATGAGGGCCATGATCGACGACAGGGTGGCGATGCGGCCGGTCTGCACCTTGGCGTCGTCCTCGGGCGTCTCGCTGGAGAGCGCCCGGACGGCGGCGCGCTGGTCGCGTTCGATGACGACCAGCAGCACCGCCCCCACGATGAACAGCGTCATCGAGATCGACAGGTAGGGCAGCCCGAGGGCGCTGCGGCCCAGCGCGATGCCGAACAGGAAGACGGCCAGGGTGATGATGCCGAAGACGCGCGTCGTGCGGTGCAGGTGACGCAGCACTCCGACGTCTCTGGCCCGGATGTATCGGGGCGTGAAGCTGGTGGCGACCGTCACCGGGCCGATCGCGAAGATCGCGAAGCCGATGTGCAGCCACAGCAGGAGTTTGTCGAGGAACGACATGCCGCTGAGGCTATCGTCTCAGTGATCAGCGTGGGAACGGTCTTGTGGACGGCCGTACGCAATCATGGGACGCGGCTCATGGGTTCGGGACGTTCGGGGCGTCCTCGGTGGCCGCTTCGGGGACGACGGCGGGCTCGGCCGCCTGCGGCCTGACCCCCGGGCAGCGGTTGTTCACGGTGAGCTCGAACAACGCCACTGTGACGATCATGAGCGCCAGGAGAGCGACTGCGGCGAACATTGCACTCTCCTTCCGTGCGGGGCCGGCACCGGCCCGTCGCTTTATGGTTCGCGGTGGAACACCATCAATCAATATCCTCCGGGATTGCATATCAATCATCAACCGATTAACGATGCGCATCGAAACGCGATGGATCATTTCCCGGAGCCGGTCCGATGAAATGGGCATACCCCCGTAAACCGGATGATAGGCCAGCTCACAGGGGTATGACGTTCAGCGGGTGCGGCGGGCCCGGAGGAAGTCGCTGACCACGTACTCGCCCAGGCGGTCGGCGCTGGGGGAGAACACCCGGCCGCCGTTGCGCCGCGCCACCTCGTCCACGAACTCCTTGAGCCGCTCGTCGGTGGCCAGCATGAAGACATTGATCGTCGCCCGGCGCCGGGTCATCTTGTCGACCTCGGCCAGGGTCAGCTCCAGCGTCTCGCGCGAGGGCGGCCACTCGAACCACGAGCGGCCGTTGCGCAGCAGGTGGGCCGTCGGCTCGCCGTCGGTGACGACCAGCACCACCGGCTCGAAGTCCGGATGCCGGTCGAGGTGGCGGCCCGCGATCAGCAGCGCGTGGTGCAGGTTGGTCCCCTGCACCATGTCCCATTCGAGCCCGGCGAGCTCCTCGGGCTGGAGCACGCGGGCGTAGTTGGAGAAGCCGACGATCTGCACGGCGTCCCCGGGGAACTTCGAGGCGACCAGCGACTGCAGGGCGAGCGCCGTCTGCTTGGCGGGCGCCCAGGTGCCGCGCAGGGCCATCGAGTAGGACAGGTCGACCAGCAGGCACACCGCGGCGGCGGTGCGCCGTTCGGTCTCGGCCACCTCGAAGTCGTCCACCGCCAGCGACACGCGGCCGTCGCCGGCCCCGCGCCCGCCGCGCCGCACGCCGTTGACCAGCGTGCGCACCACGTCGATCGGCTGCTCGTCGCCGAAGCGCCACGGGCGGGTGGAGCCGGTGAGCTCGCCCGCGGCCCCCGCGTCGCGCTGGTCGTGGTCGCCGCGGCGCCCGGAGTCCAGCGAGTCGAACACCCGGCGCAGCGCGGTCTCGCCGAGCCGGCGCACGGCCTTCGGGGTCAGCTCCAGCTTGCCGCGCTGCCGGCGCAGGTAGCCCTGCTCCTCCAGTTCGCGCTCGATGCGCCTGAGCGCCTCCAGGTCGTCGACCGCCGAACGGCCGAGGGCGCGGCGGATCGCGGCCTCGTCGACGTCGTCGAGCCGGGCGCCCGGGTAGTCCTGGGCGAGCGACTGCTCCAGCCGGTCCAGGTCGGCCAGCTCCTCCAGGGCGGTGACCGCGTCGCCCATGCCGAGGGGCTGGTCGCCCTCCATGCGCTCGGAGCCGTCCCAGTTGAGGTCGGGACGCCGGGCGTACAGGGCCTCGCCGAGGCGGGCCATCTGCTCGGCCAGCCCGGCCTGCTGGAGGGTCTGGTCGATCAGGGCCTGCAGCTCGGCGCGCTGCTCGGGGGACATGGAGGCGAGCATGCGCTGGGCCGCGGCGGCGCGGCGGGCGAGGATGTCGACCAGCTCTTCCAGATTGCGGGGATTCTCCGGAAAAAGGTCCCCATATTTATCCATGAATTGCTGGAAATCCTGCTGAGTGTGCTGACCCCTGGAGTCCCGATCCAGCATGTCGTTCAAATCCGACATCATCTGCCGGACCCGTTCCATCGCCTCCGGGTCCGGATTGGCCAGCGCCTCGCGCATGCCGCGGAACCGGCTGTCCAGGACCTCCCTGCGCAGCAGGTCGCGCAGCTCCTCGAACGTCTGGCGCGCGGCGGCCGACCGCCACTCGTAGGAGCTCAGCTGCTGCACGGCGCTCGCGGTGTCGCCCGGCACCGAGTCCAGCTCGGCCTCGCGCAGCCGCGCGTCGTCGGAGGGGTCGGGGAACAGCTCGGCGCGCTCCTGCCCGATCGCCTTGTCCAGCAGGGCGCGCGCCCGTTCGAGGGTGCCGTTCAGGTCGCCGCGCTCGCGCAGCTCGCGCCTGCGGCGGCGCACCTCGCGCAGCAGCTCGTCGAGGCCGCGCCGGTCGGGGGCTCCGGGCAGGCCCCGCCTCAGCAGGTCGCGCAGGGAGTCCAGCGGGGTGGAGCCGGACAGGATCGCGTCGCCCATCTCGTCGAGCGCGGCGCGGACATCGTACGGGGGCGCCAGCGGGTCGGGCCCGTCGTGGTACTCGCCGTATCGGTAGCCACTCATCGCATGTGAGCCTAATCGTCGTGTGTCCGGTGTGCGAAGAACGTCCCTTAGGGCCGCGAGGGCGGCCCTGAGGGCGTGCGGGGACGTACGGCCTCCCCGAGGTCGGCCCGGCCGGAGCGGGGGCCGTCCGGGCCCGGGACGCTCACGTGCGGTAGACCGCGCCTCCGTCGACCTCGTCCTTGGACAGGCGGCGCATGAGGTAGAGCCCTTCGAGGGCGAACTCCAGCGCGGCGGCGGCGTGCCCGGGGGACTCGTCCCCCTCGCCCATCCCGACGCCCGCCATGATCTTGGACAGTCCGTTGACCGGGCCGATCTGCTGGAGCAGCTCGGTGGCCGGCGTCAGCTCGCCCGACTCGATCTGGGCGCCCTCGGAGAACTTGTCCAGCAGCGCGGACAGGTCCATGCCGCCCAGGGTGCCGCGGAAGGTCTCGGCGACGGCCCGCCGCAGCAGGTGCGCCAGCACCTCGACCTCGCGTCCCTCCTCGCTGACCTCGAACTCCACCTTGCCGCGCAGCGTGGGCACGACGCCCGGCAGGTCGGCCACCCGGGCCACCGGGCGCTCCTCTCCGGTGAGCGCGGCGCGCCGCACCGCCGAGGCCGCGGCCGTCTCGGCGGCGGCGATGGCGAATCGCGCGGACACGCCCGACCGCGAGTCCACCGCGGTGGACTCGCGCACCAGGCGGGTGAACCGGGCGATCGTCTCGATCAGGTGCTCGGGAAGCTCGGCGCTCAGGCCGGCCTCCGCCGCGTCGCCCTGGCCCTCCGGCTCGTGCCCGCGCCAGTTGAGCGCGGACTCCTGGCGGATGAGCGCGAGCTCGTCCTCCAGCGTGAGGGGGTAGTGCGTGCGGATCTCGGCCCCGAAGCGGTCTTTCAGCGGCGTGATGATGCGGCCGCGGTTGGTGTAGTCCTCGGGGTTGGCGCTGGCGATCAGCAGGATGTCCAGGGGCAGCCGCAGGTTGTACCCGCGGACCTGGATGTCGCGCTCCTCCAGCACGTTGAGCAGCGACACCTGGATGCGTTCGGCCAGGTCGGGCAGCTCGTTGACCGAGAACACGCCCCGGTTGGTGCGGGGGACCAGGCCGTAGTGCACGGTCTCGGGGTCGCCGAGGGTGCGGCCTTCTGCGATCTTGATGGGGTCGACGTCGCCGATCAGGTCGCCGACCGAGGTGTCGGGCGTCGCGAGCTTCTCGCCGTACCGGTCGTCGCGGTGCTTCCAGGCGACCGGGAGATCCTCGCCCAACTGGGCGGAGAGCTTCAGGCAGCGCACGCACGCGGGGGCGTACGGATGGTCGTTGATCTCGCAGCCGTCGATGACCGGGGTCCACTCGTCGAGCAGGCCGGTGACGGTGCGGATCAGCCGGGTCTTGCCCTGACCGCGCTCGCCCAGGAGAACCAGGTCGTGGCCGGCGAGCAGAGCCCGTTCGAGGTGGGGCAGCACGGTTTCGTCGAATCCGACGATGCCCGGGAATCTCGGCGTCCGTGCGCGTAACCTGGCCAGCAGGTTTTCGCGGATCTCCGCCTTGACCGTGCGATAGGTGTGTCCACTTTCGCGCAGCTCGCGGAGAGTGCGAGCTTGAGGCGTTTCACTTCGCTGTGTGGGCGATTCATGCACGAAGACGAGACTACGTCGCGGGCGAGGGTGTCGGCAGCTTTCCACATTTCGGATCTTGACTATTGCGGGACGCTCCGTGCGCGTTGTTAGTCCCGTAGTGGGGAGAATCCGGCTAAGAGGGGCGAACGTACGACACACTACGACTCGCGACAGTTGAGGAGGCGAGGCGTGTGGCAGTGCTGACGAGCCGGTTCGCGGATGGTCTCGCCGTCGGTTCCGACCTGGTCGTCGCCGCGGAGTCCGCGGTGCGCCAAGCGCTCTCCGGCCTGTCGGGCCCGCCGGACCTCGTGTGCTTCTTCATCTGCGGCGACGACCCCGAGGAGATCGCCCAGGCCGGGCTGCGCGTCATGCGCATGGCCCCCGGGGCCGAGGTCATCGGCTGCAGCGCCACCGGCGTGATCGGCGACGGCCAGGGCGTCGAGCTGACCTCGGCGGTCAGCGCGTGGGCGGCCAGCTTCGACGGCGGGCGCGTGAACACCTTCGCGCTGGAGACCCTCCGCATGGAGGACCGCTTCGTGATCATCGGCCTCCCCGACCGCGACCCCGACGACCGGGTCGCCATCCTGCTGGCCGATCCGTACAGCTTCCCCACCGACGCCTTCGTCGAACACTCCTCCGACGTCCTCGGCGACCTGCCCATCGTGGGCGGGCTGGCCAACGGCATGGGCGGCCAGGGCTCGGTCCGCCTGTTCGCCGGCGGCGAGATGTACACCGAAGGCGCGATCGGCGTCATGCTGAGCGGCCCCATCAACGTCAGCACGGTCGTCAGCCAGGGCTGCCGCCCGATCGGCCCCACCATGGTCGTCACCCGCTCCGAGGACAACCTGCTGCTGGAGCTCGCCGGGCAGCCCGCGCTCGCGCGCCTTGAGGACATCGTCAGCGGCCTGGACGAGGAGGACCGCGAGCTCGTCGCCTCCGGGCTGCAGATCGGCGTCGCGATGGACGAGTACGCCGAAAGCCACGAGCGCGGCGACTTCCTGATCCGCGGCATCCTCGGCATCGACCCCGAACGCGAGGCCGTGGCCGTCGGCGACGTCCTCGACATCGGCCAGAGCGTGCGCTTCCAGGTCCGCGACGCCGCCGCGGCCGACGAGGACCTGTACGAACTGCTCGACGCCCACGTGGAACAGCGCGGGCGCATCGACGGCGCGCTGCTGTTCTCCTGCAACGGCAGGGGTTCGGCCATGTTCGGCAGCTCCGACCACGACGTGCTCGCCCTGCACGACACCCTCGGCCCCATCGGCATGGCCGGCTTCTTCGCCGCCGGCGAACTCGGCCCGGTAGGCGGCCACAACCACGTCCACGGCTTCTCCGCCGCCATCCTCGTCTTCTCCTCCACCACCCCCCCGACCACCGAAAACTAGGCGTCCAGCGCCTGAGATCCACCGATAAGTCATCTCCGGCCCCTACCTCGCCACGCGCGGCGGCGGCCACCGTGCTCCGCCGGTGTGTGCGGGCGGCCACCGTGCTCCGCCGGTGTGTGCCGGATCTTGTCGGCGCCGGGTCGGCGGGTCGTGGTACGGCGATGCCGGCGCCGCCGCACGGCGGCTGACCCGGCGAACACCCGTAGACGGCACTGGCCGCGTTTCCTGGTTTCGCCGCGCGCCGGGCGGTGTTGACTTTGTCTCGGGTGCTTCGAGGGATGGCCGTCCTCTGTGGTCGGGGGCGTGTGATCCTTGGAGGGGCGGGAGGCGCGGGTTCGTGTCTCCGGGGTCGCGGTGGTCGCTTGGGAAGATCTTGGAGCGTGGTCGGTGGCATATGAGCTGACGCGGGACGCCGTGCCCGGCCTCGATTCCGTGCTGGCGATCGACATCGGCGGCACCAAGTTCGCCGCCGGGCTGGTCGGCGTCCAGGGTGAGATCGTCGTCGCCGACCGCGTGGCCACCCCGCCCGGGGGCGACGCCCAGACGCTGTGGAAGGCCCTGACCGCGCTGATCGACTCCGTCCTCGCGCGGCGGCCGGGGACGAACCCGGCCGGTGTGGGCGTCGGCTGCGGCGGTCCGATGACCTGGCCCGAGGGGGCCGTGTCCCCGCTGAACATGCCCGGCTGGCGAGGGTTCCCGCTGCGCGCACGGCTGGCCGAGCGGTTCCCGGGCGTGCCCGTGCGCGTCCACAACGACGCGATCTGCGTCGCGGCCGCCGAGCACTGGAAGGGCGCAGGCCAGGGGAGCGACAACATGCTCGGCATGGTCGTGTCTACCGGCGTCGGTGGCGGCCTCATCCTCGGCGGCCGGTTGATCGACGGCGGCACCGGCAACGCCGGGCACATCGGGCACGTCGTGGTCGACCCGGACGGCCCCGCGTGCCAGTGCGGCGGCCGAGGATGCCTGGAGGCCATCAGCCGCGGCCCCGGCCTGGCCGCCTGGGCCCTCGAACAGGGGTGGCGGCCCGGCGCCACCGGCGCCCGTCCCGAAGGCCCGTACGTGGAGGCCGCGCAGGCCAGCGGACGGCAGCTCTCGGCGGACGCCGCCGCGGGAGACCCCATCGCGCTCGGCGCCCTCGCCCGCGCCGGCCGTGCCCTCGGCGTCGGCATCGCCTCGGCCACCCACCTGTGCGACCTTGACGTCGTGACCATCGGCGGCGGCCTGTCCCAGGCGGGCGCGCCGCTGTTCGATCCCCTGGAGGAGGCCCTGCGCGCGCACGCCCGCCTCGACTTCGCCCGCCGCGTCCGCGTCGTCCCCGCCCACCTCGGCCAGGACGCCGGCCTCATCGGCGCCGCCGCCCTGATCCTCCACCCGTCCCGCTACTGGACCGGCCCATCCGACATGTAACGCTTCGCCACCCTTCGTCCACGCGAGCCCGGTCCGCCCAGCTCTGGAGGCGACGGCGGATCTTCCGGACGGCGATGCGGGAGCTGCACGCGCCGGGCGGCAGGCCTCCGCCCACCATCCAGGCGTCGTCCGCGCGCCTGGCGGGCCGGTGGGGGATCAAGGAGGGTTCGGTGGGAGACTGCGGGCATGGCGCGCTCTGAGGTGACCTACGACGACGTGGTCGCCGCCCGTGATCTGCTCAAGGACGTCGTGATCCGCACCCCGCTGCTGCACTCGCGCGTCCTGTCGGAGATGATCGGCGGCCCGGTCTACCTCAAGTGCGAGAACCTCCAGCGGGCCGGCTCGTTCAAGGTGAGGGGCGCCTACGTCCGCATCGCCCGCCTCAGCGACGAAGAGCGTTCGCGGGGCGTGGTGGCGGCGAGCGCGGGCAACCACGCCCAGGGGGTGGCGCTCGCGTCCGGGCTGCTGGGCTGCAAGTCCACGGTGTTCATGCCCGAGGGCGCCCCGCTGCCCAAGGTGGAGGCCACCCGCGCCTACGGGGCCGATGTGATCTTCGCGGGGACGACGGTCGACCAGGCGCTGGCGGCGGCCAGGCAGCACGCCGAGGAGACCGGGGCGGTGTTCATCCACCCCTTCGACCATCCCGACGTCGTGGCGGGGCAGGGCACGGTCGGCCTGGAGATCCTCGATCAGCTTCCCGACGTCGGCACGATCACGGTCGCGGTCGGCGGCGGTGGGCTCGCCGCCGGCGTGGCGCTCGCGGTCAAGTCCATGCGCCCGGGGGTGCGGGTCGTCGGAGTGCAGGCCGAACGGGCCGCCGCCTACCCGGCCTCGCTCGCGGCCGGACACCCGGTCGTGGTCGACCCGGCGTCCACCATGGCCGACGGCATCGCCGTCGGCCGGCCGGGTGACATCACCTTCGAGATGATCCACTACCTGGTCGACAGCGTCGTCACCGTCTCGGAGGAGACGCTGTCGCGGGCGCTGCTGCTCTGCCTCGAACGCACCAAGCTCGTCGTCGAGCCGGCCGGCGTGGCCGGGGTCGCGGCGCTGCTCGACTGGCCGCACGCGTTCGAGCCGCCGGTGGTCGCGGTGCTGTCCGGCGGCAACATCGACCCGCTGTTGCTGTCCAGGGTGCTGCGCCACGGCCTGTCGGCCGCCGGTCGCTACCTCGCCTTCCGGCTGCGGCTCCCCGACCGCCCCGGTGCCCTGGCGACGCTGCTCGCCCGGCTGGCCGATCTCGGGGCGAATGTGATCGACGTCGGCCACGAGCGGGTCGACCCCCGCCTGCACCTGGACGAGGCCGAGGTCCTGCTCCATCTGGAGACCAAGGGCCCCGTCCACTGCGACGAGGTCCTCGCCGGCCTGCGCCGCTACGGCTACAAACTCATCTTCGGCTGATACGGGAACGGCTTCGCCGTGTTCCGGTCACGGCACCCACCAGCAGTTTCGGTCACGGCACTCACTAAAAGATGGCGAGCGGGTTGACCGGCGCTCCGCTTGCGGCGCCGAGGCGGCGTAGACCCCATGGGGCCGGTCCGGCCGTCGGTAGCTCTGGCGGCGAGGGATCCGGGTGATCGGGCGGCTTCTTCAGGTGACGTAGATCGATGGGGGTGAGGTGAAGGCTCTGCCCCACCCCTGACACAGGCTGCGGACTGCGGAAAGGGAGCCTCTCTGCCTACACTTGAGCGTCATGCGTGAGGAGTTCCACGATCTTGTGGACCGGTTGCCAGAGGACAAGGTGGCTCCTCTCCTCCGTCTGATTCGTGATCAGCTCGAAGCGCGGCCGATCGTTCGTGACCTGCCGTTCGTCGGCTTGCTGGAGGCGGAGCCCGATTTCGCGGAACGCTCGGAGGAGATCCTCTCCGCGGAGGACCATCACTCTTTGTGATCGTGATCGATTCTGGCCCGCTCGTCGCCGCGTTGAACAGCCGAGACGACCACCACGAAACCTGTACTCGTCTCCTGCGCACTCATCCTGGGTCTTTTGCTCGTTCCCACCACTGTGGTGACCGAGGTGTGCCAGCTCGTCGAGAAGCGGCAGGGAAGCAAAGCGGAGGCGGCCTTCCTGCGGCCTTTCGAGTCGGGCCTGACCCTGGTCGATCTGACGCCCATCACCCGATCGCTGGTCGCCTACGACCACTGACTAGGCGTGCCAGAGGGCGGCAAGCTGCCGGGTGGCTAGCCGGGACGGTATGGCGCGCAGCAATACGTCGCGAAGCCACGCGGCGACGCCGGTCTGGGAAGTCAGCCGCGATTGCCGGGACGCCGCCCGCATCATGAGGTTGGCGCTGGGCCTGCGCTCGGCGTCGTAGCGCAGGAGCCGCTGGGCGACGTCTGCCGGCTCTGCGCCGGTCAGGTGGCGGGTTAGTGCGGCCGCGTCTTCGAAGGCCTGGCTGGCGCCCTGGCCGAGGTCGGGCGGCATGGCGTGCGCGGCGTCGCCGAGGAACGCGATCCTGCCGACCGCGAACGAGGGCAGAGGTTCGGCCAGGCGGGTGATCGGGTCGACGTGGATATCGGCGGGTGGGGTGGCCTCGATCAGTGCGGTGACGAGGGGGTGCCAGTCGGCCATCAGGGACAGCATCTGCCGGCGTGCCTGGTCCGCGCCGGGCGGCATGCCGCGCAGGACGGAGTCGGTGAACCAGTACAGGCGGTCCTCGCCGACGGGGAACAGGCCGAACATCGCCCCGCTGCGGCGGTCGACCAACTGGCTGGCGAGCAGGTCTGTTACCAGCCCGCGAGGGCGTGGCAGCATGCCGCGCAGGTCCATCCGGCCGGTCCGCCGCAGCCCGGGGTGGCCGGGAATGAGCTGTCCGCGCAGCTTGCTGCCCATGCCGTCGGCCGCGATCACGGCATCCGCTCTCGTGACGGGGTTTCCGCCGCTGATCACGGTCACTCCGGTGGGGCCGGGCTCCAGGCGCTCGACCGGGGTCGCGGTTCGCACCAGGTCGGCGGGCAGCGGGGCGCGTAGCGCCCGGTGCAGTTCAGCGCGGTCGATGATGGCGGGTGTCCCGACCTCCCGCTGCGCCTGGACCGCATCGGTCACCAGCAGCGGCCGTCCGCGCCAGTCCCGCAATCCTGCGCGGGCGGCAGGCATGACGTGCCCGCGAACGTCTTCAGCCAGCCCCAGCGCGTCCAGCGCGCGAAGCCCATTGGGCATGACCACGATCCCCGTGCCCGCCTCCCGAAGCTCGGCGCCCCGTTCGAAGAGTGTCACCTCATGACCCAGGCGATGCAGCCCCACCGCGGCCGCCACTCCACCGAGGCCCGCACCGACCACCACGACCCTCATGGGACCTCCTCGCCGATTCACTACGGTCGTACTAGTACGGCTATTGGTAGCATGGTCGCATGCCGCCCACCAATCCGGCCCGTCGCCGAGCCCTGACCGATACCGCCATCGAGCTACTGGCGTCGTCGGGCGTGCATGGACTGACCCACCGCGCAGTGGAGAAGGAAGCAGACCTCCCGCCGGGAACGGCCTCGAACTACTTCCGCAGCCGGGAAGCGCTGCTGGTGGCCGCCGCGGAGCGCATCGCCGAGCTGCATCACGCCGATACCGACCGGGCCACCGAGCAGCCCGCGACGATGGTCGACCTGCTGACAGAGTCGCTGCTCACAGCAGCGACCACACTGCGCAACCGCTATCTGGCAATCTTCGAACTTCAACTGGAGGCCGAGCGTCGGCCGCTGCTCGCCTCGGCGCTCGCAGGCCTGCAGGACACGTCGTTGCAGATCACCGCCGGGCACCACGACAAACTCGGCCTCGCCATCCCACGCGAGAAGATCCCCGCGCTGATCGCGCTCTACGGGGGTGCGCTGTTCGCCCTGGTCACCGCGCCGCCAGGGAGCGTTAGGAGGGACGTCGTCCAGGACGTGGTTCAGGTCATCGTGCACGGCTGTGCCTGCTGAATCGGTACGGCAGGACCGCCGCACCTAGCGCAGCTTCTGGACCCCGGCCCCGTCATGAGCAGCCATCATCAGCTCGCTGACGAACTCCCGATGCCGATAGCAGATTTAGGACTTATTCGTCTAGGCAGGCGGGTTGAGCGCCCTGCTCACCACGTGGGCGAGATGCTTTCCGAAGACGTCCGCCGCGTCGGCGTTCCGCGACCTCAGAGCGATCATGGCGGACAGGATGACGTCGCAGAGTTCGCCGTCGACCTGCTCCCAGGTGTGGGTGATCCCCTTGCGGGGATTCTGGCCAAGGACGCCGATGACGGCCTCAGCGACCTCGCCCGTCTCCTCTGACACCTTCATCAGCCGCAACAGCAGTGTGGTCTCAGGGGCGAGGGTGCTCGCCGTGTCCAGCCAGGTGACCAGTCGGTCGATCTTTCCCCACGCATCGGCATCCATGGCCCGCGAGGCTACCGCCTGCCGTGAAGGGCGCGACAACGCCTTTCGCTGGCCGTCCGAATCGCCTGCCATGGCGGCGGCGCCTTCTGCTCGACGTGGGCGTGCGGATCGATCCATTCGGATGGACGGGCCTGCCAAGCCGGCTCGGGGTGGATGGCATACCTCGCGTACTTGCACCAATTCTTGGTGCCTTGCCCCGGCGCGTGAGACGGAAGGGGGTCGCGTCCGCCCCTTCCGTCACCGGTGCCGCAAGCGGCATCGTGGTGCTCATGCCACACGCCCTCCGGCGTTCTCTCGCTTGGCTGGCCTCGAACGTTGACGCCCTGATCGGCCTCGTCATGGCGGTGATCGTCGCTGTCATCACCCTGGACCTGCTGCCCGCCGGCACGGTCACCGAAAGCGTCATCCTGATCGTCTTGGGGTTCTTCGGCCTCGTCATCTTGCGCGACGGAGTTCGTGCCCAGACCCAGTTGGGCCGTATCGAGGAGCTCATCCACGCGTCGTCCAAGCGGGCGCGCATCCCGGCGGTGGGCGACGACGAGAACTTGGAATCGCGCTTCATCGACCTGGCCGAGCGGCTGGAGGGCACGTTCGCGGAGCTGGAAGAGCTCGAAGCCGCTATGCACGCCCGTGCCGCCATGGCCAGGAGGCTGGCGGCCGAGGCCGAGAGCAACAAGATGGAGGCCGAGGCCAGCAGGGAGGTCGCGCAGCTTCGCAAGGAGGAGGCCGACGCGTTCGACCGGCTCCTGCAGAGCAAGATCGACGCTGTCGCCGAGAAGGTCGACCAAAGGGGGAGGGGAACCCAGCGCCGGTACATGCTGTACGGCGTCATCCTGGGTTTCGTCGCCAGCATCGTGCTGGACGCCTTGAAAATTCTTTGGACCTGACCCGCGGCCTCCGCACCGCATTCACCCGGCTTGGTCGTTCACGTGGAAAGTACCTCGAACATCGATCACGATGAGAGGGGCGTCCAACGCTTCGCCACGTTCGAGGCCGGTCGCCGACCCCGCGATCACGCTGCGGCCGGTCGCCTCTCAGACCCTGGGCCACCCTCGGACCGAGGATGACAAAACCCACTGGACATTTCTCTGATGGTGTTTTTTGCTGAAGTACGGCGCCGGCAAGGAACGAGCCTCGCTGCTATTCCCTGCGGCGTTCAGACCGAGAAGAAGTCAAGTGGGGGATCACTTGTTCGGCCGGCCCGTCCCTTATGGCGGTTATGTCGGCAATTGGTGCTCGCCTGTCGTGTCTAGCAGCGAAGGACGGCCGCGTGGACAGCGAATTGTTCCCCATCGTGAGCGGAATCCTCAGCGGATTGCTGATCGAGCTGATCCGGCCGGCGGCGCGGCTCTGGGTCGGCGGGCTGCTCGCGCTCCTCCTGGGCGGCATGGCCACCTTCGTCAGCGGGGAGTTCCAGATCAGCTGGGCATTCCTGCTCTTCGACATCCCGCTGGTGGCGCTCACCGCGTTCGCGACCATTTGGGTGACCCGGCTGCTGCGTCACCGATCGGCCGAGCGTTCATGAACCGTGACGGCGGATTCCACTGGTCCCGTGCCAGCTCGCTCGGCATACAGGTGGACGATGCCGCCGACCGATGGTGGTCAGGGCGGGTGTGCAGCCTGCTCGTCCGATCCGACGGCCGGGTCCTGGCGGGGACCGAGACCGGCGGCGTATGGGTCACGGACGAGGACGGCCGGGCCGGGCTGGCGCTCAGCGCGGCGTGGGAGCATCCCGAGGTCAGGGCCATGGCGTTCGGTCCGGACGGCGAGGGACACGTTTTCGCCGGGGGCGGCGGACTGTACGTCACCGACCAGTCGAGCTTTCTGCCGTTGCTCAGCTGGCATCAGATCACCTCGATCGATGCGAACAACCCTCAAGGCGTCATCGCGCTGAACGTCCTCGACCAGCCGCGCCGCCTGGTGGTGGCGTGCGGCGCGGGCGTGCTGTGGTCCGACATACCGGCCGCGCCCGCTCCCGGCGGGTGGACCGACGGATACGTCTGGAACGCGGCGACCGGCGCCCCTGGCGTGTTCACCATGGCGATGGGGTCGCGGGACCGGAACCTGCGGGCCCGGCCGACCGGGCTGCAGGACACCACGGTCGTCCTGGGCGCCGCGGGCGGCGGCATCTGGGTCGGCGACTGGCGCGGCGGAGCCCTCCAGTTCACGCAGGCCACGGTCAACGGGGTCAGCGCGAGCGACATGTCGGTAGTGTCCGTGGCGGCCTGCGAGCGGCAGCCGAGCCGCCTCTATGCCGCGGTCAGCGGACGGACGGGGCGGCTGCTGGCCGTCCTGCGCTCCGACGACGGCGGCGACACCTGGGACGTGTGCCGTTACGAGCCGGACGAGTTCGGCCGGCTCGACGGCTTCTTGGGCGACGCCGGGCAGTACCACTCCGCGATCGGCGTGGACCGCGTCCGCCCCGACAGGCTGGCGGTGGGCTGGCTGGGCGGGCCTGCCTACTCCAGTGACGCCGGAGTCACCTGGACCCGCCCTGACGGGGACGTCCACGCCGACAAGCACGCGATCGTCTTCGCCCCCGACGGCGGCGGCCGGGTCTACGTCGGCTGCGATGGCGGCGTGTTCTCCACCGACGATATGGGCGGCTCCTATCGCAGCGCGTGGAACAAGTTCCTCCCGACACTGCAGTGCTACAGCAGCGACGGCGCCCGGGAGTCATGGGGAGGAGCCGGGGTCAGCACGCAGATCCCGGGTCTCATAGCGACCGGCACCCAGGACAACGGCAACGTGTTCGCCAGGGTCGAGCCGGGAGGAGAGGAGTACCGGCCGCTCACCGGCGGGGACGGCGGATTCTGCGCCGCTCTCACCACGATTCCGTGGGTGCTCACCGTCCTGTCCCTGCAGCCCAGCCCGTCACCCATCGTCGCGCACCACTGGAACGAGACCGAACAACGTTTCGACGCGACGTACGAGCCGAAGATCATAACCGCCGGCCCCGGGCAGAAGGTGGGCGACCCGCTGCGCGCGCCGCTGTGCGTGGAGGCCGTGCCGCGTCCCCGGTTGCACTCGCACGACCCTGCCATGCACGCGGTGGCGACGGTTGGCGGGAACCTGTACGGCTTGGTCGCCGAACCGGGCCTCGGCGGCGGCGGTTCCTCCGGCGGCGGCCCCGAGGTCATCTGGGGCGGCGGCACCCCCGCGTGGAGATACCTCGGGTCCGCACCCGATGGCCTGCATCTGTGGGCGGCGGGCTCTTACAACGGCGACCTCGTCTACGCCGGCACCGGAAACCGGCGAATGTTCAGCTTCGACCGTAAGGGCAACCGCTCCGAATTCGGGGTGCTCGACCTTCCGCGTAACGCCGGTGTCATTCACCGCATCGTTCAACTCGAGGACCTCTCGGCCTTCGCCGTCAACCGGACCGCCAAGGGGTCGATCCTGCACTACCAGTCCGGAGGATTCGCGTGGCGGCCCGTCTTCGAGCCGGGCGACACCATCTGGGCCTTCGAAGTGTGCGGCGATCAGGCGCACGGAGCCGTCCTCGTGGCGGCGACGGAGACCGCGGTCCATTCCAGCTATGACTGGGGGCACACCTGGTATGTCGCCTCGGACGGGCTTCCCCGCTATCCCCGCTGCGCCGACCTGCGGTTCCGTGCGAACACCACCGGCGGCCGCGTCTACCTGTCCACGTACGGATGGTCCATCTGGGCCAGCGATCTGCCGACCGAGCCTCCTCCGCCGGTTCACGCCCAAGAGGTGCGCCTGATCCCGGAACTACGCCGAATGCTCACCCTCACCCAGCGGTTATGGGCCGACGGCGATACCGAGGGCGCACGGCAGAACGCCCTGCACGCCCTTGAGACCTATCGGGCACTCGCCCGTACCGATCCCGACGCGGAAACGCCCGAGGTCGCCGGCGACCTGGTCGCCTTCTCCGGATACCTTCCACCGGAGCCGGCGGTGGAAGCGGCCGAGGCGGGCGTGGCACTCTACCGCCGGCTGGCCGCCATCGACCCCGCGCACCGACTCGCGCTGGCCTCCGCCCTCTACCTGCTCGCCGTCCGCCGCTACACGGCGGCTCCGCCCGCCCAGGCCGCGAGCGCCGGGAACGAGCCCGGTCAGCAGGCTCTCTCGCTCTACCTAGAGGCCCTGCCCGAGATGACCCCCTCCGGGAGACTCAGCGTCGCCGCCGACATCAACTATGTGACCGGGTACATCGTCCCCGGCGACACCGCGATCAACGCCGCTTCTACCGCGACACAGATCTTCCGGGACCAGGCCAATGCCAATCCGGCGGTGGTGGAGCGTCAGCAGCAGTTCGCGTGGTCGTTGCATGTGCTGGCGGCGCGTCATCAGCAGGCGGGGCATCCTGAGCAGGGGGCGGGTCTGGG
>NZ_JBVJHR010000016.1:0-137391 GCF_055586705.1 Sphaerisporangium sp. NPDC049457 | reverse complement strand
GGAGTGTTCAGGTGTTCCGGGAGTTGGCTGAGGCCAATCCGGGGGTGGTGGAGCGTCAGCAGCAGTTCGCGTGGTCGTTGCATGTGCTGGCGGCGCGTCATCAGCAGGCGGGGCATCCTGAGCAGGGGGCGGGTCTGGGTATCGAGGGGCTGCGTATTCTGCCTCGGGTTCGTGACGCTGGCGATGCGGTGCGTGTTGATGTGGCGGCCAATCTCACGCATGTGAGTGGTTATCTGGCGCCGGGGGAGGAGGCGGTGGCGGTCGCGGTTGGGAGTGTTCAGGTGTTCCGGGAGTTGGCTGAGGCCAATCCGGGGGTGGTGGAGCGTCAGCAGCAGTTCGCGTGGTCGTTGCATGTGCTGGCGGCGCGCCACCAGCAGGCGGGACATCCGGAACAGGCAGCGGGCTTGGGTATCGAGGCGTTGCATATCCTGCCTCGGGTTCGTGACGCCGCCGACGCCGCCCGCGCCGACATCGCCGGAAACCTGATGTACATGTCCGGCTACATGCTCCCGGGCGACGAAGCTGTGAACCTCGCGACTGCCGTCACCCAGCTGTGCCGCAGCGTCCTGGCGAGTTCGGGATCGGACGCCGCGAGGCAGGCGCTGGTCGCGGCCCTGAACAACCTCGCCGCCCGGCTGGCGGCCGTCGGCCGACTCGACGAGGCGAACACCGCCACTCAGGAAGCGCGAACACTGTCACATCCGTAGATCGTCCACTTGGACCTAGACGCGTCCGAACCGGCCGGCCTTCGTGTCGCTGATGAACGCGTGCCACTCCTCAGGGGTGAAGTTCAGCATCGGACCGGCGGGGTTCTTGCTGTCGCGGAGGGCCATGCTGTCACAAGGAAGGCGCGCCACCTCTACGCAGTTGTCGTCGGTTCCGCTGTAGCTGCTCTTCTGCCAGGCGAGCATGCCTTCGTCCATGTTTCGCCTACCTCGTGTGTTGGTCCATCAATGCGGCTATGAGCTGGGTCGACTCCTCTGGAGAGAGCGCCGACGTCGACACATGGGTAAATATGAGGCTATACCGCTGATACTCCTCGGGTCTCTCCAGCCAGAGACTGTCTGTGGCCGTTGCCATGTAGACCAGGCTCGGGTCGCTCGGGAAGTCCAGGATGACGAAGGGGCCACCTGTGAGCGCAGGGTGCGCACCGACGGCGTTCGGGATTACCTGAATGGTTATGTTCGGCCAAGATGCCATCTCAATGAGATGGTCAAGCTGGGCGCGCATCACTTCTTTCCCGCCTATCGCCTTGAGGAGCGCGGCCTCATCGATGATCGCGAGAAGGGATGGCGCGTCCTCACGGCTAAGGATCTTTTGGCGGGCCAGCCTGGCTTCTACGTGGCGACTCACAACAGCTTTGTCGAGTACCTGGCCGCCCCGGAAGACCGCAGCGGTGTAGTCCGGCGTTTGGAGCAAACCGGGAACGAGGGCGACTTCGTACGTGCGGATCACTGACGCACCGGCCTCGAAGGCCGGCAGGTTGCTGCGAAAGACGTCCTTGTAGTCAGCCCACCAGCCTCGTTGGCGTGACTCGCGGGCGAGCGTGAGCAGGGCTTCCCGCCGGTGCTGATCGGTCACGCCGTAGAGGTCGAGCAGGAGACGGATGTCGTGGACGTTGGGCAATTTCCATTCGTTGCGCTCGATTCTGGTTAGTTTGCTCGGTGTCCATTCGAGGCGCTTGGCGGCCTCTGTGGATGTAAGTCCACTCCCTTCTCTTAACTGGCGAAGGGTGGCGGATAGCTGCCGTCGTTTCACTGTCGGACTCTGTATCGCCATCGCTCCGCCCCTCTGCGCAGATCGCCTAATCCGCTTCAATCGACATGCAACGGAAAAATATAGATGTTCTGATTTGGGTATTGCGTGAAAATGGCGCCCGCATCAATATGGGCGGGAGAAGGTCGGTCCTGCCAGGCGTTGCACCGCCTGGCAGGACCTTGATCGCACGTCGGAGGTGCGACCTAATGCGAAACCTTAATAGAAGTGCGCGCGTTATTCGGGTGCGTTGGGAGGCCGCGCGGCCGCCGATGCCGCTCGGGTGCCGTTGGTGTGGGCATCCGCCGTACGCACATGAGAGCGAGAGCCTGGCGCACCGGCCGCGCCATGAATGGGAGCAGCCCACCGCCGCGCAGGTCGGCGCGCGGATGAGCGCCAGGCGGCGTCTGGGGCTGGAACGGTTGCCGGCGGCTGTCCCGGTGCGCCCTTCGCCGAGGTCCACGCCCTGCCGTGTCTCGTCCGAGCCCGATGTCCTGCCGGGCGGGCGGCACAGACGCAAGCCGGAGCCGCTGACGGCAGGTGCCATGCCTTATCGGCGTGGAGGGCCGCCAGGCACGCGGCTCTCGCCCGGTGAGCGCGAGCCGTACCGGCATGAGGCGGCCGCGTGAGCAGACGTGATCACTACGAGCGACCGAGTGGACGGCATCGCCGTGGAGCGCGGCCTGCCCAAACCTTCCAGCGACGGTGGGATCTGGCCGAACGGGCCACCGCGCACCAGTTGGACCAGATAGAGCCCGGATGGACGATCTGGTACGGCGTGGGCACGCGACGGTTCTACGCCATCGCCACCTGGCCCGCTTCCGGACCTTTGATCGTGCAGGCGCGCGTCGCCGACGAACTGCGCGACCTCATGCGCGAGGCCGAGCGGACACCATGGCCCGGCCCTTCTGGCACCGCCTCCCCGCTCGCGGCCGACCGGTCCGCCGGGACGCCGCATCCGCCCGTACGCACCCGACAACCACGGCAAGGAGCCCCGATGCGGGAGATGCCGGACGGTCTTCGTACCGTCTGCTGGGACCTACCCCATGACCTGGCGATGGTCGGCAGAAGCCGCCTCATCGTCAAAGAGACCCTCATCGCCTGGGACCTCCGTGATCTTGTAGACGACGTGGTCCTGGTCGTCGATGAGTTGCTGGCGAACGCGGCGAACTACGGGGAACCCCCGATCAGGCTCTCCCTTTGGGCGGCGGCCGGAGAACTCTGCGTCCGCGTCACCGACCACGGTCCCGAGCGGCCCCGTCACCTCGACCTCGGCCTGGAAGCCGTCCACGGCCGCGGCCTCGCCATCGTCGCCGCCCTCGCCCACGACCACGGCATCACCCCACTCACCGACGGCCCGGGCAAAACCGTCTGGGCCCGCTGGAGACGCGCCATCCAGGAGACCTGCTCTGCCTCCGGCGATTCGTCCACCGCACCATTGCGATCGCACGAGGAACCGCCGATGCCACTCACAGAATCCAAGTGACCGGCTGGTTCTCCGGCGGGCGGATCGCGGCCGTCGCGTCCGTCCCAGCATGAACGGCCGCAGGCCCTCTCGCTGCACGTTTCGCTGGTTCAGCCGCGACGAATCCCGCCGCGCGGGGTATGCATGCTATGTAAGTAGGAAAATAGCCGGGGGATTACCGGTGAGCGCGTGGGTGGGGTAAGCCGTGAAATCTCGGGTGTGGTTGATGCGGCAGAGCTAGCCTTGTAGGCCGGATCCGCACCCAAATGGAGAGCCCCCTTGGTAGAGCAGCCCTCCCTGTTCGGCCCAGATCTTGAGACGGTCCCTTCCAAGCCTCTTGGCGCTCAGTACCAGCGCATGCGACTGTTGATCACAGTCAAGGCCGCTCCCAATCCCTCGGAAACTTATGGAGAGACCGTATGCGTCGCGGCACTGCGCCTTGATCCGGGTAATCCTGGCTGGATCCGGCTTTATCCGATCAACTATCGCGATCTCGATAGCAACCTCAAGTTCCGGAAATACGACGTCGTCACGCTGGAGGCCAAGCCCAGCCCGAACGACCCACGAGCCGAGAGTTGGCGACCACGAGCCGACAGCTTCGTCGTGGAGACACACCTTGATGGCTGGCCGAGACGGATGGCCTACCTTGGCGACTATGTAGAGGGTTCGATGTGCGATCTCATCGCCGCCGTCCGTCAACGTCCCACTGCCAGGTCGCTTGCGGCCATCAGGCCTCAGGAAATCCTTGATCTGATCGTCAAGCCGCACCCTGGCTGGACAACTGAGGAGCAGAGAAAGATCGATCGCTATGTTCAGCAGCTCGGGCTTTTCGACTCGGCGCCTAGGGTGGCGCTACAAGCACCCCGTTTCAAGGCGTGGTACCACTACCGCTGCCAGTCTCCTGCCTGCAGGACCCATCAACAGGGGATCTATGACTGGGAGTTGGTCGCACTCCAACGTCGAGTGCGTACGCGCGACGATCACGTGATTGAGAACGCGATCCGGGAGAAGTTCTGGGACATGATGTGCGCGCCGGAGCGCGACACGATCTTCTACGTGGGCAACCAGCAGGCGCATCCGCAGAGCTTCATCGTGCTCGGCGTCGTCTATCCGGGCAGAGTCAGGCGGACAGGGGATAGGTGAAGCGCTCGCTGAGGGCAGACAGGACGAGGTCGCGGTGGCAGCGGTGCTGGTCTGCTTCGAAGCACATGACCGCTACCACGTGGCGGCGGCCGGCCTCGGCGATGCGCTTCAGGCACTCTGCGGCTTCTGGTCCCGTGAGTTGAGCCGAATAGACGCCGCGTGCGGCGACCAACTCCGCGGGCGAGCCGCTGAAACCGGGCCTGTTCGATTTGGGGTTGCCCAGCTCACGCATGTGTTCGTAGGCGATGCCGGCTTCGGAGAGGGTCCTGGCCAGGGCCGTCTTGCTGAACCCGCGCTTGCGGGATATGGGGTTCAGCCGCACGTCGACCAGAAGCGTCACGTTCTCACGACGCAGCAGTTCGACGAACTCCGCGATGTCACGGCCTTCGTAGCCCACACCGAATGCTCGTGCGCTTTGTTGCTTCAGCGGCATGATCTCCACCTTCCCACATGGCCGCCTCGGGCGCCTGGCGTGTGCGGACCTTCGCCTGGGTGCCCGCCGCTGCGGTGCGGCGGGTACGGGCAGGTGTGACCGCTTACTGGAGGGCGGGGCGGGAGGGTTTGTAGAGCCAGGCGTCGAAGAGGGGGGCGAGGGATTTGCCGCTGAGGTTCTCGGCGAGTTTGACGAAGTCGGGGGTGGTGACGCCGCCGTAGCGGTGCTGGTCGGTCCAGGTGCGCAGGAGCTTGAAGAAGGTGTCGTCGCCGATCTGGCGGCGCAGGGCCTGCAGGGTCATCGCGCCGCGCACGTAGACCGAGTTGTTGAACAGGTCGTCGCGCTGGGCCGCGCCCGGGGGATATTTCCACATCGGGGCGTCCTTGGCCGAGTAGTAGTCCTCGAAGGTCTTCTGGGCGCTCTTGCCGCCGTTGTGCTCGCTCCACAGCCATTCGGCGTAGGTGGCGAAGCCCTCGTTGAGCCAGAGGTCCTTCCAGCGGGTGATGCTCAGGCTGTCGCCGAACCACTGGTGGGCGAGCTCGTGGGCGATGATGCTCTGGTCGGGCTGGAAGCCGCCGTACATCGGCTTGGTCTGGTTCTCCAGCGCGTAGCCGGCGGAGAAGTCGTCGATCACCCCGCCGGTGGAGGAGAACGGGTAGGGCCCGAACACCGTGGACCAGTAGTCGGTGACCTTGGCCGACGTCGTGTACAGGAAGCCGAGCTCGTCGCGGAACGCCGGGTCGGTGGCGGCGTACACCGGGATGCCACCGGGGGACTGGCCGGTCTTGACGTCGAACTTGCCCAGCGTGATCGTCGCGAGGTAGGTCGCCATGGGGTGCGCCTCGCGCCAGGAGAACGTCGAGCGGCCGCCGGAGGTGACCGGGGCGCCGCGCAGCTCGCCGTTGGCGACGACCGTGGTGCCGCTCGGCACCGTGACGTCGAAGTCGAACGTCGCCTTGTCGGCCGGGTGGTCGTTGCAGGGGAACCAGGTGCGGGCGCCGTTGGGCTCGCTGGTGACGAACGCGCCGTCCTTGGTGGGGATGAAGCCGTAGGTGCCGAGGTTGGAGGAGTTGCGGACGGGCTCGGGCCGGCCGCCGTAGTCGACGCTGACCTTGAACACCGTGCCCTTGGCGAGCGCGGCGGCCGGGTCGATGATCAGCTCGTCGCCCTGCCTGCTGAACTTGGCGGGCTTGTCGTCCACGCTGACCTTGCGGACGGTGAACCCATGCAGGTCGAGGTCGAACCGGGACAGATTTTGCGCGGCGCGGGCCCTGATGTCGGCGGTGCCCGAGAGGTTCTTCGCCGCCGGGTCGTAGGCGAGCCTCAGCCCGTAGTGCTCGACGTCGTAGCCGCCGTTGCCGTCGGTGGGGAAGTCGGGGTCGCCGATGCCGGCCGCGCCGATCGTGCTGCCCTGCGCCTGGGGTGCGTTCGGGGCCGCGCTCGGCGCGGTGGCTCCGTTGGAGGCCGCGCAGGCGTTGAGGCCGAGGACCGTGACCGACAGCAGGGCGGTGGTCATCCGCCGTGGACCCTTGAACTGCATGTGAGGCAGCCTACGTGAAAAACCGCAGGTCATCAGGCATCTACGACGATGGTTGAGGCGGCTTTGTCGTGCAGCGCCTGCTTTTTTCCGTCGAACAAAATCCACAACAGGTCGACCAGGCCCAGGCAGCACACCACGCCGAAGATCCCGTAGACGGCTTCGCGGACCGCCGCCTGACCGGTCGTGACCGGTTCCTGGGTTGGGAACTGCACGACCCGCAGGCGCAGCAGCCTCTTGGCGGGCGTCTGGCCGTTCCAGAAGGCCGTGAACACCCAGAAGTACAGGAACCAGACGACCGCGACGGCCAGGCCGTTGACGGTGTGCACGGCTTCGAGGGTGCCGTCGGGCGCGCGTTCGGTGACGGTGGCGGAGAACGGCGAGGTCAGCACGCCGACGATCAGGAGGTCCAGGAGGCCGGCGAACAGCCTGCGCCAGCGCCCGCCGAGCGGGGCGCCCCAGGGGCCGTACGGCGGACCGTCCTGGTCGTACCCCTCCCAGGGCCGGGCTCCGTATGGTCGCCCGCCCGGCGGCCCGCCGGGTGATCCGCCCTGCGGCCCGTACGGCGGTTCGTAGGGCGCTCCGCCCTGCGGCCCGTACGGCGGTTCGTCGCGTGGCCGGTGCGGCTCGTGCGGGGGGCCGCCGTACGAGGGTCCCTCGGACGGCGGGGGTGGCTCGTCCGGGGGACCGCCGTACGGCGGCTCGCCTCCTGGTGATCTCATGCGTGACTGATCGCCAGGAAGCGGTGACGCCAAACCGGGCCGGGGGTGGTCCCGGTCGGGCGCCGGTCACGGCCGTGCGGGGGACACGGCCGTTCGGAAGGCCGCGGCCGTGCGGGAGGGGTGCAGGGCCGCGTGGGATGGTCAGAGGTTGCCGCGCCGGGCCTGCTCGCGCTCGATGGCCTCGAACAGCGCCTTGAAGTTGCCCTTGCCGAAGCCCAGGGAGCCGTGCCGCTCGATGAACTCGAAGAACACCGTGGGCCGGTCCTGCACCGGCTTGGTGAAGATCTGCAGCAGGTAGCCGTCCTCGTCGCGGTCCACCAGGATGCGGTGCTTCTTGAGCTCCTCGATCGGCGCGCGGACGTCGCCGATGCGCGCGCGCAGCGCCGGGTCGTCGTAGTAGGAGTCGGGCGTGTCGAGGAACTCGACGCCGGCGGCGCGCATGCGCTCGACGGTGCGCAGGATGTCGTTGGTGGCCAGCGCGATGTGCTGGACGCCCGGACCGCCGTAGAACTCCAGGTACTCGTCGATCTGCGACTTCTTGCGGCTGATCGCCGGCTCGTTCAGCGGGAACTTCACCTTGCGGGTGCCGTTCGCGACGACCTTGGACATCAGCGCCGAGTACTCGGTGGCGATGTCGTCGCCGATGAACTCCGCCATGTTGGTGAAGCCCATGACGCGCTTGTAGAACTCCACCCACTCGTCCATCTTGCCGAGCTCGACGTTGCCGACGCAGTGGTCGATCGCCTGGAAGTACCGCTTGTCCGGCGGCTCCACCAGCGGCGCGGCGGCGGCGTAGCCGGGCAGGTACACGCCGCTGTAGTTGGCGCGGTCGACCAGGGTGTGGCGGGTCTCGCCGTAGGTCGCGATGGACGCCATGACGACCTTGCCGTGCTCGTCCTCGACGACGTGCGGTTCGGTCAGGCCCCGGGCGCCGGCGGCCACCGCGTGCGCGTAGGCGGCCTCCACGTCGGGCACGTCCAGCGCCAGGTCGATCACGCCGTCGCCGTGTGCGGCCACGTGGCGGGCGATCTCGGTGCCGGGGCGCACCGAGCCGCGCAGTTCGAAGCGGGCGCTGCCGGAGGTGAGCACGTACGCCACCTCGTCGCGGCTTCCCGTCTCGGGTCCCTTGTAGGCGACCAGGCGCATCCCGAAGGCCGACGAGTAGTAGTGGGCCGCCTGCTTGGCGTTGCCCACGGCGAACACCACCGAGTCCATGCCGTGTACGGGAAATACATCGCTCATGGGGCCACTTTCGAGCCAGATGGCTGGAATGTGCAAGTGTTACTCGAATGGGTGGGCAGATTGTCTAGCGGAGGCGGGGAAACGCCGGTAATCCTGTACAGCATGACGATCGACGATCTGGACGCACGGCTGATCGCGCTGCTCGCCGCCGAGCCGCGCGTGGGCATCCTGGAGGCGTCCCGCCGGCTCGGCGTGGCGCGCGGCACGGTACAGGCCAGGCTCGACCGGCTGACGGAGAGCGGCGTGATCACCGGCTTCGGGCCGGACGTCGACCCCGCCGCGCTGGGCTATCAGGTGACCGCGTTCGTCACCCTGCAGATCCGGCAGGTCAGCGGCCATGAGCCGGTGGCCGGCCTGCTCGCCTCCATACCGGAAGTGCTGGAGGTCCACACGATCACGGGCGGCGGTGACATGCTGTGTCGTGTGGTCGCGCGCAGTAACGCCGACCTGCAGCGGGTCATCGACCTGATCGTGGACGTCGAAGGGGTGGTGCGCACGTCGTCGGTGATCGCGCTCGACACGCCGGTCGCCTACCGGGTTCTGCCCCTGGTCGCGGCCGTTCCCCGCCACCGCGGCGCCCGCTAAGGGCCGCTGGGCCGCCGGGGAGCGCCACGGGCCGCGGGAGGCCCGACGCGCCGTCCAGGGCATCCCGGCTCGACGGGCGGTGCACCGTTACGTATCGTTTACCGTAGAACGATCCGCCCAGCTTACGGGGGTTTGCTGAGCAGTAGATCGGGGGTTCGCCGTGCGGGACGCAGACAGGAAGCGCCGGTTCAGGCGGCGTCTCCTCCGCCGTTTCGTGATCGCCGGCGGCATCGTGGTGTTCGGCCTGGCCGCCCTCTTCGCCGTGGTGTGGGTGCTCACCCCCATTCCCGACACCACGCAGAAGCTCGCCACCGCCCAGGGCTCGCTGATCTACTACCGCGACGGCAAGACGGTGCTCGCCCGGCAGGGGGTGAACCGCAAGAACGTCTCGATCGACAAGGTGCCCAAGGTCGTCCGCGACGCGGTCATCTCCGTCGAGAACCGCACTTTCTATGAAGATCAGGGCGTGTCGATCGGGGGCACGGCCCGCGCCATGTGGTCGACGGTCACCGGCAACCAGATCCAGGGCGGTTCCACGATCACCCAGCAGCTCGTGCGCAACTACTACAGCGGGCTCAGCCAAGAGCGGTCGGCCGTGCGCAAGCTCAAAGAGATCATGATCGCGCTGAAGGTCGACCAGTCCAAGTCCAAGTCCTGGGTGCTTGAGCAGTATCTCAACACCATCTACTTCGGCCGGGGCGCCTACGGCATCCAGGCCGCCGCCCAGGCGTACTTCGGCAAGGACGTCGACAAGCTCAACGCCGCCCAGGGCGCCTACCTTGCGGCGGTGATCCAGCAGCCTTCCCGGTTCGCCGCTCCGCGCGGCGCCGACCTCGACGCCGCCCAGGCCCGCTGGCAGGCCGTGGTCAAGGCCATGGTCGAGACGCGCGCGCTCGACCCCGCCGAGGCCGCGAAGCTGACCTTCCCCACGCTCGCCAAGCTGAAGAACCCGCTGTCGCTCAACGGGCAGAAGGGGTACATCCTCGCCCAGGTGCGGGCCGAGCTGAACCGGCGCGGCTACACCGACGAGGACATCCAGCAGGGCGGCCTCAAGATCACCACGACGTTCGACAAGAAACTCATGGCCGCCGCCGAGCACGCCGTCGAACAGACCCTGCCCGAGGACACCTCCCACAAGGTGCGCACCGGGCTCGCGGCCGTCGCGCCCGACACCGGCGAGGTCGTCGCCTTCTACGGCGGCAAGGACTACGCCGCCAACCAGTACGACAACGCCTTCTCCGCGAAGGTCCAGGCCGGGTCCACCTTCAAGCCGTACACGCTGGCCGCCGCGCTGGAGAACGGCTTCGACCTCAACACCCGGGTCAACGGCAACTCGCCGATCCGCGTCGCCTCGGCCAAGCAGCCGATCCCGAACTCCGGCGGCACCTCCTACGGCGCCGCCATCGACCTGGTGGAGGCCACCCGCAACTCGGTGAACACCGCGTTCGTCGACCTCGGGCAGAAGGTCGGGCTGGCGAAGGTCGCCGAGGCCGCCGAGGCGGCGGGCATCCCGGCCGACCAGATCGCCAAGCAGAAGGACTTCCCGACCTTCCCCTTGGGTACGGCCTCGGTGAGCGCCGTCCAGCAGGCGTCCGGGTTCGGCACGTTCGCCGCGGGGGGCGTCCACAAGGAGGCGCACGTCATCCGCTCGGTGACCGACGCCAACGGCGACACCAGGAAGTTCACCGTCCCCGGCGCCCGCGCCTTCAGCGAGAGCACCGCCGCCGACGCGACGTTCGCGATGGAGCAGGTCGTCCAGAGCGGCACCGGAACGGCGGCCCGGCTGTACGACCGCCCGGTGGCGGGCAAGACCGGCACCAGCGACTCCTCCGGCGCCGTGTGGTTCGTGGGATTCACCCCGCAGCTGTCCACCGCCGTGAACATGTTCCGCGACGACAACAAGACCGTGAGCGTCCCCGGGTACGGCGCGCTGTACGGCGGGTCGCTGCCCGCGCAGGTGTGGCGGGCGTTCATGTCCGAGGCGATGGCCGGCAAGCCGGTGAAGGACTTCCCCGGCTCGGCGACCTACGACCCGTACCGGGGCGAATGGGGCCGCGACGGCTGGGGTGACACCGGCTGGGGCGACACCGGCTGGGAGGGCGACCGCGACAACCCGCCCCCGCCGGTCGACCAGCCGACCGGCGGGCCGAGCGGGCCGCCGGACGCCACCCCGCCCGGCCAGGGCCCCGGCGACCCCAACGGCGGCGGCCCCGACGGCGACCCGAACGCGGGCGACCCCAACGGCGACCCGAACGGCGGCGACCCCAACGGCGACCCCAACGGCGGCGACCCCCAGAACCCCGAAGATCCCTTCGTAGAGGCCCCGCCCCCACCTGGCTGACGGTGGGCCCACGGGCGTGATCTTCGCGACGGTTCGCCAGGTCGTCCGCCGCACCACGGCGCGGTCATCGCCGTACCACGTCCCGCCGACCCGGCGCCGAACCGTACAGGCACAGCCGGGGGGACGGTGGGGACGGTCCGGTGGGGATGGTGACGGTGGTCAGTGGGGGGTGTGGAGTTCTTTGGTCAGGTCGGCGGGGGTGGTTACGGGCATTCGGCAGGTGAAGTCGCGGCAGACGTAGGCGGCCGGGCGGCCGTCGACCGGGTCTCGGCCTTCCAGCAGGGGCACCTCGCCGTCGCCGAGCGCGATGACCGTGCCGGGGGCTTTCGCCATGAGCGCGGCGCGGTGCAGGGCGATGGTGCGCGGGTCGTCGAGGGCGCCGGCGATCGCGACCTCGACCGGCCCGGCCAGGGCGGCCTCGGCCACGGCCAGGCCCCACCCGGCGAACCGCGCGTGCCGGTCGGCGAGCGTCGTCACCGTGCCGAGGGCGGCGTCGGCGGCCTCCCGGTGACGGGACGAGCCGGTCAGCGCTCCGTACGACAGCAGGGCTCCGGCCGCGGCGAACTGCCCGGACGGCGTGGCGCCGTCGGTGGGGTCCTGGGGGCGCTGGAACAGCCGCTCGCCGTCGTCGGCGGTGTCGTAGAAGCCGCCGCGCCCGTCGGGGAACCGGTCGAGCACCGTGTCCAGCAGGGCCCCGGCCTGCCGGAACCAGCGGACCTCGCCGGTGACCCCGTACAGGGTCAGGAACCCCTCGGCGACGTCGGCGTAGTCCTCCAGCACTCCGGCGTTCGCGCCGACCCGGCCGTCCCGTGAGGTGCGGGCCAGGCGGGAGCCGTCCAGGTGCACCCGGACGAGCAGCTCGGCGGCGGCGCGCGCCGCGCCCACCAGGTCGCGCCGGTCGAACAGCGCCCCCACCTCGGCCAGCGCGGCGATGGCGAGCCCGTTCCACGCGGCCACCACCTTGTCGTCCCGGCCGGGGCGCACCCGGGCGGAACGGGCCTTGAGCAGGTCTCTGCGCACGTCGGCGAGCATCGCCTGGTCGACCGGGTCAGAGAGGAGCTGCAGCACCGAGGCGCCGTGCTCGAAGGTGCCCTGCTCGGTCACCGAGAACACCGACGCGGCCCAGGCGCCGCGTTCCTCGCCGAGCGCCTCGCGCAGCCCGGCGGGCGTCCAGACGTAGAACCTGCCCTCCTCGCCCTCGCTGTCGGCGTCCAGCGCCGAGGCGAAACCGCCCTCCTGGGTGCTCAGCTCCCTCAGCAGCCACTCGGCCGTCTCGATCGCGACGCGCCTGGCCGGCGGTGAGCCGGTGGCGCGCCACCAGTGGGCGTAGACCCGCAGCAGCAGGGCGTTGTCGTACAGCATCTTCTCGAAGTGCGGCACCACCCAGCCGGCGTCCACGCTGTAGCGGGCGAAGCCCCCGGCGAGCTGGTCGTACATGCCGCCGCGCGCCATCGCGTCCAGCGTCTTCTCGGCCATCGACAGCGCCTGCGGGGTGCCGTGCCTGAGCAGGAACTCCAGCACCATGGACGGCGGGAACTTGGGCGCGCCGCCGAACCCGCCGCGCGCGGGGTTGAAGGTGCGCGAGAGGTCCTGGACGGCCCGATCGAGGACCTTGGACGTCGGCGCGGCCCCGCGCGGCAGGTCGCTCCCCTCGCTGAGCGCCTCCACCACCTTGGAGCCCTGCGCGAGCACCGCGTCCCGCTGCTGGGTCCACGCCTGCGCCACCCCGGCCAGCAGCTGCTGGAACCGCTGCCGCGGGAAGTAGGTGCCGGTGTAGAAAGGGTGGCCGTCGGGCGTGGCGAACACGGTCATCGGCCAGCCGCCCTGCCCGGTCATCGCGGTGGTGGCGTTCATGTAGACGGCGTCCACGTCGGGACGCTCCTCGCGGTCGACCTTGACGTTCACGAACAGGTCGTTCATCATCCGTGCGGTCTCGGGGTCCTCGAAGGACTCGTGGGCCATGACGTGGCACCAGTGGCAGGCGGAGTAGCCGACCGAGATCAGCAGCGGCACGTCGCGCCTGCGGGCCTCGGCGAAGGCCTCGTCGCCCCACTGGTGCCAGTCGACGGGATTGTCCGCGTGTTGCAGCAGGTACGGACTCGTGGCGTCCTTCAGTCGGTTCATGGACCTCTCCTGCGTCGGCGGAGCGTGCCGTGCGTCCTGTGCGGGACCGGCCGGGCAGCGTGCCTCGCCGTTCTCCCGCGCGATCCACCTCACAGTAGATGCGCGCGTGCCGGCCGCCACAGGCGGTATGCCCGCCGAGCGGTCCGTCCCTGCTCTGCTGACAACAGTGCCCGGCTCAGGCGCGCATTCACCTCACCGCACGGACGAACGGATTGTGCTCACCCCGAGGTGGCCACCGGATCGGCGGCGGGGTCACGAGCGGATCGACGGCGGAACCTGGGCCGGATCGACGCCGGGGACGCTCACCTGCCGTCCGGCGCTGGCAGGGCCGCGCCGGGGAAGCCGGGGGTCCGCCAGGTGTCCCCCGATGCCGTCACCGCGAACGCCTCCACCCCGTCCAGCCCTTCCACCCATTCCCTGGCCGCGCGGCCCATGGCGAAGGCGGCCGTGGCGTAGGCGTCGATCATGGTCAGGCCCTCGCCGGCGAGGGTGATCGAGGCCAGTTCCGACGCGGGCCGGCCGGTGTGCGGGTCGATGATGTGCGGCCCGCGCTCCGCCGTTCCCGAGGTCGCCACGGCGAGCCCGCCGGCCGGGGCCCCCGCCGTGACGGGTCGAAAGGCCGGACGTTCGACCACCGTCGACAGCCGGCCGGGGTGCAGGGGGTCGGCGACGCCCACCCGCCACGGACGTCCGGGCGCCGCCGTCCCGGCGAGCTGGACGTCGCCGCCGCCGTTGACGCAGTGGTGCACGGCTCCGGCCCTGGTGAGCATGCGCGAGGCCCGCTCGATCGCCCAGCCCTTGACCATGCCCGAGGGGTCGAGGCGCCCGCCCGGGTAGGCCGTGAAGTACCCGTGGGAGGCCGCGGCGACCCCGGCGCACAGTTCGAGGATCTCCGCCACCTCCGGCGGGCAGTCCGAAAGGCCGATCTCGCCCCGGCCGAGCCTGCTGACCGGGCTGTCCGCCTTGTAGGTCGAGAAGGTGTCGTCCACCCGGTGCAGCCAGGCCACGGCCTCCGCGACGGCCCGCCGGACGGCCTCCTCCGCGTGCCCCGGGTTCTCCTGGTTCCCCTCCGAGGGCCAGGCGTCGTCCCTCGCGTGCGTCCGCGCCAGGTGCGGTGCGCCGGAGGCGACGAGGGGGGCGCGCACGTCGAGGGAGAAGACGGTGCCCATGGCCTTCTCGACGTGGCGCATCACAGGCCCGCCTTGTCCAGGGCGCTCTGCAGCGATCGCATGTATCCGTCGCTGGTGTAGGTGGCGCCGGACACCGTGTCGATCTGGGCGGACTGAGCGGTGAGCGCCTCCTGCTCCAGGATGGGGAGGGCCCGCTCGTTGATGACGATGTCCCGCCGGTTGCCGTCGGGCGACTGGAGCACCTTGACGGCGGTCATCTTGCGGCCGGAGAGGGTGACCTCCACCTGCACGGGGCCCCACCGGGTGTCGGTGGCGTCCCCGGTGACCACCTTGCCGCCTCCGGAGCCCCCGTTGGCGTTCTGCCCGGCCGCGGACCGTCCGGTGGGCTTCGGCGGGGCCTGGGCCGCCGGCCCGAGGCCCTGGCCGTCATCGCCGTGCTCGCCGTCGCCCTCGTCGTCATCGTTCCGCTCGCCGTCGCCCTCGTCGTCCCCGCGCGTGGTGACGCCGCCCGGATCGCCCGCGGGGCCGCCGCCGCTCCGGTCGCCGCTCGCCTGGGCGCCGGCGCCGTTCTGGGACAGCGCGGCCGGGCGTTCGGCGGACGCGGTCATCGCGTGCGGCTTGAAGGACAGCAGCAGGACCAGTCCCACGGCGGTGACGAGGACGGCGAATATCGCTCTGCGCATGGAGATTCCCTAGAACTCGAATGACTCGTGGTGGATGCGCCGTTTGTGCACCCCGGCGGCGCGCAGGGCCGCGATCACGTCCCTCGTCATGCCGGTGGGACCGCACACGTAGACGTCATGGCGGGCGAGGTGGGGGACGAGCGCGGTGAGCGTCTCGGGCGTGAACGGCTCACCGATCTGGTCTCGGGGGCCGACGGAGTAGTGCAGCGCCGCGCCGCGGCGGGCGGCGATCGCCTCCAGCTCCGCTCGGAACGCCAGGTCCTCGGCGTACCTGGCCCGGTACAGCAGCGTGAGGTCGCCGGGCGCGGCCGGGATCGACTCGAACAGGGCGCGCAGCGGCGTGATGCCCACCCCTCCCGCGATGAGCAGCACTTCGCGGCCCTTGCGGCGGGCGGGGGTGAACGCGCCGTACGGGCCCTCGGCGAGCACGCGGGTGCCGGGGCGCAGGCGGGCGATCTCGCCGCTCTGGTCGCCCAGGTCCTTCACGGTGATCCGCAGGCTGTCGTGCCGGGGCGCCGACGACAGCGAATACGGGTTGGGGGACCACCAGAGCCTCCTGGTCAGGAACCGCCACCGGAAGAACTGGCCGGGCTCGGCTCGCAGCAGGTCCAGACGGCGTCCGGTGATGTACACCGAGACGACCCCGGGGCCTTCGTGCACGACCTCGCCGACCCTCAGCCGGTGCCGGAACGACTGCCGCAGCGGCGTGAGGAACCGGTACCAGGCCAGCAGGCCGGCGACGCCGATGTAGAGCGCGTACCAGGCGACCTGGGCGAGCCGGGACGACATGAACTCGTCGCCGGTCGCGAGCTGGTGGCCGAAGGCGAGGTAGGCCGCGAGGTAGGTGTAGAAGTGCAGGTGGAACCAGGTCTCGTACCGCATCCGAGGCCGGACGGCGCGCGCCGAGACGACGCCGACGCCGACGAGCAGCAGCAGGGCGACGGTGGCCTTCAGCACGTCGGGATAGGTCAGGTTCAGCGTCACCGTCTCGCTGATCACGCCGGTGCCGTCCGTCACCGCGTATCCCCAGGTGATCAGCAGCATGTGGGCGACGCACAGCCAGACGACGTACCGGCCGCCCATGGAGTGCCAGCGGGCCAGCCTGTCGGAGCCCACTCCGCGTTCCAGCGCCGGGACGCGGGCCATGAGCGCGAGCAGCACCGCGATCGCGTACCCGGCCAGCAGTCCGGTGATCCGGCCCGCGCCGGTCAGCGCGCCGTCCAGCCCGGTGACGCCGGGGGTGTTCTCCCACCACAGGGCGAGCACGGCGAGCGCGCCCGCGGCGATGGCCGCCAGGACGGCCGCCGGGTGCGCACGGGCGCCGCCGGGCGGGACGCCCTGGTGCCTGCCTGTAGTGGTCCGCTCGGCGAAGGTGGTGCCCACGGAGTCTCCATTCGTCGATCCGTGACACACCGTGCCAGCCGAACTTCTCGATTCCCTCTGAACCACAGCATGCCGGGACGATTCATAGGATTCTCAGAGGCCGTTCAGAGGAACGGCGACAGGACTGGGAGCACCCTGGTACCACTATGCGCGCGACTTCCCGTGATCTTCCTGAGCTGCTGCGTCCGGACGGGACGCCCGTCCGCGTCCTCGTCGTCGACGACGAGCCCGACCTGGCCGAGGTGCTCGGCGCGGTGCTCCGCTACGAGGGCTGGGAGGTGCGTACGGCGGCCGACGGCGCCACCGCGGTGGCCGCGGCCCGCGAGTTCCGCCCCGACGCGGTGGTGCTCGACGTCATGCTGCCCGACTTCGACGGCCTTGAGGTGCTGCGCCGGCTGCGCGCGGAGGCGCCCCACGTCTGCGTGCTGTTCCTCACCGCGAAGGACGCCGTGGAGGACCGCATCGCGGGGATCACGGCGGGCGGCGACGACTACGTGACCAAGCCGTTCAGTCTGGAGGAGGTGCTGGCCCGGCTGCGCGGCCTGCTGCGCCGCGCCGGCGTGGCCCGGACCGTCGAGGGCGACCGGCTGGTCGTCGGCGATCTCGTCATGGACGAGGACGCGCGGGAGGTCGCCCGGAACGGTGAGCTGGTCGAGCTCACCCCGACCGAGTTCGAGCTGCTGCGCTTCCTGATGCGCAACCCGCGCAGGGTGGTCAGCAAGGCGCAGATCCTCGACCGGGTCTGGTCGTACGACTTCGGCGGGCAGGCGCACGTCGTCGAGCTGTACATCAGCTACCTGCGCAAGAAGATCGACGTGGGCCGGCCGCCGCTGATCCACACCGTCCGGGGCGTCGGATACGTCCTGAAGCCATGAGTCCGCCTCTGTGGCCGCACACGCTGCGGGCGCGGCTGGTCGTCGGAGCCTTGGCGCTGCTCGCGCTCGCCTGCGCCACGATCGGCGTCGCGACCTCGATCGCCCTGGAGCGTTTCATGGTGGACCGGGTGGACCAGCAGCTGTCGCTGACGGCCGGCAGGTTCGCGGCCAGCTTGGAGCACCGGGAGGAGTACGGCGAGCGGGGCGACAGCCGGGGACAGGCTCCCGGCACCCTCGGGGCGCGCTTGCTGGACGGCCGGGTCACCGACGCCGCCGTGGTTCCGGACCGCGGCGGCGGCACCCTGTCCGCGGGGGACGAGGCCGTGCTGGCCGGCGTCCCGGTGGACGGGCGCGGTCACACCGTCGAGCTGCCCACCCTGGACGACTACCGGGTCATGGCCTTCGCGGGCGAGGACGGCGACGTCCTGGTCAACGGGCTGCCGCTGGAGGGCGTCAACACCACCGTGCACCGGCTGCAGCTCGCCGAGCTGGTGGTCTTCGCCGCAGTGATGCTGGTCGCCGGGGTCGCGGGCACGATCGGCGTGCGGCTGTCGCTGCGTTCTCTGGAACGGGTCGCCGCCACGGCCCGGCGGGTCAGCACGCTGCCGCTGGCCAGCGGCGAGGTCACCCTGCCCGACCGCGTGCCCGACGAGGACCCGCGCACCGAGGTCGGCCAGGTGGGTGCCGCGTTCAACCGCATGCTCGGCCACGTGGGGGAGGCGCTCGCCGAGCGCCACGCCAGCGAGCAGCGGATGCGCACCTTCGCCGCCGACGCCAGCCACGAGCTGCGCACGCCTCTGGCCACGGTGCGGGCCCATGTCGAGCTGGCCCGGCGCAACCCCGGCGAGGTGCCAGAGGAGGTGCGGCACTCCCTGGAGCGCATCGAGGCCGAGTCGGCGCGCATGGGCAAGCTCGTCGACGACCTGCTGCTGCTGGCCCGGCTCGACGCGGGCCGGCCGCTGGCCCGCGACCAGGTGGATCTCACCCGCGTGGCGATCGACGCGACGGGCGACGCCCGCGTGTCGTCACCGGATCACCGCTGGAGGCTGGAGCTCCCGGAAGAGCCGGTCACGCTGGTCGGCGACGCCGACCGCCTGTACCAGGTGGTGGCCAACCTCCTGGGCAATGCCCGCGCCCACACGCCGCCGGGCACCACCGTCACCGTCTCGGTCCGCGACCCCGGCCCGGGCAAGGCCGAACTGACCGTCACCGACGACGGGCCCGGCATCCCCGAGGAGATTCGCGGCGAGCTGTTCGAGCGGTTCGTCCGCGCCGACAAGGCCCGCTCCCGCGCCTCGGGCGGCAGCGGCCTGGGCCTGGCCATCGTCAAGGCCGTGGTGGCGGCGCACGACGGCACGGTGACCGTCGACACCCGGCCGGGCCGCACCGCCGTCAGCGTCCTGCTCCCCACCGCCTGAGCGGCCGGCACGACCCGGCCGGGCGGCGTCCGCACCGCCCTTCCACGTCCGCAGGACCCTCCCGTGAGGCACTCGGCCGCGAGACGGCGGACGGTGATGAACGCCGCCCGTCGTTGGCGTGAACGCGTCACGGCACCATCCCGCCGTCTGACGATATTGACGGTGTCACCTCCGATATCAGAGTTTCGGCTCCGACGATTCACCGATCTCCGCCGTCCGGCGCCAGGCCGGCGGCACGGTCCGGTACGGCGACTACACGGCGACCGCGGGACCCGACGGCGGCTACCGCCTGGCCATCCCGGCGGGCACCTACCAGGGCTCCGTCAGCGCCTACGGGTACGCGCAGGTCACCTTCGACGGCGTGACGCTGGAGGACGGCGCCGCCCTCACCCGTGACGTCGCGCTCGACGCGCTGTCCTCGCAGACCGTCTCGGGCACCGTCACCGACGGCGGCGGCCACGGTTGGCCGCTGTACGCCGGAATCACCGTCGAGGGCGTGCCGGGCGCGCCGGTCCACACCGACCCGGCGACCGGCCGGTACAGCGTGAAGCTGCCGCAGAACTCCGCCTACAAGCTGACGGTCACGGCGAACTACCCCGGCTATCTGCCCGCGACGCGGACGGTGACGGTGGGCGGCGCCCCGGTGACCGCGGACGTCGCCGTGCCGGTGGACACCGCCAAGGCGAACGCCCCCGGATACACGCTCGGCTACCACGGCGGCTCCGTCCAGGACTTCGAGACCCGCTCGGCCCCCGAGGGCTGGACGGTGAAGAACAACAACGACAACGGCGGCTGGGACTTCGACGACCCGCTCGGCCGGACCAACCAGACCGGTGGCGGCGGCGGGTTCGCCATCGTCGACGACTTCCACCACGGCTGGGCCGAGGTGGACACCGAGCTGCGCAGCCCGTCGTTCGACCTGTCGGCGTTCTCCCCCGAGACCGGCGAACGGCGGATCACCGCGGACAAGGCGGCCTTCCACTACCCGGCGCTGACCAAGCGGGTGAAGGTCACCACCGGCGTCACCCGCGCGGACTTCGTGCTGAAGGCGGGCCGGCTCGCGGTGTCCCCGGCGGAGCTGTCGGCGTCGGTCACCTGGGGTGAGCGCGAGAAGCTGAAGTTCACGGTGCGCAACACCGGCACCGCGCCCGCCACCCTGAAGCTCGGCGAGCAGCCCGCGCCGGCCGCGTCCGGGGCGCCGCTGAGCCGGATCAAGGTCTTGCGCGACCAGATCATGCCGGACGTCGTCAACGGCGTGAACGGCAAGGCCGGCGCCCCGGTTGCGGGCGCGGTCACCGCGCACGATGGCGGCGCCGCGTGGCGCACCCTCGCCGACATGCCCAAGCCGGCCGTCGGCATGGTCGCCGGCGTCTACGACGGCAAGCTGTACGCCGGCCTGGGCAGGACCGGAGAGGCCACCAACTTCTCCGACCACTGGCTGTCCTACGACCCGAAGAAGGGCGGGTGGACGACGCTGGCCAGTCCCGTGTACCGGCGGACGTCGGCGGCTGGCGGATTCATCGACGGGCGCTTCTATCTCACCGCGGGACGCAACGGCATGGGCGGCACCGTCGCGGCCACGGAGGTCTACGACCCCAAGGCCGGCACCTGGCGCACCGTCGCCCCGAACCCGCACCCCTACGGCTCCTCCGGCGCGGCGACCCTCGACGGCAGGCTGTACGTCGTCGGCGGCTGCCAGATGGCGGACGGGGGGTACGAGAGCTGCGACAACAGCGACGTCATGGTCTACGACCCGGCGGCCGACCGTTGGAGCGAGGCGGCGTCCTACCCCTACGGCGTCGCGGCTCTGTCGTGCGGCGGGATCAACGGCAAGCTGTACTGCGCGGGCGGCGCCGGACGGCAGGGCACCACGGCCCAGGGCTACGCCTACGACCCGGCCGCCGACGCCTGGTCGCCCATCGCCGACATGCCGGTGGACCTCGCGTCCTCGGCGTACGCGGTGGCCAATGGGACACTGCTGGTCTCCACCGGCTACAGCCTGGGCCTGGGCGCCGTCACCAACGAGGGGTACGCCTACGACCCGGCGGCCGACGCCTGGACCCCGCTGCCGAACGCGACGGCGACGGCCGCCTACGCCACGGGCGCGCCCGGGTTCTACCTGCTCGGCGGCATGGACGTGGCCACCGGCGCGCCCAGCGCCCAGGCGGCGGCGCTGCCCGGCTACGACCGGCCGTACGCCGACGTACCGTGGCTGTCGGCGCGGGTGGGCGCGACCCGCCTCGAACCGGGGCACGCCACCACGGTGACCGTCGAGCTGGACGCCGGCGAGCGCGTCACCTCGGTGCACGCCGAGTACGCGGCGGCGGTGACGGTCGCGGGCGACACCCCGTACCCGGCGGCGTCGGTGCCGGTGCGGATGCGGGTGGAGCCGCGCCGTCCCGGCAAGGGCTGACCGGCCCGCGCCCCATGACCGGCCGGTCCCCGGCGGACACCACTCCGTCCCCGGGGGCCGGCCCCCACCCCCTGCTCACCCAGGCGGCCGTCCAGGACGGGCGGCCGCGAACGTGGCGACATGAGCGGTTCGTGTGGGAATAGACCGTCTGCGTCGACAGAGGCCGCTCCGAGGAGGCCGAGCAGGTGCTGCGCGCGTGCGTTCATGCCGACGTGAGCGGCCCGTGGCGACGTCAGGCGTCCGGGTTCCACCAGCCGCGCCGGGCGGCGAGGACGCCGGCCTGGAAGCGGCTGGTGGCCGACAGCCGCACCATGAGCGCCTGGATGCGGCGCTGCACCGTCCGGTGACCCATGTCGAGCTGGCGGGCGATCGCCTCGTCCGGCAGCCCCAGGGCCAGCAGCGAGACGATGCGCCGCTCCTCGTCACTGAGCGGCGGCTCGCCGCCCGCGTCCGCCGCGCCGCCCGGCGCCGCCGCCTCCTCGGCGGCCTGGCCCGGCAGGAACGGCTGCGCCTGCCGCCACAGCATCTCGAACAGCGTGGACAGGGCGTCCAGCAGAGAGGAGGGATGCACCAGGATGCACGAGTCGAGGATGCGCGGAGTCGCCCGCAGCGGGATCAGCCCGAGATCGTCGTCGGCCAGGATCATCTTCATGGGCACGTTGGCGAGGATGCGGATCTCCTCCCCGGCCGCGACGCCCGCCTCCAGGTGACGGGTCTGCCCGTCCATCCGCAACGTGCCGTGCTCGTGGATGAAGCGCCGCTCCACCGTGTGCTCCAGCACGTTCGCCCGTGAGGAGACGCGCTCTCCGTCGATCGCCCGCGCGTACGGCGGGGCGTCGATGCCGCGGATGACCTTCCGCGACCGGCGCAGCAGCTGCTGGCCCGATCTGGCCACCGCGTCCGGCCCCGAGATGACCTCGATCAGCTCGGAGGCGTCCTGCCCGGAGCGGGCCCTGCGGTGCCGTTCGCCCAGATGGTGCGCGAGCGCGCGGACGCGCTTGATGTCGCGCTCGCGGGACAGCAGCAGCACCTCGATCGCGGTCTCCGGCGGCAGCGCGGCGTATCGGACGGGCTGGCCGGGCACCCGGGAGATCAGCCCGCGGTCCTCAAGGCGCTGAAGCACCGCGCCGAGCACGTCCCGGTCGATGGTGGTGACTCCGGCGAGCTCGTCGGCGGTGAGCGGATTGCCGTCGATCAGCGCAAGGTACGCTTCCTCACTCCAGTGGTCGACCCCCAGAATTTCGAGCACTGTGACACCTCGCTTGCGCGCTCGCGAGCCACCGTCCGTGACGTCGTCGCGCGGACCGCGCACGAGCGTAGACGGCCCGCCCGATCGGGGCGGCGCCGTCTCAGAGTGTGGAAGGGGTGGCTCAGGCGGTCGCGGTGACGAGCACGGCGATGCCGAGCAGGATCACCACCGGGATCAGCCACATCACGGCCTCGATCGCGAATTCCTTGTACATGCGTCGTCCTCTCCATCGGGATGATCGGTTGCGCCGTGAATGGCTCGCCGTGCAGCTTAACCGGACAATACGCGAGCTCCCACCCCTGGGAGCGGTTATCCGTACCCGCATGTCACCCACACCCGGCATACGCCCTCGAAGCGGCGCGCGCCCCGTAGGCGGCGCGCCCCCCGCCTACGGGGAGACGGCACCGGAGCGACCTTGACGGGAAACGGCGGGAGATTCACAGTCAGATCAGAGGTCAATGATCAGCAAGCACATCTCCCGACGTCCCTTCCCCCCTTTGAGGATGTGCCATGACGCTTGCCGAGTCCACCGAGAGCAGCCACCCCCGCCTGGCTGACGACCTGCCACCTCATCGAGGCCGCCTCATCCTGCTGAGCGTCCTCGGCGGCGCGGCGATCGCCGCCCTGTGGTCCTTCCACTTCGTCGACAGCGTGATCGGGGACAACGTCGCCAACACGCTGCTCGGGTACGACGCCAAGGGCACCGCGATCACCGGCGTGGTGGCCGGCGCGGTCTTCGCGTTCGTCTCCGGCCTGGCCGGCACGTTCACGGCCTGCAACGTGGCCGCGTTCGGCGCGGTGGTGCCGCTGCTGCGCGAGGGCGCCACCTGGCGCGACCGGTTCCGCGCGACGCTGCGCCCGCTCGGCAGGCTCGCGACCGGCATGATCGTGGTCAGCGGCGTGTACGGCGCCGTCGGCGCGCTCATCGGGAAGAACCTGCCGCAGCTGTCGACCGCGACCGTGGGCGACGGGCTGCCCGTACGGCTCCTCCAGGCGAGCGTGATCTTCGGGATCATCGGCCTGGCGTTCATCTGGCTGGGTCTGGCCGCTCTGCGCCTCGTGCCCGACCCGCTGGCGCGGCTGGAGCGGCGCTTCCCGCACGCGCGCCTCGTCGTCCTCGGCGCGCTGGTGGGGGGCTTCCTCATCGGCCGCCCGTTCCCGCTGTTCCACAAGCTGTTCAGCTACGCCGCCGAGACGCACAACCCCTTCTACGGCGCCGCGGTCTTCATCTTGCAGTCGCTGGGCAACATCGTGGTGATGGCGCTGCTGTTCGCCCTGCTCATGCAGGTGCGCGGTGGCGGCTTCGCCCGGTGGCTGGTCGCGAGGCCGGGGCGCCTGGTGACGGTCACCGCCGTCGCGTTCATCGTCGCGGGCTCGTTCACCCTGCTCTACTGGGACGTGCGGCTGCCCGCCATGTTCGGCTACGGCTGGTATCCCACGGCCTCCTGGTGACCCCGCAGGGCCGGCCGGCGCTCAGGAGCCGAACAGGTGGGCGTTGACCTCGCGGGCGGCCGGGGCGAGGGCGGGGTGTTCGACGACCTCGACCCCGGTTTCGCGGAGCGTCTCGGCACCGGTGCCGTCGACGAACAACTCGGGTTCGCGCCAGGCGAAGACGACGCGGGGGACGCCCGCGGCGATGATCAGCTCGGTGCAGCTCCTCGGCCGTGACGCCCGGCGGCTGCAGGGTTCGAGCGAGCTGTAGACGGTCGCCGACGCGAGCCGGGGGTCGCCCGGGTCGATCTTGGCCAGGGCGGCCTCCTCGGCGTGGTCGTGCGGGCTCGTCTCGCGGGAGTGGCCGGTGGCCAGGACCGTGCCGTCGGCGGCCACGACGACGGCGCCGACGGCGAACGCGGTGGTCGAGACGGGACAGCGGCGCGCGAGCGCGATGGTCTCCTCCAGCCACCGGCGGTCGGTCTCGGGCGACGGAGGCGTGGTCGCGGGCATCGGAGAGGTGGTCTCGGGTGACGGAGGCGTGGTCTCAGGCATCGGAGCGCTCCGGTGGCAGATAGCGGAGGAGGACGACGTCGCCGATGGGACGCGCCTCGGCCAGGCGCATGCGCCGGTCGCGGCCGTAGGGGAACGGACCGGGGCCCACGAAGCGCGGAGCCGCCGGGTCGCCGACGAACAGCGGGGCGATCACCAGGTGCAGCTCGTCCACCAGCCCTGAGGTCAGGAACAGGGTGTGGACGGCGGTGCCGCCCTCGACCATGAGCCGACGCACCCCCCGCGCGGACAGGTCGGCGAGAACGCCGGGCAGGTCGAGCGGGTCTCCGGCGTCGACGACGGTGGCCACGCCCGACAGGTTCTCGCGGACGCTCCGCGCGCCGGGCCCGGCCGCGTACACGATCTTCTCGACGTCGCCGAGCGCGAAGAAGCGCCGTTTCGGGTCGAGGTCGCCGCGGCCGGTCAGCGTGACCTTCAGCGGGGTCTCGCCGAGCCCGCGCCGCACCCGTTCGGCGCGGCGGGCGGGGGAGCGGACGAGCAGCCGGGGGTCGTCGGCGCGGACGGTGCCGGCGCCGACCAGGATGGCGTCGCACCCGGCGCGCACCTCGTCCACGCGGTCGAAGTCGGCCGCGTTGGACAAGGGCAGCGGCTCGCCCGAAGCGTCGTCGATGAAGCCGTCGATCGACATCGCGACCGACAGCAGCACGTAGGGCCGCTCACCCACCGGGCGTCTCCATGCGTTCAATCATGGCGTGTGACCGGAGTGGCCGGTGAGCGGGGTGGGACCGGTGGGTGGCCGGACCCGAGGGTGGGATCGGCGGTCGCCGATCCCCGGGGTCGGACCGGCGGGTGGCCGGTCCACGGCGCCGGACCGCCGCGCGGCCGTCCGGGGAGGTCAGGCGGCTTCGGGGAGGGCCTTCTCCACCCAGTTCTGGACGAGGCGGATGACGAGGGCCTCAACGAGAATCACGGCCGCCTTGGCGAGCACCGTGGCAAGGAAGTTGTACACGCGAACCTCACAGGAAGGGGCTGGCTGACTGCTTTATACATGATTAAGCACGTATGTAGCTAGATGTCCGTCTGTGAGTGTACAGAAGGTGAACGTTCAGTGACCTCCGTCGCCGGAGTCGCGCGGCGGTTCTATCAGTCGTCCCACCAGCCCCGCCGCCACCCCGCTGCCCAGCCCGATCGTCCATCCCACCGGACCCACCGGCCGGCAGCCGAACAGCCCGCTGAGCCCGGGGGTCGACACGACCAGGACCAGGCACACCAGTGAGGCCGAGGCGGCCAGGGTGACCGTGCGGTCCCGCGCGCCCACCGCCAGGGTCTGCACGAGCTGCGCCGACACCAGGCCGATGAGGCCCACGGTGTCGGCCCGCCCCTGCGTGCCGGTGGGCCGCGCGAGCAGCCACGCCACCGTCGCCGCCGCCGCGGTGGTCGCGGCGCGGACGTAGATGTCGCGGGTCAGCGCGGCGCCCAGCGACGCCTCTGGACCCTCCTGCAGCAGCCTCTCGGGGCTGGTCGCGCTCGGCGGCCGGACGGCGATCGCCAGGGCGGGCAACATGTCGGTGAGCAGGTTCACCAGCAGCAGCTGCCGGGCGTTCAAGGTGTTGCGCCCGGCGATCAGGTTCGACCCGACGGTGAAGATGATCTCGCCGAGGTTGCCGCCGAGCAGGATGCCGAGCGAGTCGCGCACGGACCGCCACATGGCCCTGCCCTCGACGATCGCCTCGACGATCGTCTCGATGCGGTCGTCGGTGACCACCACGTCGGCGGCGGCGCGCGCCGCCGGGGTGGCCCGCGAGCCCAGCGCCACGCCGACGTCGGCCAGCCGGATGGCGGGCGCGTCGTTGGCGCCGTCGCCGGTGACCGCCACCACGTTGCCGGCCTTCTGCAGGCCCTCGACGATGCGCGCCTTGTGCGCGGGGGTGACCCGCGCGAAGATCGACACCTTCGGCAGGACGTCGGCGAGCGCGGCGTCGTCGACGCGGTCCAGCTCGGGCCCGGTCATGATGCGCATGCCGTTCAGCACGTTGAGCTCCGCGCCGATCGCCTCGGCGGTGCTCGGATGGTCGCCGGTGATCATGACGACCCGCACGCCCGCGCGCGCCAGCCGGTCGACGCTGCGCGCGGCGGTCGGCCGCACCGGGTCGGCCAGCCCGAGGAACCCCAGGAAGCACAGCTCGCCGATGCGGGCCTCGTCCAGGTCGCGGCGGTCGGAGGCGCGGCGTTCGGCCACGGCGAGCACGCGGTAACCCTGCTGCGCCAGCCGGTCGACCTCCTTGATCAGCGTCTGGGCCGCCTCCTCGTCCATCGGCAGCACCTCCCCGTCGCTGAGCAGCGTGCCGCACCTGGTGAGCACCACCTCGGGGGCGCCCTTCACGCTGAGCAGGTGAGCGGCCCCCGCCGCGTCGGTCGTGCCGAGCACGGCGTGGTAGCCCCTGGCCGGCTCGAACGGCAGCTCGTCGACCCGATGCCAGGCGGACAGGTCCTCCTCCGGCGTGACGCCCGCCCTCTTGGCCCCCTCCAGCACGGCGCGGTCGGTCAGGTGGGGGACGGCCCGCTCGCCGTCGGTCCGCGGGCCGGCGCGCAGCGCCGCGGCGAGGATGCGGCGGAAGTCCGCGGGCAGCTCCTCCACCGGGTGGTCCACCCGGCCGTCGGAGACGCGGCCCAGGGTGATGTGCCCCTCGGTGAGGGTGCCGGTCTTGTCGAAGCACAGCACGTCGACCCGGCCGAGCGCCTCGATGGTCGACGGGTTGCGCACCAGCGTCTCGCGGGTGGACAGCCGCCGGGCCGCCGCCAGCTCGGCCACGGTGGCGATGAACGGCAGGCCCTCGGGGACGGCCGCCACCGCGAGGCTCACCGCGGGGGCGACGGCGGCGGCCAGCGGGGTGCGGCGCAGCAGGTTGACAGCCATCAGCACCACGCCGGACCCGAGGGCGGCCGGCATGATCTGGCGGCTCAGCGCCCGCAGCCGCAGCTCCACGCCGGTCGGCGGGGCCTCCTGCCCGCCCAGCTCGGCCGTGCGCCCGGCCTCCGTGGCCGTGCCGGTGGACACCACCACCGCCAGGCAGGTGCCCGCCGCCACCGTGGTGCCCTCGTAGACCATGGAGCTGCGGTCGGCCACGGCCAGCGCCGCGGTCGGCGCCACCGACTTGGCGACGAGCTGCGACTCGCCGGTGAGCGGCGACTCGTCCACCTCCAGGCCGCGCGCCTTGATCAGCCGGCAGTCCGCGGGCACCGCGTCCCCCGCGCGCAGCTCGATGACGTCGCCCCGCACCAGGTCGTCGGCGGTGGCGTCCACCGGCCCCTCAGGCCGGCGCAGCCGTACGGGGATCGCCGTGGCGTCGGTCAGCCGGGTCAGCGCCCGGTCGGCGTTGGTCCGCTGCGCGCCGCCGATCAGCCCGTTGACGCCGAGCACCCCGGCGATGAGCACGGCGTCCAGGGCCGACCCCACGGCGGCGGAAAGCCCGGCCGCGGCGGCGAGCACCGGGGTCAGCGGGTTGGCCAGCTCCTCGGCGGTCGCGCGCAGCAGCGACGGCGCCGCGACGGCCTCCTGGCGGCTCGGCCCGTTGCGGCGGCGCGCCGCCTCGGCCGCGGTGAGGCCGGCCGCGGTCGAGGACACCCGCTCCAGCACGTCATGCGCCGGCAGGGCGTGCCAAGGGGTACGGTCCACGCGCATGGGCAGCCCGCCGCGGCCGAGGTTCCGGCCCGACCACACGCCCATGACCAAGGCGGCGAGCGAGGTGCAGTCGCTGACGAGCTGCACGCGGCGCACCAAGCCGGACGACGAGCCGACGACGGCGAGCCCGGAGCCCAGGACGGCGCCGCCGGCGGAGACCTTCACGCTGCGGCCGCTGGCCGTCCTGGCCATGGTCAGCGACCGCAGCAGCAGGTGCGTCACCTCGGGCCCGCCGATCACGTCGGCGTCCCACGGCGGACGGGCCCGGGAGGTCAGCACGCCGACGCCGAGGTCGGCCTCGCGGAGGCCGGCGTGCGTCCGTCCGCTCACCAGGGCGACCCCGTGCCCGCGCACCTGGAGCTCCCGTACCGAGGCGGCCAGCCGGTCGCCGCCCTCGACGCGCCGCTCGACGCCCAGACGCGACGCCAGCCCGGCGTCGCCGCCCGCGATGACCACCTCGCACGCGCCCGCGGCGGCGCCGATGAGCGCCTCGGCGTAGGGATGCGGCTCGGGCACCATGCCGACCACGGCCACCGTCCGGCCCCGGTAGGTGACCGCGACGGGGCGCACACCCATGTCGCGCCAGCCGGACGCCTGCGCGGGCGGCGCCGCGGCCGGTTCGGCGACCCAGTCGCCCAGCTCACGGCGCGTGGTGATGTCCGCGCCCTCCACCAGGGTGTAGACGCGGGCGTGCAGCTCGCCGGCGTCCACGCCGGTGTCGCCGGCGAGCGCGATCACCTCGTGGACCGTCCAGGACGGCATCGTCAGGGTCTCGGCGTCGAACACCACCGTGTCGACGCGGTCCATGGCACGGACCGCGTCGCGGTGCAGGATCAGGCCGCCGCGCCGGGCGACGGCCCGCCCGATCGCGCTGACGAAGGCGTCGCGGCCCAGCCTGGCGGCCTTCGGCGTCTGCGCGATCAGCATGGCCAGCGCACGCTCCTGGTCGCGGCCGATGATCGAGGTCGCCCCGTAGGACGCCAGCGCCCCCACGCTCAGCCCGTCCGCGTAGCGCTCGATCGGCCCGTACGGCATGGGCGCGGGCCGCTTGGCGACGTCGCCCCTGATGTGGTGGTAGGCGCCCTTCTGCCGGGCGAACTCCTCTTCCCTGGCCCGCCACGCCCGCCGTCCGGCCGTCGCCTCCGTCACGCGGCCGACGGCGGACAGCGAGTCGATGAGCAGGCCGAGCGGGCGCAGGGCGAGCGTCAGCGCGGTGAAGCGCGTGTAGGACCAGATCACATCGGCGGTCGGCCGCCCGACGCGGCGTTCGAGCTCGTGCCGGATGCGGGGCGTGGACTCCGCGAGCTGCACCAGCGCGGGGAGGGCGGAGGGGACCTGGGCGACGTGCGTCACCTGGCCGACCAGCGTCACGCCGGCGCCGAGCAGCCCGGCGCCGAGTTCCAGGACCGCGCGCGCCTGGTGCTCCACGGCGTGCCGCCCCGTGCGGACTTCCCCGGCGCGGCGCTCGGCGACGTCGTACTCGTCGATGACCGCCAGTATCTTGCCGAGGTCGGAGGTGTCCCGGTCGCAGGCGACGTAGACGAAGCCGAGGGCGCCGTTGACCTCGGCCCGCTCCGCGCCGGCGATCTCGCACAGGCGCTCCTCCAGCAGTCGCGCCTCGCGGGAGCTGCCCGGGGCGCCGACGTTGCGCAGCTCGACGCGGACCCCTCCGGCGCAGTCGTGGACCCGCCGCGGACAGGGCAGCATCCCGCGCACCGTCTCCGGCAGCAGAGACGCCAGCAGACCTACTGGACCCCTGAGCGTACGAAGCAGGAACACGACAACGCCTCCAGGGCCACCCGTGCCGACACGCGGATCAGGCCGCCCTGGCGTGCGGCCTGATCAATCGACCCTAAGTATGCCCAGGTCAGGTGGTTGAACCCTCTCTGAGGCGCTTTGCGATTTCATGGTGAAGCACGCCGCGGCGGCCCTGACGCCGTCGCGCCGCGGCCGCTTTCAGGCCGTGCCGCTCTGCGCGCCGCCCGCGGACCTCTGCGCCGTCGTCCGCGACGTGGAGCGGGTGGACGCCCTCGGTGCGCGGGTGGAGGGGGTGGTCGCGCGCGCCCGGGTCCGTGGCGCGGGGGTCGCGGGCTGTTCGGCCATCTCGCCCGTCATCTCGCCCGCCCTGCCCTGCGTCCGCCCCTGCCGCATCTGGCCTCGCTCGGCCATGCCCTGCTGCTGCCTGTTGCACGCCCGGGTGGCGATGACGGTGCCGGCGCCCACCACGACGGCGATCGGCCACTCGATCATGCCGATGGCCGCGAGCAGGCCGAGCCCGCCGTAGTACATCAGACGGTCCGGCGGAGGCAGGAAGGTCCTGGCCGTCTCCATGGCGCGGTTCATCTCCTGCCCGCGCGGGGTGGACGTACGGGACATTCCGGGCATGCGCGGCATCCTGGGCATGTGCGGACGGTGGACGTGGAGGCTGACGACCGGTGTGTCCAGCTGGATGAGATCGCCGTCGGATTCTGAGGTCGATGGTGTGGCACGGCGCTCTCGCGTTGTCTGGCTCACTGTCATGGCCCCTCCTCGGGTCGGAAGCATCTCCTCTTTTCAGCCTTTGCCCACTTCAGCGGCAATCACTAGGGACTTTCGTCACCTTCATCCTTTATTGTCCTATTCATTTGGTTAGGCTCTCGCGCATGACCGGAAGGCGTACGGCAGAACGGTCGCGCTGTCGCCTCGCCGCACGGGGGCGTAGGCTCACGGGACGTGACAGCCGATCTGGACTTCGTCTGCGAACACGCAGGTAGGCCCGCGGCCCGCCTCACCCGGCGGGACGTCGCCCGGGCGTTGCTCGCCGTCCCGAGCGGGCAGGCGCTGGTGGCCATCCCCGACCTCCGCCGCGCGATGCTCGCGGCGGGCAACCCACTGTCGGCCGCGTTCTGGGACTCCGCGAAGGCCACGCTCGCCGGCATCGAGAACGGAGTGGCCACCGTCGGCGACGTCCAGAGATGGCTGGAGGCGACCGGCACCGAGCCCATACTCATCACCCGCGGCTACTTCATCTGGCCAGAGGAGGGCGAGCGCGGCCCGGTGGCGACCGAGCTGCACGACCGGCTGGTCGCCCACCTCGAAGAGCGCGTCGAGAGCGGCGAGATCGACCCCGACCGGCTGGTGGCCGGCGACTCCGAGGCGCGTGAGATCTACGAGCGCGCCCAGGACCAATGGCTCGCCACGCCCCTGCCCGACGGCCGGGTGCCCAGCGCCGTCGTCGGCGAAGAGCTGGACGAGGAGCTGTTCGCCAGCTGGGACGAGGAGGAGGCGTTCGCGCTGGGCGAGCTGCGCAGGGTGCTCGCCGACCTGCCCGAGCCGTCCTTCCCCGCGGACGAGCTGGAGGTCGCCGCCCGGCGGCTGCGCGCGCTGCTGGCCGCGCCCGGATACCCCGGCAACGTGCTGCGCGCGTGCGCCGGCCTGGACGGCGAACCGCTGCCCGAGAGCGACACCGAGCTCTGGCTCATGGTCGCCGCCGGGGTGGCCTCACCGGTCTCCGACCTGCAGGACGACGACGAGCACCAGTTCTGGGACCTTGAAGGCGAGCTGAGCGAGGAGGACGCCGCGCTGGCCGCCCTGTGCACCATCCACCACGCCGACTGGCTCGCCACCGTGGCCGCCCTCGCCCGGCGCGGCCCGGGAGTGCTGGCCACGCCCGAGCGCATCGCCCGGCTGGTCGCCGAGTCCGACGACATCGACGTCGACATGGACGACCCGGAGGATCTGGAGACCACCGAGACGCTGTTCGCCTCGGTGACGCCGCTGTGGCGCGAGCTCGGCATCGTCGACGACCGGGCCATCCTCACCGCGCTCGGCTGGTGGGGCCTGCCCAAGGCGCTCGAACGGGCGTGGTCCCCCGAGTGAGACGGCGTCCGCGCCGCTCAGGGCGCGGACGCCGGCCGGGCTCTCAGCGGGCGGTCTCGGTGGGCTCCGCGGACTCCGCGTGGCGCGCGGGCTCGCCGGAGGCCGCCTTGGCGACCAGGTCGCCGTACTCGGGGTGGCGCTCGATGAAGTCGGCCACGAAGGGACAGAGCGGCACGATGGCGGCGCCCGACTCCCGAGCCGCGTCCAGCGCGCCGCGGATGAGGCGGCTGCCGTACCCCTGACCCTCGAAGTCTTCGCCGATCTCGGTGTGGGTGAAGACCAGTCTGCCCGCCCTGTGGTGGTACTCGGCGAAGCCGACGAGACCGCCTCCCACCGTGATCTCGAAGCGCCCGGCGGCGGGGTTGTCGGTGACCTCGACCGTCTCGTTCATGCAGGACTTCCTCTCGGGGGGAAGGTCAGCGGGACCCGTCGGCCCGCGGCTCGGTGCCCGTGGTGTCGGCGCGGTCGGCCTTCCTCAGATCGGCCTCGCGCGGAACCTCGATCTTGGATATCTGCTTGTTCATCGACTTCACCAGGAAGTACAACGCGACACCGATGGCGGCCACCACGAGGAAGCCGATGAGACCCGGGCCGACCGCGGGCGGGGCGGCGAGGGCCCCCTGGGCGGCGGCTGCGTACGCGGCGAAATCAGTCACGTGTCAAGTCTGCCACCTGGGGGCGCCGCCCCTTCCTCAGCGGTTGGCGTGCGTCACCTCTTCGGCGCGGATGCCCGTGAACAGGTCTTCCTCGGGAAGCTCGGTGTCGACCAGCGACCGCGCCAGGTGGTAGTCCTCGGTCGGCCAGATCTCGCACTGCAGATCGCGCGGGCACACGAACCAGAAGCCGTCCGGGTCGACCTGGGTGGCGTGGGCGAGCAGCGCCCGGTCGCGGATCTCGAAGTACTCGCCGCACGGCACCCGCGTGGTGACCTCCCACTTCTGCGGGCGGTCCTCCCAGCGGGCGATCCAGTCGCCGTAGGGGGAGCCGATGCCGCGCTCGGTCATGGCCTGGTGCAGCGCCTCGAACCGCGCCCGGGTGAAGCCCATGTGGTAGTAGAGCTTGAGCGGCTGCCAGGGCTCGCCGAGCCCGACGTAGCGGTCGGGGTCGCCCGCCGCCTCGAAGGCCTCCACCGACACCTTGTTGGTCATGATGTGGTCAGGGTGCGGGTAGCCGCCGTCGTCGTCGTACGTCACGATCACATGGGGCCGGAACTCGCGGACGGCCGCGACGAGCGGGGCGGAGGCCACCTCCAGCGGCTGCAACGCGAAACATCCCTCGGGCAGCGGCTCGCTCTCGTCCTCGGGCAGGCCCGAGTCGATGAACCCCAGGAAACTCTGCCGCACCCCGAGGATCTCGCGCGCCCTCTCCATCTCCTGGCGGCGCACCTCGGTGATGTTCTCAAGGATGTCCGGCAACTCCATCTTCGGATTCAAGATCGAACCACGCTCGCCGCCGGTGAGGGTGCAGACGAGGACGTCGGCGCCTTCCGCCACGTAGCGCGCCATCGTGGCGGCGCCCTTGCTCGACTCGTCGTCCGGGTGGGCGTGAACTGCCATCAATCTCAGGGGTGCACTCACGGGTCGCTTCTCCTCAAGTGTCCAGGCCGGACTCCCCCAGGGGGACTGTTCCGGGGGCGGCGCGTAGAGCGGAGCCTCCGCAGGGGACAATTGTCTCGTGCAACGACAAGGGACCGCTGGGAGATTCCACCATGACCGATAGAGCCGTCGGTTCGCACGTGGACCAGCCGATCCTGGGGACCCCAGACTCCTTTCCGGAGCGTCGCCCCACTTCCGGGCGCACCGGGCGATCCATTGCCTTCGTCGTCATCGGGATCTTTATCGCGATCGCGATGGGCGGCTGGGGCTACGTCATGATGACCGCCCGGGGAAATCCGGACATCCTCACGATCGCTTTCAAGGTCGACGGCCCGAACTCGGTCACGATAACCTTCCAGACGCACAAGCCCGCCGACCGCACGGCGGTCTGCAGGCTCAGAGCCACCGACGTGGACCACGCGGAGGTCGGCACCCGCGACGTCACGATCCCCGCCGGGGAGGAGGACGTCAGGCTGACCGAACGCGTCGACACCAGCGCGCGTGCCACATCCGGCCACGTGCAGTACTGCTATCTCGTACAATGAGACTTTTGGGAAAGCGTCCGGCCGGGTTAATTTGTTAGTCTCCCGGAATTCGGACGCTCGCAACTCTCACGAGTACGCAAGGAGAACCCGTGGTCGACTCCCGCGAAGAGAACGTCACCTGGCTGACCCAGGAGGCGTACGACCGCCTGAAGGCGGAGTTCGAGTATCTCTCGGGGCCCGGGCGCGTCGACATCGCCAAGAAGATCGAAGCCGCCCGCGAAGAAGGCGACCTCAAGGAGAACGGCGGATACCACGCGGCCAAGGAGGAGCAGGGCAAGATGGAGGGCCGCATCCTCCAGCTCCGCCAGCTCCTGGACCAGGCGAGGGTGGGCGAGGCCCCGAGGGCGGAAGGCGTCGTCGGCCCCGGCATGACCGTGACCATCCGGTTCGACGGTGACGACGACGAGGTCACCTTCCTGCTCGCCTCCCGCGAAGAGAGCGGCGCGCCGATCGATGTCTACTCGCCCCGTTCCCCGCTCGGCTCCGCCATCAACGGCAAGAAGATCGGCGAGAGGGCCACGTACACCCTGCCCAACGGCCGGCAGAACACCGTCGAGATCCTCGAGGCCGTCCCCTACATCGGCAACTGACCCCAAGCGGTCCCCCGCGACCGGACACCCAGATCCGCCGGAGCCCGGCTCCGGCGGATCACGGCTGTCCGTGGTCGGCCGGGGCGTCTCGGCGCTTGACGGCGAATCGCCGGACATCCGGCGTCGACTACGGGACAATGTCTGCTACTGGACATTCAGGCACTGACGGGGACGACATACGTGTGACCGGCCCGGAACCACCTGGACGTTCCGCCCGACATGCGGCACGCTCTTTGGTGCCCGGATGCCAAGGCCCGATGCTCGGCCACGAAGACCAGACGACGACGGCATAGAGAGACGGAGGGGGAGAAGGTGCTCGATCGGCGACCGCGTGGCTCGACCGCCGTCCGAGACACCCTCACCCGCGGCGTGGGAGCCTTCCAGGGCTACGTGAGCGGCGCGCTGGCCGAGGTGCGCGAAGACCTCAGCCACCACCCCCGCATCCCGCGCCGGCGTCGCGCCGCGTCACGGCTGCAGCGCCGTACGGTCGCCATCATCGCCACCGGGCTGGTCGCGGTGCTCGCCACCGACCTCATGGTCTTCGGCGAGCTGAGCAAGAGAGAGGCGCGAATCGCGGCCGCGGCCCGCCTCGCCGAGGCGGACGGGCGCGGCGCCGGGTACGTCGCGGCCACCCGCGATCTGGCCATCACCCGCAGCCTGAACGCGACCCGCGCTCCCGCGGCCGCGGGAGGCCCGGTGACCGCCCCTCCGGTCGCTTCACGAGGGTCGGCCGCCGCCGCTCCGGGCGGCCAGGGCGGTTCCGCCACGGCGGGTTCCTCGGCCACGGGCGGCCGGTCGGCGACGGGCGGTACGGCGTCCGCCGGCGGTTCCTCCGACGCCCGGAAACTCCCGGCCGGCGACCCGCCGCAGTCGGCCACGAGCACACAGGTCGCGCCGCTGACCGATCTGCGCAAACCACACCTGTTCGTCGTCACCCCCCGCCCGCTGACCGCCGCCGCCGTGCGTCGGGTCAGAAAGAGCGGCGGGGTCAAGTTCGCCGAGGTCGTGGACGCCGCCGACGTCATGATGGGCGGCAAGCGCGTACAGACCATGGGCGTGAACCCCTCGACCTTCCGCGCCTACACCCCACGTGCCACCGCCCGCTCCGACGTCTTGTGGAACAGCGTCGCCGCCGGGGACGTGGCGGTGTCCTTCGTCCTCGGCAACGACGGCGGCGTGCCCCTGGGCTCCACGGTGAGCGCGGGCGGCCGTAACCTCCGCGTGGGCGCGTACGCCACCGTGGGCATGGGCCTGATCAACGCGGTCGTGTCCCGCGACGTGGCCAGGTCCCTCGGCATCCCGCGGAACAACGCGCTGATCGTCAGCGCCCCCGGCGTCGACTCGACCCGGCTGCGCCTGCGTCTGCTCAAGGTCCTGCCGAAGGGCAGCCAGGTCGCCTTGATCAACCCCGTGCTCACCCCGCCCTCCCAGACGCGCACGAACTGGCCGGCCAGCTCGTTCATGTCCCCAGAGCAGCTCCGCGTCGCCCTGACGGCCGCCGTGAGCAAGCTCGGCCGCCCGTACGTCTGGGGCGCCGAGGGGCCCGACACCTTCGACTGCTCCGGGCTCGTCCAGTGGGCGTTCGGACAGGCGGGCGTGCGCATGCCGCGGGTGACCCACCAGCAGTGGGTGACCGGGCCGCAGATCCCCCTCTCACAGGCGCAGCCGGGCGACCTGCTGTTCTGGCGCAGCGACCCGACGAACCCCGGCTACATCTCGCACGTGGCCATCTACTGGGGAGACGGCAAGATGCTGCAGGCCCCCCGCACCGGCGACGTCGTCAAGTTCTCCCCCGTCTCCACCAGAAACCTCGCCGGCGTAGTCCGAGTAAGCCCCTACGTAGCCGCCCGCGTCCGCTGACCCCGCCTACCCTCCGCAGGCGACCCGTCCTCGCCGGCGTCGCCGCGTCTACGGCGGACGGCCGGCGCCTGCGGTACCACCGTGTCCCTGTCCCACGCAGACCGGATCAGGACCTCAAAAGATCACCTGACCGTGGTTCCGGCAATCCCAGCAAGATCGCACTGTCGTCTTCGGTGATTCCCGCCTGGCGCAGCCGGGCCGCCATCTCGCTGGCGGTCTGGCGTAGGTGGGCACGCTCTTCCTGGTAGGAGTCAAGAAGCTCCTGCGGTACGCCGGGTATCTCGTACACATACTCAACCGACACCGGCACGTCTTCGGCCACGCCCAAGACGAAGTGCTTCACGGCTGCGACTTCCTCGAAGAGCTCTGCCAGCGTTCGGCCGCTGACGCCAGAACGGACGGAAGCATCGATGGGATCGGCTCCCCATACGACGATCTCTGTGTCCACCGTCTCCTCAAGGGTCACGCGGAAGGTGACGTGGCGAGGAGTCGGCATAGACGTGGTCACTCAACCAGCCCTCTCCGAACACGTGCTCCAGATCGCGTTCGAGATTGACGAGCACCGTTGACCGGAGGTCGCGGACTGGCACGATGGCGCGGTCGACCACAATCTGAGACCGGTCATAGAGCAAGAGTAGGCGAATGGATCGGCCCGTCTCCGCCCACTCGACACGCAATGCAAGTTCGCGGGCGAGCTTTTAGACCCGATCACGGATCTCCGGGTAGCTGCTCAACACGCGGCCACGGTAGTGAGGAGGTTTGCCGTCGGCTTGGAAATGGGAGGGCTGGAACTCCACGTCATGTCGTGGTTTTTGGCTCTAAGTGCGGACAAGCCGGTTCTTTCCGAACAAGCTGCCCTACACCGTCGACACGCCCTGGCATTCGGGTTCGCGGGGTGGAACGGAGCTCATGATCGACAGCACGCCGGAGGGCATATTCTCGTTCGCCACCATCACCCCGGTCATCCTTGGATCACCAGGGAATCGGTCGCCGCCATGCCCTCACGCGCCTTCCCCTCACGTATCTCCAGCGCCCGGTGATTCGGCTCATCGGTACAAAGCCCTCCGTCGCACCCTCCGCAAGCGAGCCGTCCTCGCCGACGCCGCGATGACGACTCCACCGCTCTACAGGGTGACTTGACGGCGCCGCGACGGTGGAACGTGGTACGGCGAACCCGGCGCCCCCGTACGGCGGACGGCCGGTACCCCGGTGGTCCGGGGGCCGGACCCTGCCTCTCAGCGCCTCGCCAGGTCGGGAACCCCCATGAATCGCTGTCCTCGACTTCGTCTGGGAGCAGTCCAGGGCGGCCGACCGGCTCATCGAGGACAGCCTCATCAGGGAGATGCCCGCCGTCATGGCGATAAGCCCTATTGCCCCTGAAGCGGACATGAAACGTTTGACGTGTAAGTACAAGATTCTCCTCCCGTTGATCGCCATGAACCCACTCAAAAAGGATTACGTAGGTGCGGGGAGGGCGCTTCCGGGGATTTCCCTGCCAAGAGCCCGGTGTTACCTTTTCGGATCGCGCACGGTGCTTGTTTCTGGATGGTCGATAAGTGGATGTCTCGTAAGTGCTGCCGGATTGTTAGCTCGATTCCGGTGGTGGCGAGATTGGATGGAACGTACCAATGGCCGGACGGCAGGAGGACGTGTGTACACACCGAAGACCCCCACCATGGACGACGCCCTGGCGGTCGTCCAGCGAGATCAGCCGGTCGACCGGACTCTGGATCTCCCGCCGCTCCAGGTCAACGTCAAGCATGGTGGGGTACTCGGCCTCAGCGACCAGGAAGTGACGGTCCGGCTCGCGAGCATCTACCGGATCGCCGGTCACGACCCCGCCCTTGCCCAGCAGTTGACCGACACGCAACTGCGCCTCTGGCTGCTGTATGCGGCAAATCTGCTGGCGGTGAACCGCGAGGCCGTCCCCGGGTTCGATTTCAAAGCGGCGCTGACGTGGCTGGTGCACAACATCCCCGCCGAGCCGGTGATGCCCGCCCCGGACCGCAACGAATTCGAGTTACAGGTGCTCGGCCGAACCCGATGGCTGCGGACGGCGCTGAAGACGAAGGTGGCCCCGCTACCCGATCAGGTGCGGCAGCAGGCCGCGGCCCTTTACGGTCCCCCGCCATCCACCCCCGATGTTCCGGGCGGGACCGGTGCTTCCAGTGGGCGGACGCCGCCGCTCGACAAGGACCTTCTCCGCAAGGAACTCCTGCCGAAGCTGCAGAACCTTCTGCTGAACCATGTCGTGCAGTGGCGTCGGCAGTCGGGGCAGCAACCGAGATTCCAGCAGTGGGCAGATCTCGGCCTGATCGCGCGGCTCGCCCAGACGGTGGCCTGGCAGACGCTCCAGCCGTACGCGGCGGCGCGCGAGGACGGTCCCTTCTTCACGGGGTTCGACTACTTCTCGAAGATCTATGACAAGACAAGGACGCTGCCGACCGAGCAGGATCTCGTCAAGCACCTGATGAACCGGGCCTATGTGGTCGGCGAGGACACCTCGGCGGGTGAGTCGGTCTTCACCCTCACCGGATATGACTCCACGCGCTCGGATGACAGGGTCTTCCTGTTCAAGATGCTCGGACAGTGGATCGCCGAACAGCCGTCGGTGCGCAAGCTCGCGATCTATTTCTTCCAGCACATCGGCTCCAACTCCCACGCGGGTGCGGAGGGCGGTGGCGGTGTCGGCCTGGTCACCGAGTTCAGGACCGACCGGCCGGAGTCGCAGGCCCGCTGGGAGACCATCGAGACGATCGTCCACGAGATGGCGCACAGCCTCATCCATCCGAACCTCCTCGCGCAGGTGGGAAAGGTGCGCAGGCCCATGGTGATCAGGGAGGGGTTCATCGAGGTGGTCACCAGGGAGGTGTTCAACTGGATGATCGACAACGGGGGCGAGGCGTCCACGAAACGGCTGATGATGGGGGTGGAAGGACAACTGGTGCCGCCGGTCAGGAAGACCACGCTGGGCTACGCCGAGAGCGGCGCGTACGCGGACCAGATCTTCAAACTCGTCGGCCGCGAGCGGTTCCTCACGGCCTTCATGACGGGAGACGTCGAACTGGTCGGCCTGTCACCGAGCTGAGTACGGGCCCCACGAGCCTGCACCGGGGCCTAACCGCCTCCGGCCCCGGTGTACAAGGCATCCCTCAGGCTTTCACTCGCTGGCGAGTTCGGTGTTCTTCAGGCTGCGGACGAAAGTGCGCCACTCGCCGGTGGTGAAGCGAAGCATGGGGCCGGTGGGCTTTTTGCTGTCGCGGACGGCCATGGTGCCTGCGAGGAATGCCACCTCTACGCAGGCGCCGCCGTTTCCGCTGCTGTACGACGATTTGCGCCAGTGCAAGTTGGTCACTTCCATGTCTCTGCCACCTTCGTCATCAGCTCTATGGACTGTCGTGCCGGCAGCGCTTCGGCTCGCAGGGATTCCCACAGGCATTTCAGAGCAGCTACGTCAGGGGCATGCTCGACGACGTCACCGCTCAGCGCATTGTCCACATAGACAACCTCGCGTCCCTCGAAAGTGGTTACGACGAGCGGACCGGCGAGGCCAGGATAAGCACCGACATCGAGCGGCACAATCTGTATGACGACCTTGGGCCGTCTCGCGACGTCCAGCAGATGCGTGATCTGGTCATGCATCACTGAGGGACCGCCGATCGGACGGTGGAGTACGCCTTCGTCCAAGATGACGACGAACATAGGCGGCGTTTCCCCGGTCAGGACACGTTGACGGGCCAGCCGGGCCTCCACTTGGTCGTCAATGTCGAATTGCCGCCCTGACTTGGCGATCACCTCACGGGCGTAGGGCTCGATCTGTAGCAGGCCCGGTACCAGCAGCGGTTCGTACCAGAGCAGAGAAGTCGCTCTGCCCTCGATCGTCAGCCACTTCCCCACCCACTCTGGCGGCATGGCCTTGCAGACCAGGTCTTGGGCGAGGCGGGTGAGGATGCCGGCGGTTTCGAGGACGCGGTCGCAGCGTTCGGCGAAGTCCGGTTTGGGGACCCTGCGGGCGGTCTCGACCATGGCGACGAAGGACGGCGAGTAGCCGACGATCGCCGTGGCGAGCTGAGCCTGGCTGAGTCCTGCGGCCTCGCGGGCCTGCCGCAATTCTCTGGCGAAGAATTCGAGCGGTGTCATGCGGTTGCCGTTCACGATCCCCTCACAGACGTTCACGGAATTGTCGCCTCGGTCACCTTTTCCAGGTGCGCTCGGCGTCCTTGGCCGGACCCTAAGACGCTGGTCAGGTCCATGGGAAGGGGCGAAGGGAATTTGTGGAATTCCGTCGTACGGGAGAACGGCGCGGATGTCTCTCCGCGTTGTTCGCGGTGTCGTATGCGATTCGGCAGGATATGTCGATCCGCCGATAGAACGACCGTTTTGTACGGGCGAATTTGGCGCAAGCGGACGCTATGCGCCGCCCCCTTCTCCCCACCGTCAGCACAACGGCAAGGAGTGCCGATGCCGGAGAGGTCGGGCGGTCTTCGTACCGTCTGCTGGGAAGTCGCGGGGGACGCCTCGATCGTGGGGAAGGTCCGCGCCTTGGTGAGGGAGGCTCTGGGCGGGTGGGGGCTGCCGGAGTTGGCGGACGACGTCGTGCTCGTCGTCGGAGAGCTGCTGGCGAACGCGAGCGCCTACGGCGAGCCGCCGATCAGGGTCTCGATGTGGGCCGGGGACGGCGACCTGTTCGTGTGGGTCACCGATCACGGCGCCGGGCTGCCGCGCCGGCTGGACCTCGGGCCGGACGCCGAACACGGGCGCGGACTGGCCATCGTGGCGGCGCTCGCCCATGGCCACGGCGTCACCCCGCTGACCGGCACCACCGGCAAGACCGTCTGGGCTCGCTGGCGACACTCCGCACTCCATGACATCACGACCACCATCCCTTGAGAGCACATCCAGATCGACCGCTGTGTCACCGGGAGCCTCGTCTCGTGAACTCATTACGGTGACCAGTGCGAGCGCGATGGAAAGGCTTCGGTGACCTGGAGTGCCGCCCTGAGTGATGGCAGGGTGAGGCTGTAAGGCTCTGAGTCGAAGGGGCCGTGAATGAGGAGCCATCTGTCATGAGGAACCGGACATTGCGGATTCCCGCGACCGCTGCCGAGGTCGAGGACGCCATCGACCGAGCGGCATCGGGAGAAGTCGTCCTCTTGGAGCAAGGCGGCCATGTGGTGGCCGCCGTGGTTCCCTATGCGGTCGCCGCCGCCGGCGTGGAGTCTCTCAGTGAGGCGCAGGACGTCGCCGATCGGTTGCTGGGAACGAGGCTGATCGCGGAGCTCGACGCGGGAATGGAAACGATGCGGCTGAGCGACCTGCGCCGTGAGATCGCACGATGAAGGGCTACTACGAGATCCTGCTGGCCGCGTCCGCCGTGCGGGAGATCCGCTCCATCCACGGCTGTGATCCCGGGGCCGCCAGATTCATTCTCGACTCGCTGGAGTACCTGTCCACGGATCCGGAGTCCGGGATGGTGCGAACGATCGACAAGGAGGCGGGACTGCTGAAGGCGGCAGTGGGCGATTTCGACGTGTTGTGCTGGATGCGGCATGACGAGATGAGCATGGTCATCCTGGCCGTCTCAAGGCGTTGTGACCCAGCGTGAGGCGGCACCCTCGTTCGCCCGCTCGGCGAAGGCGAGGACATCCTGCGCGCGGCCGGTGTTCACCGGCTCGGCGTAGATGTACGGACACATGGTCGACCGCGTCATCTTCGATCTCTGATAGAGCGAGAAGTCGCACCACACGTAGTCGTGCCGCGACAACTGTCCGGCCACCAGGTCATTGATGGCCTCTCCGTACATCGAGTCGTGCATCTCGATCAGGATCGCCGGCCGATGACGACGTATCGTCTCGGCCGCACCGGACAACGCCGTTCCCTCACGGCCCTCGATGTCGATCTTGATGAGCCCCACCCTCTCGTCGTACCGGGACGTGATGAGGTCGATCGGGAGGCAGTCCGCCTCGCCGAGGAACGCGCCGAACCCCTCCTCGCCGGAGTACAGCGTGGAGATCTCGCAGTCGGCGGGCGCGATCGCCGGCTCGTCGGCGGCGAGCGTGCGCGTGCAGGGTCCGGCGGTCACGTTGAAGGGATCCCACAGTCGCAGCCGTCCCCTGGACTCATGCGCGGCCACGGGGTGGACGTCGACGTTGCCGATGCCGTTGAGCCGGAGGTTCAATCGCAGCGTGCGCAGAGCAGTGGGGTTCGGCTCGATCGCGATGACCCGCGCGAATACCTCGCTCATCCGGAGGGTGTAGTGGCCGACATGCGCGCCGACGTCGACGAACGCCGAACCCGGCACGGTGAAGGACCTGAGCAGCCGCCACATGTCCTGCTCATGGGGGCCGGGGCCGACGCGGTCACCAGTGCCGGGCCTGACCGCCCAGGTGAATCCGTCACGGTTCGTGAGTGAATGTGCGGTGGACATGGAAACCCCCCGGGAAAGGTCGCCGCACTCACCGGCTCTCGATCGATCTCGTGTCGGAGGAGATCCAGCCTCGGTGCGGATAGAAGTTCCTCAGTTCCCGCATGCGCGGCGACTCGGTGAAGAACACGAAGTCGATGTTCGCGTGCTTCAGGATGCTGCTCTTCGCCTCCTGGCTCAGGCCGCCGCCGATGAGGGGCAGCGAATCGATCGCCACCTCGGTGAGCGTCGACAGGCCGGTCGTCGCGAACCGCTCGGCGACCTTCGCCAATCTCGGCATCCGCCTGCGCAAGAAGATGCCGAGGCTGGTGGACCTGACCGTCAAATGAGGGCGAGTTGCCCTGATGTATTCACAGATGTGTTGCCAGTAGTCGGCGGCACAGTCGGCCAGGGCGGCGGCTAGCGCATCGTCCGGATCCCGAGCGTCGGAGACTTCCAAGTACGACTGGATCTCGAAGAGCTCTCTGGCCTGCTCACGCAGCTCCATGATCTCTTCATGGCGCAGCATGGCGAGCAGGTCGGGCGGCGGCCCTTCGACCATGCGGTAAGCCGCCTCCACGAGTTCCGCCGTGTCCAGCGCGGGGCCGTCTTCACTCCGCTCGATCCGTCCATTGGTGAGGACGGCCTCGGCCAGACCCGTGCCCTGGCCCGAATTCCAGTCGGACCCGAGAACCCGCGCGTCGAACGCTCTCGCATGCGCCGTCTCGTCGAAGAGCCCATGGATCTGGATCAGTTCGTCGGCGACCGGCAGGCCGGAATCGTGCAGCAGCGCGAAAATCGGGGTATGTGAGAACCGCGGCCTCGAAAGAATTTTGTCGTAACGTCTCCGCAGCTCGATCGGCTGCTGTGACAGGAGACCGGCCAGCACGGAGTCCGGCGAGTTCGCCGCCTCGCGAACCTGCCGCATGAAGTCGTCCTTCGTCCTGGCGTAGTCGTAGCGGACGACGACGGGCCCGTCGCCGGCGAGGATCGTGTCGAGTTCCGCGACCATCCTGGAGCGCGCGTCCGAGACAGGCGAGATGACCCAGCCCTTGCCGTCCGGGCTGTTCTTCTTCCAGCTGTTCAGGACATCGGTCAGGGAATCACAGGGATCGAGCCGCTCTTCGCGGTAGAGGTAGTTGTGCTCCCGGAGCCCGACCGAGACGACGCCTGACGTGACGAGATCTCTCAGCAGACGGTAGAAACTGCTGTCCCGCAGGTCGGACCTGCTGAAATCGGCCACGACCCGCGGGTTGTCGACAAGTTGGGTGTCGTGCACGTAGACGCGCTCGTTGAAGAGCGCTCCGAACACGAGCAGGACCCTCAACTGGATCGTCGACCCGATGCCGGCCCATATCGGCTCCAAGGCCGCGAACTGCGCCGTGGCGCGCGGGGTTCTGACGGAGCGGGAGTCGGCGTGCTTCATCGATTCGCAATACCACCCTCAGAGAGCCGTACTTTTCACCGGTTCGGTGAGCGAATCGCCCATTTGTACGGCCACGTGTCCGCCACCGTTCCCCGCATCAAGAGAAGCACAATCAAGCGCCGCGTGGAACGGAAGACGGAGGCTAGAAGATGGAGGCTAGAGGGGGAGGCCCTCTTCTAGTAGGGACATGACGCGGTCCATCAGGGCGGCCAGGGACTGGGAGCCGTCGGATTCGATCCACTCTTCGATGGCGGCGATCCACGCGCCCACGACGGCGCCGGTGAAGACGCGCAGCCGGAAGTCGTCAGGGGGCAGGCCGGTGCGCTGGGCCACGGCGTCTCTCATCATGGTCAGGGCGGCGAGCTGGCTTTCCACCTGGCGGGCGCGCAGCGCGGGGATCGACCAGATGAGCCGCGCGCGCGTCAATATGGTCCGCTCGTCTTCGGTGACCACGTCGGCGAAGACCTCCTGGAGCGCGCGGCGTATCGCGGCGAGCGGGGTGAGGGTGGCCGGCTGCGCGAGGAACGCGGCGCTGATCAGCGGGTCGTAGTCGTCCTGGATCACCACGTCTTCCTTGGAGGGGAAGTAGCGGAAGAACGTGCTCGGCGAGACCTCCGCGGCCTCGGCGATCTGCTCGATCGTGGTGTTGTCGTAGCCCTGCTCGGCGAACAGCCGCATGGCGTGGTCCTGGATCGTCCGCCGGGTCTTGGCCTTCTTGCGTTCGCGGAGGCCGGGATGCCGCTGCTGGGTGCGCGCGGGAGAGCTCATCTTCCAATTCTCGCGTGAATACGCCGGGCGTTCACCGCACAGGGGCGCCGGATTCGCCGTATCCCCTTCCCGCCGCCGCGGCGCCTGTGGAGAAAGCGGACATGGGGCGGGGGGAGGGCGTCCGTCGGCGAGGTGGTGTTCTGTGACGCGCTCGCCTGCCTCTTCTGAGAGGACGGCATCGGGTCGGTGACCGGTGGGTGAGGAGGAGGGAGCGGGTGCCCCGGTCGCAGGGCGGTGGAGGCTCGCAGGTCAGCGGTTCAGGGGGGAGGGGGCAGGGGTTCGTTGGGGGGTGGGCGGGGCGGCGGGGGTGGGGCGCAGGCGGGAGGTGATGAGGGTGGCGGTGAGGAGGGACAGGGCCGCGCAGGTGGCGAGGACCGTGTCCATGCCGTACACGTAGGCGTCGTGCGCGGCGGCGGTGAGCGCGGGGTCGCCGAGTCGCACGGCCACCGCGACCGACTCCTCGGCGGCCTTGGGCGCGCCCTGGGGGAGGCGGGCGACGTAGAGGGCGGACAGCGCGCTGCCCATCAGGGCGACCCCCACCGCGCCGCCGACCTGCCGCACCGCCTGTAGCGCGCCGGAGCCGGCGCCGGTGCGGTCCTCCGGCAGCGTGGCGAGGACGCCGTCCATGGCGGGCACCATCGCCAGGCCGACCCCCGCCCCGGCGACCGAGAGCCAGGCGGCGGTCCAGGCGTACCCGTCCGGGACGCCGGTCATCGCGCCCATGCCGAGGCCGGCCGCCAGGAGCACCAGCCCGGCGGTCATCAGCCACCGCAGCCCCGCGCGGGCGAGCAGCCGTTCGCCGGCCAGCCCGCCGGCCATCAGCCCGGCGACCATGGGGACGACGCGCAGGCCGGTCTCGAACGCGTCGAAGCCCAGGACGGCCTGCAGGTACAGGGGGACGACGAACAGCACGCCGGTCATCGCCAGGCTGATGAACGTCGCGCCGGCCGCTCCCCACAGGAAGACCCGCTGCCGGAACAGGCCGAGGTCCAGCATGGGGGCGCGGGTCCTGGCCTCCACGACGGCGAAGAGGGTCAGCAGCGCGAGGCCGCCGATGACGCCGGCGAGCACCGCGGGGTGTGCCCAGCCGTCCTGGGGCGCCTGGATGACCCCGTACACGAGCGCGCCGAGGCCCAGCATGGACAGCAGCCCGCCCGGCAGGTCGACCCGGGAGGCCGAGGGGTCGCGCGATTCGGGGATGAGGAGGGCCACGGCGGGGACGGCGACCGCGACGGCCGGGATGTTGATCAGGAAGATCGAGCCCCACCAGAAGTGGTCGAGCAGGTAGCCGCCGACGATGGGCCCGAGCGGCAGGCCGACGGCCATGCCGGCGGTCCAGACGGCGATGGCCCTGGCCCGCTCGTGCGGCGGGAAGAGGACGGGCAGGATCGACGTCGAGAGCGGCATGATCATCGCGGCGCCGGCGCCCATGACCGCTCTCATCGCGATGAGCCAGCCCGCGTCGCCGACGGTGGTGGCGACGGCGGAGGCGACGCCGAACGCGACGAGCCCGACCAGCAGCATGCGCTTGCGGCCGAACCGGTCGCCGAGGGCTCCGGCGGGCAGCAGCAGGGACGCGAACACCACCATGTAGGCGACCACGATCCACTGCAGTTCGCCGGTGCCGGCGCCGAGGGAGGTGGCGAGCGTGGGGAGGGCGACGTTCAGGACGGTGAGGTCCAGGCCGATGACGAGGACGCTCAGCACCAGGGCGCCGAGCGCCCACCAGCGGCGCGAAGAAGTGACAGGCGACATGAATTGATAGTAGCTCTCAAAAGATGGTTGCTGTCAATAATGTCCTCTTGAGCTTGCGCCGTAGCGGGTGTAATCCTGATTACATGGAAACAGAAGAATCAGTGATCACGTCATGGTTCACCGGACGCCTGCCGGAGGAGTGGTTCACCGAGCGGGAGTTCGTCCTCGACCGCGAGGAGATCGCGGTGATCGGCACGCTCCCTCTGCCGGCCGCGGCCGCGGCCGCCTCCGGAGCCGAGCGGGACGCCCTGCTGGAGGGCATCGTCCAGCGCTTCAGGGAGGAGACCCGCGAACGGCGCATCGAGATCGCCCGCGAGGCCGAGCGCCGCTTCCGCCGGAAGGTCTCCTGGGGCGTCTCGCTGGAGGGCGGGACAGTGATGTTCACCACCCTCTCGATCCCTGTGATGACCCGCCTGCGCCAGCAGGAACGACGCGTGCTCGACACGCTCGTCGCCGCCGGGGTCGCGCGCAGCCGCAGCGACGCCCTCGCCTGGTGCGTGCGCCTGGTGGGCAGCCACACCGACACCTGGCTCGCTGACCTGCGCGATGCCCTCCAGCGGGTCGACCGCGTGCGTTCCGAAGGCCCCGACGTCACCGCGTAGATTGGTTTGAACCAATCTTTTGAAAGGCCTAGACCATTTTCAATGGCCTATACCAATGGCACTCTCCGGCCCCGGCGGGCGTACGGCCCGCCGGACGGAAGCCGACTCTCCAATCTTCGCCAAGATGGGTAAAATCCCGGAAACCATCGCGGTCCCTGCCCCGTTATGACACCGCCCGGATGGGCAGTGGGCAGGGCTGACGACGGTCATCCGAATTCACCGGCCCGAAACAGAGTCGAAATGGGAGCCGCGGATCTCCTCTTTTGAGGGGTCCTTGAACCCCCGTTTCCATGACTGGTCTATGCCAATTGGATTCGGCGCGTTCCGTCGTTGATGATGTTTTGCCTGAGAGTAAGGAGCCGGCTCCGTGTCAGTTTCCATTGAAATGACCGCCCCGACGTCCCACGCCGAGCTCGCCGCCTGGGTCAGAGAGATCGCCGAGCTGACCCGTCCCGATCGCGTCGAGTGGTGCGACGGGTCGGAGGCCGAATGGACGCGCCTGACCAACCTGCTCGTCAAGCAGGGGACGTTCACGCGCCTCGCCGCGCGGCCCAACAGCTTTCTCGCGACGTCCGACCCCGGCGACGTCGCCCGGGTCGAGGACCGCACCTTCATCTGCTCGGAGGATCCGCAGGACGCGGGCCCCACGAACAACTGGATCGCGCCCAAGGAGATGCGCGCCACCTTCGACCGGCTGTTCAGCGGCTGCATGCGCGGGCGCACGATGTACGTCGTGCCCTTCTGCATGGGCCCGCTCGGCGGCGAGATCTCCCAGCTCGGCGTCGAGATCACCGACTCTCCGTACGTCGCCGTCTCCATGCGCGTCATGACCCGCATGGGCGAGCGCGCCCTCCGGCTGATCGAGGAGAGGGGCGACTACGTCAAGGCCGTCCACTCGGTCGGCGCCCCGCTGGCGCCCGGCCAGGAGGACGTCCCCTGGCCGTGCAGCACCACCAAGTACATCAGCCACTTCCCGGAGACCCGGGAGATCTGGTCCTACGGCTCCGGCTACGGCGGCAACGCGCTGCTCGGCAAGAAGTGCTACGCGCTGCGCGTCGCCAGCGTGATGGCCCGCGACGAGGGCTGGCTGGCCGAGCACATGCTGATCCTCAAGCTCACCCCGCCGGACGGCCAGGCCCGTTACGTCGCCGCGGCCTTCCCCTCCGCCTGCGGCAAGACCAACCTCGCGATGCTCCAGCCGACCATCCCGGGCTGGAAGGTCGAGACCATCGGCGACGACATCGCCTGGATGCGCTTCGGCGAGGACGGCCGGCTGCACGCCATCAATCCCGAGGCCGGCTTCTTCGGCGTCGCGCCCGGCACCGGCGAGTCGACCAACGGCAACGCCGTCAGGACGCTCTGGGGCAACAGCATCTTCACCAACGTGGCGCTGACCGACGACGGCGACGTGTGGTGGGAGGGGCTCACCGACGAGCCGCCCGCGCACCTCATCGACTGGCGGGGCCGCGACTGGACGCCAGGCTCCGGCGAGCCGGCCGCCCACCCGAACGCCCGCTTCACCACCCCGGCGTCCCAGTGCCCGACCATCGCCCCCGAGTGGTCGGACCCCAAGGGCGTGCCGATCTCGGCCATCCTGTTCGGCGGGCGCCGCGCGACGGCCGTGCCGCTGGTCACCGAGTCGTTCAGCTGGCAGCACGGCGTCTTCCTCGGCGCCAACGTCGCCTCGGAGAAGACCGCCGCCGCCGAGGGCAAGGTCGGCGAGCTGCGCTACGACCCGTTCGCGATGCTGCCGTTCTGCGGCTACAACATGGGCGACTACTTCGCCCACTGGCTCAAGATCGGCAGGACGGCCGATCCTGGCAAGCTGCCGCGCATCTACTACGTCAACTGGTTCCGCAAGGACGCCTCGGGCCGCTTCCTGTGGCCGGGCTTCGGGGAGAACGGCCGCGTGCTCAAGTGGATCGTCGAGCGGCTGAACGGCCGGGCCGGCGCCGTCGAGACCCCCATCGGGCTGCTGCCGCCGCGGGACGCGCTGGACACCGAGGGACTCGACATCGACGAGTCCGACCTTTCGGTCCTGCTGTCGGTCGACCGCGAGGTGTGGAAGCAGGAGGCCGCGCTGATTCCCGGCCACTTCTCCACCTTCGGCGACCAGTTGCCCAAGCAGCTGTGGCAGGAGTACCACTCCCTAGTGGACCGCCTTTCCTGACGCCCCTGCCGCCCGCCACGGGGAGCGAGGCCGCGAGCCCGCCGTCGTTCCCCGTTCCGCGTTCTGGACTCGACGGTGAGCCAAGCGGGGGCGGGCAGGCGTCCGGGCACGTGATAATTGCGTGTTGTCAACGTCCGACAGTGGGCGGGCGGCGAAGGGGAGGTCTCCATGGGCGTGCGCGATCTCGTGTACCGGCTGTACGAGCGCCGTCTTGAGGCCAAGCTGTCCAGCGATCAGATACCTCGCCACGTGGGTGTCATCGTGGACGGCAACCGCCGCTGGGCCAGGGCCATGGGCCTGCGCGACGTCAGCCACGGCCATCAGAAGGGCGCGGACAAGATCTCCGAGCTGCTGGTGTGGTGCCGTGAGGCCGGGGTCGAGATCGTCACAGTGTGGTTGCTCTCCAGTGACAACCTCAGCCGGCCGAAGGAAGAGCTCGACCCCCTGATGGAGATCATCGAGGAGACCGTGCAGGGCCTGGTGGCCGGCGGGTTGCGGGTGAACCCCATGGGAGCGCTGGACCTTTTGCCCGATCGCACGGCCCGCATCCTCAAAGACGCGAAAGAAGTGACATCGCGCCGTCCTGGGCTGATTGTGAACGTTGCGGTTGGGTATGGAGGAAGGCGTGAGATCGCTGATGCGGTGCGCTCCCTCCTCCAGGAGCACGCCAGCAAGGGCGCGAGCATCGAGGAGCTTGTCGAGGTCCTCGATGTCGAGCACATCGCGGAGCATCTCTACACGCGCGGCCTCCCCGACCCGGATCTTCTCATCCGCACGTCGGGAGAGCAGAGGCTGTCCGGCTTCCTGCTCTGGCAGAGCGCTCACTCGGAGTTCTACTTCTGCGAGGCCTACTGGCCTGACTTCCGCAGAGTCGACTTTTTGCGGGCGCTACGGTCGTACGCCGCGCGGCACCGGCGGTACGGGAACTGAAACACCCCGTGAACACCCCCTATCAGCCCTGGTCCAGCTGTTGGGTAGGGGGCGTCCACGACGTACCGTAAGGAGTAGGCAGTCCATACGGCCTACTTCGGGAGAGGGTCCGCCCTTGCGTCGCCTTTTGACGAGGGGGGCCGGAATCCGGCGTCGCCTCGCACAGGTGGGGGCGCACGATCGGGCCCGGTCCGCTCACCACCTCATAGGCAGGGCGCTGACTCCTGGCGCCCGGGGGAGAACGCGTGGCAGTGTCCTCGAGCAACCCGTCCACTACCTCCAGTAGCCTCACGCCATCGAGGCGCACGTACATAGTGGACACCTCTGTCCTGCTGGCCGACCCTGCGGCGATGAGCCGCTTCGCGGAGCACGAAGTCGTCCTACCGATCGTCGTCATCACCGAACTGGAGGCCAAGCGCCACCACCCCGAACTCGGGTACTTCGCCCGCAAGGCGTTGCGCTTCCTGGACGATCTTCGTGTTCAGTACGGCCGGTTGGACGAGCCCATGCCGATAGGCGAGGGCACGATCAGAGTCGAACTCAACCACAGCGACCCCGCGATCCTGCCGGCCGGATTCCGGCTCGGCGACAACGACACCCGCATCCTCACCGTCGCGCGGTCCCTCGCCGCCGAGGGCCACGACGTGGTGCTGGTCTCCAAGGATCTGCCGATGCGGGTCAAGGCCGCCTCCATCGGCCTCGCGGCCGAGGAGTACCGCGCCGACCTGGTGGTGGAGTCCGGCTGGACCGGCATGGCCGAGCTCCAGGTGACCACCGAGGACGTCGAGTCGCTGTTCGAGAACGGCGGCGCCGACCTCGAGGAGGCCCGCGAGCTTCCCACGCACACCGGCCTGCGGCTGCTGTCGGCCCGGGGGTCGGCGCTCGGGCGGGTGCAGCCCGACAAGTCGGTGCGGCTCGTGCGGGGCGACCGCGAGGTGTTCGGCCTGCACGGCCGCTCCGCCGAGCAGCGCATCGCCCTCGACCTGCTCATGGACCCCGAGGTGGGCATCGTCTCCCTCGGCGGCCGGGCGGGCACGGGCAAGTCGGCGCTGGCGCTGTGCGCGGGCCTCGAGGCCGTGCTCGAACGCCGGCAGCACCGCAAGGTCATCGTCTTCCGCCCCCTCTACGCGGTGGGCGGCCAGGAGCTCGGCTACCTGCCCGGCTCCGAGAACGAGAAGATGGGCCCGTGGGCGCAGGCGGTGTTCGACACCCTCGGCGCCGTCACCACCCCCGAGGTGATCGAGGAGGTCCTCGACCGCGGCATGCTGGAGGTCCTGCCGCTCACCCACATCCGGGGACGGTCGCTGCACGACGCGTTCGTGATCGTGGACGAGGCGCAGTCGCTCGAACGGGGCGTCCTGCTCACCGTGCTGTCGCGCATCGGCGCCAACTCGCGCGTCGTGCTCACCCATGACATCGCCCAGCGCGACAACCTCAGGGTCGGCCGGCACGACGGCGTGGTCGCCGTGGTCGAGAAGCTCAAGGGGCACCCGCTGTTCGCGCACGTCACGCTCACCCGCTCCGAGCGCTCGCCGATCGCCGCGCTGGTGACCGAGATGCTGGAGGACATCACGGTCTGACCGGCGGCCCCGGGGTCACGGCGGCAGGTTGACGTCGGGCGCGGCCAGGTCGTGGTACTCGCGGCAGGTGTGCTCGCCCAGCGCCAGTGGCCCCTTGGCCGTCGTCTGAGTGATCTTCACGGCCCAGATCTCCTCGCGCAGCCGCGCTGTGCAGGTGATCTGGGCGATCGCCGTCCTGCCGAGCCGGCCGGGTCCGTTGACGATGACGTGCAGCCGCAGGCCCACCGGGTTCTCCGGGTCGTTGCGCACGCCGCTGTCCACCCCGTACCGGCCGAGCACGCTCTGCTCCAGCCGGAACGACGACAGCGCGGAACCGAGGCCGTCCCCGGGCCGCCTGCTCACCTCGAACAGCGCCCCGATCACGTCCTCGGCGGCGTTGGACGCCGTGGACACCTGCTTGGGGGACAGCCGCCCGTCACGCAGCAGGTAGACGTTGGCGACCGCGCCCTTGCCGCTGAGCACCGGCGCCGGTCCGGCGTCGAACACGCCCGTGGGGTCCACGCCGCAGGCCGCCGTCCCCAGCAGCAGGGCCGGCAACAGGGCCGGCAACAGTGCTCTCACCGGGCGCGGCCTCATGGGAGCGGGATCCATACGGTGAACAGCGTGCCCGGATCGCACAGTTCCACTTTGATCGTCCCGCCGTGCAGTTCGGCGTTGGCCTTGGCGATGGCCAGGCCGAGCCCGCTGCCCTCACTGCGCGCCCGTCCCGCCCCCACCTTGTAGAAGCGCTCGAAGACATGGGGGAGGTCGCGGCGCGGGATGCCCTTCCCCCGGTCGCGCACCATGACCTCCAGGCCGCCGCGCAGCGGGCGCGCGGCCACGGTCACCGGGGGAGCGCCGTGGAGCAGGGCGTTGCCCACCAGGTTCGCCACGATCACGTCGAAGCGCCGGGGGTCGAGCGAGAACGACAGGCCGCGCGGCACCTCCAGGCGCACCCGGCCGGTCCACCCCCTGATCTCCAGGCAGTCGCCGAGCGCCATGCCGACGTCGACGTTCTCCTTGGTCAGCACGGCGGCGCCCGAGTCGAACCTGCTCGCCTCGATGAGGTGCTCCACCAGCACCCTGAGCCGGTTGATCTCCCGCACCACCAGGTCCACGGCCTTGCCCGCGTCGGGCGGCAGGTTGCCGGCCTCCTCGGTCAGCATGTCGGTGACCGCCGTCATCGCCGTGAGAGGCGTGCGCAGCTCGTGGGAGACGTCCGCGACGAAACGCCGGGACATGGCCTCAAGGGCGCGCAGCTCCGACACGGTGTCCTCCAGGGCGGAGGCGGTGTCGTTGAACGTCGCGCTCAGCCCGGCCAGCTCGTCGCGGCCGTCCACCGGCAGGCGGGTGTCCAGGCGCCCGGCGCCGAGGGCGCGCGCGGCGTCCCCGAGCCTGCGCACCGGGCGCAGGACGCTGCGCGCGGACACCAGCGCGACGGTCAGGGCGACCGCCAGCGTGATCCCGGACGCCTGGGCGAGCGCGGTGCGCAGCCGGGCCAGGACGCCGTCCTCTTCCTTGAGCGACACGAACACGTAGATCGTCATGCCGGTGGGGCGCACCGCGCCGGTGCGGGTGCGCCGGTGGACCTGGGTGCCGATCAGCAGCCATGGGTCGCCCCGGATCAGCAGCCGCTGGCGGACCATGCGTCCGGACGCTTGCCGGCGCAGCTCCGCCGGGACGTCGCCGAGCCCGAACGTCGTGCCGCTGCTCAGCCGCTCCTGCTCGCCGTACTCGAGGATCACCTGGCGGTCCGGCCCGCCGAGGGACTCGGCCAGGTTGGTGAGGTCGCTGTCGGTCACCACCGCGTCGGTGGGCCACAGCAGGTCGCTGGTGCCGATCGGCAGCGAGATCCGCTGCAGGACGTCGCGGACGTCCACGACGGCGCCGGTCTCCGCGCGTTCCAGCAGCGCACGGCGGACGAGCTGGTAGCCGATGCCCGCGACCAGGGCCGAGGCGGTCACCGCGACCAGGACGAAGGTGATGACCAACCGGCCGCGCAGGCCGACGGGACGCCGGAGGCCGAGGTTCACGGCGGGCTGAAGCGGTAGCCGAAGCCGCGCACGGTGTGGATGTACACCGGCTCGGCGGGCACGGGCTCGATCTTCGCGCGGATGCGCTGCACGCACGCGTCCACCAGGCGCGAGTCGGCCACGTGGTTGTGGTCCCAGACCGCGCGCAGCAGATAGCGGCGGTTGAGCACCTGCCCGGGATGCCGCACCAGTTCCAGCAGCAGTCTCAGCTCGGTGGGCGTGAGGTGGATCTCGCGGTTGGCCAGGCTCACCTTGAGCGCCCCCCGGTCCACCACGAGGTCGCCGAAGCTGATGCGGTCGGCGGATGCCGACTCCAGGCGGCGCAGCACGGCGCGGATGCGGGCGTCGAGCACGCGCGGCTCCACCGGCTTGACCACGTAGTCGTCCGCGCCGGCCTCCAGCCCGACGACCACGTCCAGGTCGTCCCCGCGCGCGGTGAGCAGGATGATCGGCAGGGAGTCGAGCCTGCGGATGCGGCGGCAGACCTCCACGCCGTCGATGCCGGGGAGCATGACGTCGAGGATGACGATCTCGGGCCTGCGGGCGCGCACGTGGTCCAGGGCCTCCTCGCCGGTGGCGTAGGCGGTCACGGAGTGCCCCTGGCGCGTCAGGGCCAGTTCGAGGCCCGTGCGGACCGAGGGGTCGTCTTCGACGAGGAGGATGCCGGCCACCCGCACATTATGGCTGAAAGTCCGTTATCCCCTTCTGAGTCACAGAACCGAGACATGGCTCCCATAGGAACCTGACAGTAGGCCGTCAGGCTGAGACCATCCGCCTCCGTCAGGCCCTTCCGTGGTCGTGGCGAAGGCGTCCGGGGGTACCGGACCGAGGACGCGGGTCCGGCCACGCGGCCGCGCCTTCAGAGGCGCCGGTCGCTCCGCCGCCCTCTGGATCGGGGGTCCGGAGGGCGGCTCGGGGCGCCAGTGTGACGAAGCTCACATTCGATGGGGAAACCGCACGTTACTCACCGGTTGGTTAGGTAACCGTCAAATAACTTTTACGTTTGGGTTGCGAACCACCCCCCACGACACGGCAAGCTCATAGGCCGTGAGCTCAGGTCAGCAGTTGCGAGACAGGCGAAGCAGGCGGGACGGCGACCACGAAGCCGTGCCGCCACATGGCCGCGCCGGTCAGCGGGCCGCGCTCCGGCCACCCGCGCCCAAGCCCCCCGCCCGCAAGTCGTGGCTGACCCCCAAGCGCGGGGTCGGCATCGGGCTCTCCCTGGCCGTGGTCGCCGCGCTCGGCGTCTTCACCGTCCAGACCATGCGCGAGAACGCCGCCACCCCGGCCACCCCGCTCACCCTCGACGAGCTCACCCGCCTGTCCGACCCCTTCGCGCCGGACGCCGAGGCCGACGCGCTCAAAGCCGTCGCCGCCCAGGCGCAGCGGGCGCGCGACATCAAGCGCGCCCGGGACGATTCGGCTCCCGACTGGAGCTCGGTGAAGATCGTCAAGACGGCGCCCGGCGGCGGCGGGTTCAACCCGCAGTCGTTCCCGCCCGGATCCAAGCCCAACCCGGGCAGCAACAAGGCGCTCGGCCAGCAGATGGCCGCCGCGCGCGGCTGGGCCGGCGAGTGGGGCTGCCTGGAGAAGCTCTGGGACAGAGAGAGCGGCTGGAACGAGCGGGCCATGAACCGCAGCAGCGGCGCTTACGGCATCCCGCAGGCCCTGCCCGGCAGCAAGATGGCCAGCGCCGGCGCCGACTGGCAGGTCAGCGCCGCCACGCAGATCGAATGGGGCCTCGGCTACATCGCGGCCCGCTACAAGAGCCCGTGCGGCGCCTGGGCCCACTCCCAGTCCGTCGGCTGGTACTGACCGCTCCGCCGGCGCTGATCGCCGCGCGGTCATGATCCGCGCGAACTCTTAGTCAGGGTTGTTCGAGGTTTCGGCAAGCCTGGGGGCGCCGGGACCGTGCCCGGCGGCACGCTGGCCGCATGGGTGTGAAGGTCAGCGTGGTGGTGCCGGTGTCCGAGCCAGGCCCGGACGATGACGCGTTCGACGCGTGCGTACGTTCGCTGCTGGAGCAGACGATGCCGTCGGACGAATACGAAGTGATCTTCGCGGACGACCGGTCGGACGACGGCACTCGCGAACGCCTCGACGCCGTCGCCGCCGTGCGCCCCAACGTCAGGGTCCTGCACCTGGAGCACACCGGCTCGCCGGTCCGCGGACGCAACGTGGGACTGGCCGTGGCCCGCGGCGAGTACGTCTACCTGCTCGGCCGGCGCGACCGCCTGGAGCGGGTGGCACTGGAGGCCATGTACCGCACCGCCGTCGAGACCGGCGCCGACGTGCTGGTCGGCCGGCTCGTCCAGGGCGACAGCCCGCCGCCGCGGGCCTTCTCGCGCAACCGCGAGCGCGCCGACCTGGTGCGCGACCGCCTGCTCGCCCTGCCGACGGCGCACAAGCTGTTCCGCCGCGACTTCCTCGACTCGCACGAGATCCGCTTCGCCGACGTCGAGCCCGAGCTGTCTGAGCAGGCGTTCGTCCTGAAGGCCTACCTCACCGCCAAGGTCGTCGCGATCCTCGCCGACCAGGTGTGCTGCCACGTCGGCGCCGAGCCCGAGCGCCCGGTGGACCCCGCCGCGTACGCCGCCGGCATCCGGGCCGCCCTCGACGTCGTGGACGCCCACGGCGAGCCGGGCGAACAGCGGGAGCGCCTGTACGCCCAGCTGTTCCGCACCGCCGTGCTGCGGCCGATGGGCGGGCGCCGCCTGCTGTCCGCGCGCTCCGACCAGCGCTCGGCGCTGTTCGCCGCGATGCGCGACCTGACCCGCGAACGGTTCCCCGAGGCGCTGGACGTCTATCTGCCGGTCCATCTCCGCGCCCGGGCGGTTCTCCTCAGACGTGGCGAACTCGGGCGTCTGGTGGCGCTCAGCGAGGCTTCCAGGGGCATCTCGGTGCGCGCGGAGCTGCGCGACGTCCGCTGGGACGAGGGCGTCCTGCTGCTCGACCTCGCCGTGGAGATCGTGGACGCGCAGGGGACGCCCGTCACGTTCACGGCGGACGGCGACCGTCTGCTGTGGAGGCCGCCGCTGGACGGGTTCGCCCTCCCGCCGGGGCTCGCCGACGTCACCGAATCGGTCGAACGGGCCCGCATGGAGGTCTACATCCGGCACGCCGACTACGGGCTGATCTGCTTCCTCCCGGTGTCCGGAGAGATGTGCCGGTCCCAGGAGGGCGACCGGGTGCGCCTCTGGGCCGTCGGACGGGCACGGCTGGACGTGAGCACCGCCGGGCTCGGCCGTCCGCTGCGCTCCGGCGAGTGGGAGGTGCACGTCCGGATGCACAGCGGCGCCCACCACGCCCGCACCCGCGTCGCCGGGCACCGCGGCGCCCAGCTCAGCTGCGTCGGCGTCCTGGCGGGCGCGCCGCGCAGGCTGGTGATCCCCTGCTGGTCGGAGCAGCGGGAGCTCAGCGTGTGCGTGGAACCCAAATCGTTCGCCGAGTCGATCGTGCTCGTCTCGCCGGGGGCGACGGTCACCCACCGGGACGGGAGCGTCTTCGTCGTCCTGCCCGTCCCGTACGTCCCGCCGAGCGGCGGTCCGCCGGCCGAGCTGGTGCTGCGGCACCTGGCCGGCCGAGGCCGGGTCGTCACCGTGCCCGCGCTGGTCGAACCCGGCGTGCCAGGCCGCTACCCCGGGCAGCTCGTCGCCAAGGTGGCGCTGCGCCGGTTCGCGGGAGAAGGCCACATCGGGCCCGGGGTGTGGGCGCCGCGCCTGCGCGTGGACGGCAGGGAGTGCGACCTGCGGTTCGTCCTGGAGATGGCCAGAGGAGGCCGGGTGCGCGTCGACGCCGGCGCCGAGCCCGGCATGCTCGTCCCCAAACGGTCGGCGCCGGCCAGGATCGCCACCCGCCTCCCCGGCGGCGGGCACCTCCTCCGCCTGGCCCACGCCATCCGCCAGCGCTACCTGCCGCCCACCCTGGACGAGTAGGCCGAGCCCGGACGCCCGGCGCCGGGTGCCGCGCGGCTCAGTCGTGCTTGATCGTGTCGCGCGCCGGCTCGGGCGCGCCGGGCCCCGGGGTGGCCGCGTACGACCCGAGCAGAGCCAGGGCCTGCGCCGACGGGCTCCCCGGATCGGCGTGGTAGAGCACCATGAGCTGGCCGTCGGTGCCGTTGACCGCGAGCTTCTCGCGCCGCAGGTGAAGGGTGCCGACGAGCGGGTGGAGCATGTGGCTGGCGCCGCCGACGCGGCGTTGCACGTCGTGCCGTGCCCAGAGCTTCCGGAAGCGCTCGCTGCGCAGGGACAGCTCGCCGACCAGCGACTCCAGCCGCGGGTCGCCGGCCGCGTCGGAGCCGACGGCGACGCGCAACCCGGCGACGACGTCCCTCGTCGCCCGCTCCCAGTCTTGGTGCAGTTCGCGGTCGGCCGGGTCGAGGAAGAGCGCGCGAAGCACGTTGACGCCCGGCCTGAAGTTCGGGGACAGCGCCCTGGCGATCGCGTTGGAGGCCAGGACGTCCATGAACCTCCCCTGTACGAACGCCGGCACCGTGAACGAGTCGAGCAACATGGCGATGCCGGGCGGCACCCGTTCGGCCCGAGGCCGGGGAGCGCGCCGCCTGCGGGGGCGCGCCAGCTCGTGCAGGTAGGCGGTGCCGTCCGCGTCGAGCTGGAGCGCCGAGGCCAGGGCGTCCACCACCTGGGCGGAGGGACTGTGGTCTCTGCCCTGCTCCAGACGCAGGTAGTAGTCGGAGCTGATGCCCGCGAGCAGCGCCAGCTCTTCACGCCGCAGGCCGGGCACCCTGCGGCGGCTGCCGGGAACCAGGCCGACATCCTCGGGGCGTACCAGCTCACGGCGCGCACGCAGGTATTCGCCGAGCGCGTTTCCGCTGTTCACAGTGTGAATGCTACGAGCTGGGCACCGCCCCTGCGTGTCCCTGCGAGTCCCAGGATAAGCGGGACATCTCATCGTGACCGGCCGCCGCCCGAGACTCGGATCTCCGCGAAGCGACGACACGACACACCTCAGGAGCGACCACCATGACCACGACCAGCCCCGGCGGGGACCTGACCATCGCCGAAGACCTCACGCTCAGCCGGATGGGCTACGGCGCGATGCAACTGGCCGGCCCGGGGGTGTTCGGCCCGCCCAAGGACCGCGACCAGGCCGTCGCGGTGCTGCGCGAGGCCGTCCGCCTCGGCGTCACCCACATCGACACCGCCGGCTTCTACGGCCCGGCGGTCGTCAACGAGCTGATCAGGCAGGCGCTGTACCCGTACGCCGAAGACCTGCGCGTCGTCACCAAGGTGGGGGCCGCCCGGGGCGGCGACGGTTCGTGGATCCCCGCCCTGTCCGGGCAGGACCTGATCGACCAGGTGCACGCCAACCTCGTCCACCTCGGCGTCGAGGCCCTCGACGTGGTCAACCTGCGCGTCGAAGGCCACACCGAGCCGGCCGAGGGTTCGCTGGCCGAACCGTTCGGCGTGCTCGCCGATCTGCGGCGGCAGGGCCTCATCAGGCACCTGGGCGTCAGCGGCGTCACCTCCGCGCAGCTCACCGAGGCGCAGAGCATCGCCCCGGTCGTGACGGTGCAGAACCACTACAACATCGTCAACCGGAGCGACGACGCGCTGGTGGACCGCTGCGCGGCCGAAGGCATCGCCTTCGCGCCGTTCTTCCCGCTCGGAGGGTTCACGCCCCTGCAGTCGGACGTCCTCGACCGCGTCGCCGCGCGGATCGGCGCGACACCCCAGCAGCTCGCGCTCGCGTGGCTGCTGCGGCGCTCGCCGACCATCACGGTGATCCCCGGCACGTCCTCGCTGGACCACCTGCGCGAGAACATCGCCGCCGCCGGCCTGGCTCTCGACGACGACACCCTCGCCGAACTCGACGCCATCGCCGGCTGACCTGGCCGCGCCTACCGAAGCCGAACGCCCGGCGGGCCCGCTTCGCACCGGACCGGCCGCCGTCGCCGGTCGGCCGGCCGGGCTCACCGGAGCCGAACGCCCCGGCGGGCCGGGCCCGTGCCGGACCGGCCGCGGGCGCCGGCCGGGTGGACGCTCACGCCTCGGTCCCCTTGGTCTCGGCCTCGGGGGCATCGCCGGTCTCGCCGGTCTTGGTCTCGCCGGGTTCGGCGGCCTGGGGTGGACGAGTCATGGCCAGCACGTCCAGCGCGCCGTCCAGGACCTCCTCGGTGAGCTTGCCTGAGGCCACGTGGCCGCGTTCGATCACCACCTGCCTGATGGTCTTGCGCTCCTTGAGCGACTGCTTGGCGATGCTCGCGGCCTCCTCGTACCCCAGGTGGCGGTTGAGCGGGGTGACGATCGACGGCGAGGACTCGGCGTACTCGCGCAGCCGGTCGGCGTTGGCGGTGAGGCGGTGGACGCAGCGGTCGGCGAGCAGCCGCGACGCGCCGGCCAGCAGGCGGACGGACTCCAGCACGTTGCGGGCGATGACCGGCATCATCACGTTGAGCTCGAAGTTTCCCGCCGCGCCCGCGAAGGTCACCGCGGCGTCGTTCCCGATCACCTGCGCGGCCACCATGCACACCGCCTCCGGCACCACCGGGTTCACCTTGCCCGGCATGATCGACGAACCGGGCTGCAGGTCGGGGAGGTTGATCTCGCCGAGCCCCGCCCTCGGCCCCGACCCCATCCAGCGCAGGTCGTTGGAGATCTTGTTGAGCGAGACGGCGACCACTCGGAGCTGTCCCGACAGCTCGACCAGCGCGTCGCGAGCGCCCTGGGCCTCGAAATGGTCGCGGGCCTCGGTGAACGGCAGCCCGGTGGCCTCCTTGAGCTTGGCGATGACCTTGCCCGCGAAGCCGGGCGGCGTGTTGACGCCCGTGCCCACCGCCGTCCCGCCGAGAGGCAGCTCGGCGACCCTGGGCAGCGTCGAACGCAGCCGCGCGATGCCGTTCTCGATCTGCGTCGTGTAGCCGCCGAACTCCTGCCCGAGCGTCACCGGGGTGGCGTCCATCAGGTGCGTGCGCCCGGCCTTGACGGTCGTCTCGAACCGCATCGCCTTCTGGCGCAGCGCGACGGCGAGGTGGTCAAGCGCCGGCATCAGCTCGTACACCACGTCGATCATCGCGGCCACATGGATCGACGAGGGGAACACATCATTGGACGACTGCGAGGCGTTCACGTGGTCGTTCGGGTGCACCGCGCGGCCCAGGCGCTTCTCGGCGAGGGTGGCGACGACCTCGTTGGCGTTCATGTTGGACGAGGTGCCGGAGCCCGTCTGGAAGACGTCGATCGGGAACTCGTCGTTCCACTCGCCCTCGGCCACGTCGGTGGCGGCCTCGGAGATCGCCTCCGCCATGTCGGGCGCGAGAACGCCCAGCTCGCCGTTCACCTCGGCGGCCACGGCCTTGATCAGCCCGAGCGCCGCGATGTGGGCCGGCTCCAGGCCGCGCCCCGATATCGGGAAGTTCTCCACCGCCCGCTGCGTCTGTGCCCGCCACTTGGCCGCCGCCGGGACGCGCACTTCGCCCATCGAGTCATGTTCGATCCGGAAATCCTCCATGACTCCAGTCTTGCTCTAAGAACCGCCGGGCGTGTCTCCGCGGGCGGGCTGGAACGAGGACAGGACGGCGTCGAGCTGCGCGCGATGGGTCTCCCAGCGGGCGTCCGGCGCGGACCAGTAGATCGCGTAGAGCGGCCCGCCCGGCACCGAGACCCAGCGGGAGAACACGCGGGTGGCGCCCGTGCCGGAGGTGTAGCGGAACTCCCAGTCGGCCACGTCCGTCCCCGTGTACGGCGAGGGGCGGGTCGCGGCGAGGCGGATGAGCACGTACCCCGGGTAGGTGCCGGCCTTCAGGGCGCGCGCCTGCGCCGCCTTGGCGGCGTTCAGCACGTCCGCGGTGCCGTCCGCCGCCTGGGCGACGCGCACCGTGCGGGCGTCCCCGGCGGCGCTGAAGCCCACGCCGGCGCCCTTGGCCGCCGCGCCCAGCTTGGCAGGGACGTCGATGACGAAGCCCGACCTGTCGATGTGGCGGCGCAGCCCCGAGGCCGGGGCGGTGGCCACGCCCGCCTCGGCGGCCCCGCTCTCGCCGGTGCCCGGCTGCGCGGAGATGCTCTCACGGGCGCGCGCGCCGGGGGAGGCGCCGTCCGCCGTCCCGGGGGAGGCGTCGCCCAGGGGGCCGAGGTCGGCGCTGCCGTCCGGCCCGAGCGTCGTGCCGGCACGGGCGTCGACGGCGGTGGCGGGGGCCTGGCCGGCTCCGGCGGGCTTCTGTACGCCCGTGGGGGCGGACCTTGTGCCGCCGTCCGAGACCGCCGAGGCGACGAGCATGATGATGGTGGCCAACCCGAGCAGGGCCACCACCACCAGGACGATCATCCCGACCGGGCTGCCGCTCCGGGGGGCGGTGCCCTGGAAGGCGAACAGGTCGGTGCCCAGCCCGTTCGGGGGCGTGTTGACGTCCCCTCCGACGCCTCCGGGGCGCGCCGTTCCGCCTTGGTGGCCCGTTCCGTCCTGGTAGACCGGGCCGCCCTGGTAGGCGGGGCCGTCGTGACGGCCCGGGCCGTCCGGGCTCGCCGGACCGCCTGCCGGGCGGGCGCCCCCGGGCGCGTACGGCCCGGCCGGGCCGCCTTGCGCGTTCGGCGTGGCCAGGTCGCCTGGCGCGTACGCCCCGGCGGCGGGCGGTCGTGCGGGCGTGCCGGGGGCGCCTGCGGGTGGCCGGGGCGGCGTCCGGGGTGCGGCGGCGGGACGTCCGGGCGTCGTCCGGGACGGCGCGGTCGGGGACGGGAGCCTTCCCACCATGGTGGCCTGGTCGTCCTCGTCGGCCGTCCCCGGCGGCGCGGCCGGAGAGGGCACGTCCGCGGAGGGAGGCGGGACGGGACCGCCCGGGATCCGCAGGCCACCCTTGGGCCGGATGATCATCATCGTCTGGTCGGCGTCCGGCTCCTCCGGGCCGGAGGCGGGCCCGGCGGCCTGAGCGCCCGGCGGGGCGTCCTGGGCACTCGGGGCGGTGCTCCGCCCGTCCGAGGCGGCCTGCGCCTTCGGCGCGGTGTTCCGCGGGCCGCCGGAGGGAGTCTGGGGCCTCGGGAGGGTGCTCTGCGGGTCCGCGGCCGGGGGCTGGGCCTTCGGGACGGTGGTCCGGGAGTCCCCGGAGGGGGCCGGTGTCTTGTGGGCGGCGGCCCGCGGGTCCTCGAACGGGGCCTGGGCGGCGGGGGAGGCGGTTGGCGCGTTCCCGGTCGACGGGGTGTTCGCGGCGGCGGTCCGGGCGTCCTGGGCGGCGGCCGAGGCGTCTCCGGCGACGGGGGCGACCGGCCCGGACGCCGCCGGGGTCGCGCGCGCGGGGGCGGACGCCGGCGGCGGGGCGGAGGAGACCTTGGCGACCCGGCGGAGCATGGCCACGGCCAGGTCGTACTTGAGGCGCTTGGTGTAGTCCTTCTCCAGCAGCCCTTCCAGCGCCGGGCGCAGCGGCCCCGCCTGGGTCGGCGGGTCGGCCTGCTCGGTCATCAGCGCCGCCAGGGTCTCGCTGACCGACGCGCGCTCGTACGCGGGCCGTCCCTCGACCGCGAAGTACAGCGTCGCGCCCAGCGACCACAGGTCCGACTCGGGGCCGGTGTGGTCGCCCCTGGCGCGCTCGGGGGCGGTGTAGCCGGGGGAGCCGATGACCATGCCGGTCCTGGTGATGTTGCTGTCGCCCTCGGCCTTGGCGATGCCGAAGTCGGTGAGCACCACCCGCCCGGTGTCGGTCAGCAGCACGTTGCCGGGCTTGACGTCGCGGTGCAGCACGCCCTGCTTGTGGGCCGCGCCGAGCGCCCCGAGCAGGTCGAGCCCGATCTCGGCGACGAGCCGGGGCGGCAGCGGGCCCTCCTCGTCGATCACCTGCTCCAGCGACCTGGCCTCGACCAGCTCCATGATGATCCACGGGCTGCCGTCCACCAGGATGGCGTCGTGCACGGTGGCCACCGACGGGTGCACGATCTTGGCGGCGTTGCGGCCCTCGCGGATCATGCGTTCGCGTAGCTCGGCGCGCTGCGCCTTGCTGAGCCCCGAATCCTGGCGGATCTCCTTGACGGCGACGTCACGGCCGAGGAGGCGGTCGTGCGCCCGCCAGACCGTGCCCATCGTTCCCCGGCCAAGGGCGACGATCAGCTCGTATCTGTCGGCGAGCAGCCGCGTCTGTTGTTCGGGCATGACTAAGAAGATAGCGATAGCGCCTTGAGGATTGCTTTCGCCTTACTTACGCATATTTCTCGGCCAGAAGCGACGCGGCAGTACCATCCGCATGATTTCCGACAGGTGGCGGATCACCGGGCTCAGCTCGGAGCTCGCCGGAGCGCGGCGGCGGCCCGCCGCCGGATCGACCGGCTTGCGGTGCACCCCCTCGGCCGGCCTGCGCGGCGCGCGCGGCGCCGGCACCGAGCCGGGAGCCTCCGAGGGAACGGGATTGGCGCGCTCGGGACGGGCGTCGGCGCGGTGCTGGCCCCGGTGGGCGGACCGGCGCGGCGAGGTGGAGACCCGGATGGTGTCATCGCGCGACCCGCCGTTCCTGGGGTCGCGGGGACCGTCGTCCGCGAAGTCGCGCGCGGCGGTGTTCCCGGCGTCGCGCGGCCCGCCCCACGCGGCGTTGAGGGCCCCGGTGTTCGCCCCGTCGCGCGAGTCGGCGCCCATGGCGGTGTACGGACCCGGTGCCGGGCCGGCGGCCGTGGGCGGCGCCGAGAAGGCCTGCGAGCGGCCCGTGCGGTGGGCGGGCCCGCCGAGCGGCTCCTCGGCCGCCCCTCCGGCGGCGACGCGCGCGAGCATGAGCGAGGCGCGCATGCCGTCGAGCCGCGCGTTCGGGTCGATCTGCAGCAGCCCGTGCAAGATCGGAGCGAGCGGCCCCGCGTGCTGCATGGGGATGGGCTGCCCGCTGGTGAGCGCGGCCAGCGCCGCGGCGGCCGTGCGGCGGCCGTGCAGGCCGCGGCCCTCCACGGCCGTGTAAAGGGTCGCGCCGAGCGACCACAGGTCGCCCGCGGGGCTGGCCCGGTCGCCGAGGACGCGTTCGGGCGCGATGTAGCCGGCAGAGCCGAGCACGATGCCGGCCTGGGTGATCGAGGCGTCGCCTTCGAGGGCGGCCAGCCCGAAGTCGGTCAGGACCGCGCGGTCCTCGGTGACCAGGACGTTGCTCGGCTTGACGTCGCGATGCAGGATGCCCTTGGCGTGGACGGCGCGCAGCGCGCCGAGCACCTGGCGGCCGATCTCGGCCACGCGGCGCGGGGGGAGCGGCCCGTGCTGCTTGACCAGCTCCTCCAGCGACTGCGCGCGGAGCAGTTCCATGACGATCCAGGGACGGTCGTCCTCGGTGACGACGTCGAAGACCGTGATCACCGACGGGTGGGCGACCATGGCCGTCGCCCTGCCCTCGCGCTCGGTGCGGGCGCACAGCTCGGCCCGCAGCTCCTCGTCCAGGACGAGGGGGAGACGGACCTCCTTGACGGCCACGTCGCGGTCGAGCAGGCCGTCGTGGGCGCGCCAGACTGTGCCCATGCCGCCGCGTCCCACCGGCTCCACAAGCCGGTATCGCGAGGCTAGCTCGTATCCGACTGGCGCGCGCATGGGTGGCAGCTTACCGATTTGTTCATTGCCGCCTGTAGAGGCCATGCCGAATCTCTGTTGAGATCTTCGGTCAGGTTTAGTCAGGTTCGGCGACCGATGGTGAGCACGGGGCCACTGGTGTCCTGGAAGAAGTCGTTCCCCTTGTCGTCCACCACGATGAACGCGGGGAAGTCCTCGACCTCGATCTTCCAGACGGCCTCCATGCCGAGCTCGGGATACTCGAGGACCTCGACCTTCTTGATGCAGTCCTGCGCGAGGCGGGCGGCCGGGCCGCCGATGGAGCCGAGATAGAAGCCGCCGTGCCCCTGGCAGGCATCGGTGACCTGCTTGGACCGGTTGCCCTTGGCCAGCATGACCAGCGAGCCGCCCGCGGCCTGGAAGCGCTCGACGTAGGAGTCCATGCGGCCGGCCGTCGTCGGGCCGAAGGACCCCGACGCGTACCCCTCGGGCGTCTTGGCCGGGCCGGCGTAGTAGACCGCGTGGTCCTTGAGGTACTGCGGCATCTCCTCGCCGGCGTCGAGCCGTTCGGCGATCTTGGCGTGCGCGATGTCGCGGGCGACGACCAGCGGGCCGGTCAGGGACAGCCGGGTCTTGACCGGGTAGCGCGACAGCTCGGCGAGGATCTCGCCCATCGGCCGGTTGAGGTCGATCGACACCACGTCGTCCGACAGGTGCTCGTCGGTGGTGTCGGGCAGGAAGCGCGCCGGGTCGGTCTCCAGCTTCTCCAGGAAGACGCCCTCGGGGGTGATCTTGGCCAGGGCCTGCCGGTCCGCGCTGCACGAGACGGCGATGGCCACCGGGCAGGAGGCGCCGTGCCGGGGCAGGCGGATCACCCGCACGTCGTGGCAGAAGTACTTGCCGCCGAACTGGGCGCCGATGCCGAGCCTCTGGGTCAGCTCGAAGACCTTCTTCTCCATCTCCAGGTCGCGGAAGCCGTGACCGGAGGGCGAGCCCTCGGTCGGGATCGCGTCGAGGTAGCGCGCGGAGGCGTACTTGGCGGTCTTCAGCGCGTACTCGGCGCTCGTGCCGCCCACCACCACGGCCAGGTGGTACGGCGGGCAGGCGGCGGTGCCGAGCGAGCGGATCTTCTCCTCCAGGAACTCCAGCATCCGCTTCTCGTTGAGTACGGCCTTGGTCTCCTGGTATAGGAACGACTTGTTGGCGCTGCCGCCGCCCTTGGCCATGAACAGCAGCTTGTACTCGTCGGGGTGGCCGTGGGGGTCTTCGGCGTACAGCTCGATCTGGGCGGGCAGGTTGCTGCCGGTGTTCTTCTCGTCCCACATGTTGAGCGGGGCCATCTGCGAGTAGCGCAGGTTCAGCTCGGTGTAGGCGTCGTACACGCCGCGCGAGATGTGCTCGGCGTCGCCGCCGTCGGTCAGCAGGTGGCGGCCCCGCTTGCCCATCACGATGGCGGTGCCGGTGTCCTGGCACATGGGCAGCACGCCGCCGGCCGAGATGCTCGCGTTCTTGAGCAGGTCGAGGGCGACGAAGCGGTCGTTGCCGCTGGACTCGGGGTCTTCGATGATCTTGCGGAGCTGGGCGAGGTGGGACGACCGGAGATAGTGCGAAATATCGTGAATGGCGGTCTTGGTGAGCAGTCGGAGCGCCTCCGGATCCACCTCCAGGAACGTGCGGCCCGCCGCCTCGACCTTCCGCACCCCCTCCGCCGTGATCAGACGGTACTCCGTCTCATCCGGACCCATCGGGAGAAGGTCGGTGTAGTCGAACTCGGGCATCGCTCGTGCTCCTCCGTATGTGTGACGCGCTCGCCGCCGTCCTGTTGCAGGGTACGGCTCGTCATGACCGCCTGCCGACCCGGGATCGTGCTGTGTCGGCCCGGCTTCGAGCGTCCGCGGAGGCGCGGCGGCCGTCACTTGGCCTTTCAGGGGGACCTATATGGGGACCTTTATGAGACACGGTGGCGTCCACGCGGGGCACGCCGCCCGAAGACTGATATGCGCGCGTTCGATAATGGACGTAGGCGCGTGTCCAAGATCGGGGGGAAATCATGGATCCGGGCTACATCGTGGTGGTCATCTTCGGCGTGTTCGTGGTCGCTACCGTCCTCGGGGTCGCGCTCGTCACCATCGTGCTCCGCGGCATCAGGCGTGAGCCCGCGCAGTGGCCCGTCGCTCCCGATCGGCGGGCCTCCAGACGCGAGATCATGTCTCGGGGCGCGCCAGAGCGCGAGGGCCGCGCCGGCCGCGCCGGCGGCGAGGTCGGCCGAGGCGGCGAGGGCGGCGAGCACCCGGAATGGACCGGCAGAGATCTCGCCGGAGACGACCTGCGGCCGGTCGGCACCCACCCTGAGAAGCACGCCCTGCCGGGGCGGGCGCGGTGGTGGTGACCCGCGGCACGCACGCACGGCCGACGGGCCCGGTACTCCCATGGGGGCGCCGGGCCCGTCGGCCGTCCGGCGCGCGGACAACGGCCCAATCCCCGTCGGCCGCCATGAGGATAGATAGTCCGAATGTCAGGACAAAGTCTTGACTCGCGGCATTTTGGTACCTAGAACTGGGGACGGGCCGTCATGAGCTGATCGAAGCGCGGAGGCACTATGCGTGTGGGTCTGTTGGGTCTTGGCCGTATCGGGGCGTTCCACGCGACGACGCTCGCCGCCCATCCCGAGGTGGACGAGCTGATCGTGGGCGACGCCGACGAGGTGCGGGCGAAGGAGGTGGCCGGCCGGGTCGGCGCGCTGGTCGGAGACGCCTTCCAGGCCGACGCCGTGATCGTGGCCACCCCGACGTCCACGCACGCCGAGCTGATCTTGCGGGCCTGCGCGGCGGGCGTCCCGGTGTTCTGCGAGAAGCCCGTCGCCCCCGGCATCGAAGAGACCGCGCGCGTCGTCCAGGCGGCCGACCGCAGCGGCACGCTGGTGCACATCGGCTTCCAGCGGCGCTTCGACGCCGGATACGCGCGGGCCCGGCGGGCGCTGAGCGAAGGCGAGCTCGGCGACCTGCACCGCGTGCACATGCTCACCGCCGACCCCCGCCCGCCGGCCGCCGAGTACATCCCGCTGTCGGGCGGCATCTACCGCGACTGTCACATCCACGACTTCGACATCCTGCGCTGGGTGACCGGCCGCGAGGTCGAGTTGGTGTACGCGGCGGGGGCCAACCGCGGCGCCGCGTTCTTCGCCGAGGCCGGCGACGTGGACACCAGCGCCGCCCTGCTCACCATGGACGACGGGACGCTCGTGACGATGCAGGGCTCCCGGTACAACGGCGCGGGCTACGACGTCCGCATGGAGCTGGCCGGCACCCGTCGCACGCTGGCCGTGGGGCTGGACGAGCGGGTCCCGCTCGCCTCGGCCGAACCCGGGGTCGCCTTTCCCGGCGGTGAGCCGTGGCCCGACTTCGGGACGCGGTTCGAGGCCGCGTACGTCGCCGAGATCGGCGCGTTCCTCGCGTGCGTGCGCGACGGCGGGCCGAGCCCGTGCGGCGTCCGGGACGCGCTCGCGGCCCTGCGCGTCGCCGAGGCGGCCGAGCTGTCGCGCCGCGAGGGACGCCCGGTGCGCGTCGCGGAGATCGAGCAGGTGACGGCATGAGCGACGAGACCGCTAAGGCGACCACGACCGGAGAGGTGAACGTGAGCCGCACGACGGAGCCCGGCCGCGCCGCACGAACGGGTCAGGCAGCGGAGACCGGCCAGGCCGCGCAGACGGGGCAGGCCGGGCGGACCGGCGGGGAGTTGCGCATCGCCGGGGCGCCGATCAGCTGGGGCGTGTGCGAGGTGCCCGGGTGGGGTCATCAGCTCGACCGCGAGCGCGTCCTCGGCGAGATGCGCTCGGTCGGGCTCGCCGCGACCGAACTGGGCCCCGACGGGTTCCTGCCGCCCTCTCCCGAGCACCGCCGGTCGCTGCTGGAGTCCTACGGGCTGCGGGCCATCGGCGGATTCGTCCCGCTCGTCCTGCACGACCCCGCCCACGACCCGGCCCCCGAGGCGCGCGCGGTGTTCCGTTCCTTCGCCGAAGGCGGCGTCGAGACGGTCGTGCTGGCCGCCGCCACCGGGACCGACGGCTACGACCGGCGCCCCGTGCTGGACGCCGAAGGCTGGGAGACCCTGCTGGGCAACCTCGGACGCCTGCTTAAGGAGGCCGAGCCGTTCGGCCGCGCCGTCACGCTCCACCCGCACGTCGGCACCATGGTCGAGACGCGTGACGAGGTGGACCGGGTGCTCGACGGCTCGGCCATGCCGCTCTGCCTGGACACCGGCCACCTACTCATCGGGGGCACCGACCCGCTCGACCTGGTGTCCAGGGCAGCAGCCAGGGTCGCACACGTGCACCTCAAAGACGTGGACGCCACGCTCGCCGAACAGGTCCGCGACGGAAGACTGACCTACACCGACGCCGTCCGGGCGGGCGTCTACCGTCCCCTCGGGCGCGGCGACGTCGACGTGGCCGGCATCGTCGCCGGGCTCGGCGCGGCCGGCTACCAGGGGTGGTACGTCATGGAGCAGGACGTCGTCCTCGCGGGCGAACCGCCGGAGGGCGAGGGCCCGCAGGCCTCGGTCCGCGAGAGCCTCGCCTACCTCGCGGCCCTGGCATGACCGAGCCCGCGACCGGCGGCTACGGCGCGGTCGAGGTGCTCACGATCGGCAGGGTGGGCGTCGACATCTACCCCCTCCAGATCGGCGTGTCCCTGCGGGAGGTCGAGACCTTCGGCAAGTACCTCGGCGGCAGCCCCACCAACGTCGCGGTCGCCGCCGCCAAGCTGGGCCGCCGCTCCGCGGTGATCACCCGCACCGGGGCCGACCCGTTCGGCGCGTTCATCCACGACGCGCTGCGGTCCTACGACGTCGACGACCGGTACGTGACCGAGGTGGCGGGCCTGCCGACCCCGGTGACGTTCTGCGAGATCCGCCCGCCCGAGGACTTCCCGCTGTACTTCTACCGCTTCCCCAAGGCCCCCGACCTGGAGATACGCGCCGAGGAGCTGGACCTGGCCGCGATCAGGGCAGCCGGCCTGTTCTGGGCGACGGTCACCGGGCTGTCGCAGGAGCCGTCCAGGAGCGCCCACTTCGCCGCCTGGCGGGCGCGCGGCCGGGCGCCGCTCACCGTCCTCGACCTCGACTACCGCCCCATGTTCTGGGAGTCGCCGCAGGCGGCGGGAGAATGGGTACGCGAGGCGTTGCGGCACGTCACGGTGGCCGTCGGCAACCTGGACGAGTGCGAGGTCGCCACCGGCGCCCGCGAGCCGCGCGAGGCCGCGAGGGCGCTGCTCGACATGGGCGTCGAGCTGGCGGTCGTCAAGCAGGGCTCCGGCGGCGTGCTCGGCATGACGGCCGAGCGCACGGTGGAGGTCCCGCCCGTCCCCGTCGAGGTCGTGAACGGGCTCGGCGCCGGCGACGCGTTCGGCGGCGCCCTGTGCGACGGGCTGCTCGCCGGGCGCGATCTGGAGCAGACCCTCAGGTACGCCAACGCGGCCGGCGCCATCGTGGCGGGACGCCTCGCCTGCGCCCCGGCCATGCCCACAGCCAAGGAGGTCGAGGCCGTGCTCTCGGGGGAAGCCCATGCGTGACGAAGATCGCAGGAGGCTGGCGGAGTGCCGCGCCAGGCATCCGGAGATGATCGCCCAGGCGGCGGCGGAACGCGGCCGCAGGCCGCTGATGCGCGACCGCGACCAGCTCCTCATCATCGCCGCCGACCACTCCGCCCGCGGCGCGCTCGGCGTGCGCGGCAGGCCGCTGGCCATGGGCAGCCGCATCGACCTGCTCGACCGGCTGTGCGTCGCGCTGGCCCGCCCAGGGGTGGACGGCCTGCTCGCCACCCCCGACATCGTCGAGGACCTGCTGCTCCTTGGGGCGCTCCACGACAAGGTCGTGATCGGCTCGATGAACCGGGGCGGCCTGCACGGCAGCGCGTTCGAGTTCGACGACCGCTTCACCGCCTACGACACCGAGTCGATCGTGCGGATGCGGCTCGACGGCGGGAAGATGCTCTGCCGCGTCGGCCTGCGCTCGCCCGAGACCGCGGCCACGCTGGAGTCGTGCGCGCGCGCCGTCACCGGCCTGGCAGGGCAGGGGCTGATGGCGATGCTGGAGCCGTTCTGGTCGCACCGGGACGAGGGCGTCGTCAAGCACGACCTGTCCGCGGAAGGCATGATCCACGCCATCCACGTCGGTCAGGGCCTCGGCGCGACGTCCGCGCACACCTGGCTGAAGATCCCGGTGATCGCCGACATGGAGCGGGTCATGGAGGCGACCACCCTGCCCACCCTGCTGCTCGGCGGCGACCCCACCGACGCGCCCGACGAGGTGTACTCCTCGTGGAGCAAGGCGCTGCGCCTTCCCGGCGTGCGGGGGCTCGTCGTCGGACGCGCGCTGCTCTACCCTCCTGACGACGACGTGGCGGCGGCCGTCGACACCGCCGCCGGGCTGCTGGAGGTGTCCTGATGTCCCACATCCCCGCGGGCACGACCGCCGATGCTCCCTGGGCGCTGCGGGTCACGCCGGAGCTCGCGGGATGGACCTACGCCGGGCTGCGCGCGCTCAACCTGTCCGGCGAGACCGTCGAGTTCGACACCGGGCCCGAGGAGATGCTCGTCCTGCCCCTGTCGGGGTCCTGCGTCGTCGAGTGCGACGGGGAACGCCTGGAGCTGCATGGCCGGCCGTCGGTGTTCGAAGGCGTCTCCGACTTCGCGTACGTGCCCATCGGCGCGACGGTGCGCGTCACCGGCGAGGGCAGGTTCGCCCTGCCGTCCGCCCGCGCCACCCGCCGGCTCCCGGTGCGGTACGGGCCCGCCGGCAAGGTGCCCGTGGAGATCAGGGGAGCCGGGCAGGCCAGCAGGCAGGTCAACAACTTCTGCGCGCCCGACGCGTTCGAGTGCGACAAGCTCGTCGCCGTCGAGGTGCTCACCCCCGAGGGCAACTGGTCGTCCTACCCTCCGCACAAGCACGACACCGCAGGCGACGGCGAGGCCGTGCTGGAGGAGATCTACTACTTCGAGGGCGGCCCCGGCTACCAGCGGGTGTACGGCTCGCCCGGCAAGCCCATCGACGTGCTCGCCGAGGTCGGCTGCGGTGACGTCGTGCTCGTGCCGCACGGCTACCACGGCCCGTCGATGGCCGCCCCCGGCTACGACCTGTACTACCTGAACGTGCTCGCCGGCCCCGCGGACGAACGGTCGATGGCCTTCTGCGACGACCCCCGGCACGCCTGGATCCGTTCGAGCTGGGAAGGCCGGGCCGTGGACCCCCGCGTTCCCATGACCACCGCCGGCGACGGCAGCGGCGCGGGCGGCGCCGGCGCCACGAGCGAGACGGAGACCCAGGCATGACGACGATACGGCTCACCGTCGCCCAGGCGCTGGTGCGGTTCCTCGCCGAGCAGTGGAGCGAACGCGACGGCGTCGAGCAGCGGCTCATCGAGGGCTGCTTCGGCATCTTCGGGCACGGCAACGTCGGCGGCGTCGGCCAGGCCCTCGCCGAGCGCGGCGCCGGCCTGCGCGACCCGCTGCCGTACTACCTGGCCAGGAACGAGCAGGCCATGGTCCACACGGCGGTGGGCTTCGCCAAGACGCGCAACCGCCTGTCGACCTTCGCCTGCACCTCCTCGATCGGCCCTGGCGCGACCAACATGGTGACCGGCGCGGCGCTGGCAACGATCAACCGGATCCCCGTGCTCCTGCTGCCCGGCGACGTCTTCGCCACCCGCGCCGCCGGGACCGTGCTGCAGGAACTGGAGGACCCGCGCGGCTACGACGTCAGCGTCAACGACTGCCTGCGTCCCGTCTCGCGCTTCTTCGACCGCGTCAACCGGCCCGAGCAGCTCCCCGCCGCGCTCATGGCGGCCATGCGGGTGCTCACCGACCCCGCCGAGACCGGCGCCGTCACCATCGCCCTGCCGCAGGACGTCCAGGCCGAGGCCCACGACTGGCCGGTCGAGCTGTTCCGCAGGCGCGTCTGGCACGTCGCCCGCCCCGTGCCCGACTCCGCCGCCGTCGAGCGGGCCGTCGAGGCGGTCAAGGCGTCGCGGCGCCCGATCATCGTCGCGGGCGGCGGCGTCGTGTACAGCGAGGCGTGGGAGGAACTGGCGGGCTTCGCCGAGGCCCACGGCATCCCGGTCGGCGAGACCCAGGCCGGCAAGGGCGTCCTGCCGTACGACCACCCGTGCGCGCTGGGCGCCATCGGGCACACCGGCACGGCCGCCGCCAACGCGATGGCCCGCGACGCCGACCTGGTCATCGGCGTCGGCACCCGGTACACCGACTTCACCACCGCCTCGCGCACGCTGTTCGGGGACGTGCCCTTCGTCAACCTCAACGTCACGGCCTTCGACGCCGCCAAGCACTCCGGCGTCATGCTCGTCGGCGACGCCCGCGAAGGGCTGGCCCTGCTCGACCTGACCGGCTGGAAGGCCGACCCGTCATGGACGTCACGGGCCGCCGAGCTGGGCCGCGACTGGCAGGCCAAGGTGTCCGAGCTGTACGGCGGCGAGACGCTGACGCAGCCCGTCGTGCTCGGCGTGGTCAACGAGGCGGCCGGCACCGACGGCGTCGTCGTCAACGCGGCCGGCTCCATGCCCGGCGAGCTGCACAAACTGTGGCGCGCCTCCGACCCCAAGGCCTACCACGTCGAGTACGGCTACTCGTGCATGGGCTACGAGATCGCCGGCGGCCTCGGCGTGAAGCTCGCCGCCCCCGAGCGCGAGGTGTTCGTCCTGGTCGGCGACGGCTCGTACCTCATGATGGGCCAGGAGATCGCCACGGCCGTCCAGGAGGGCGTCAAGCTCGTCATCGTCATCGTGGACAACCACGGCTTCGCCTCCATCGGCAACCTCTCGGAGTCCGTGGGCGCGCGGCGGCTCGGCACGGCGTACCGGCTGCGTTCGGCGGGCGGCGGGCTGGACGGCGCGTACCTGCCCGTCGACCTGGCGGCCAACGCGGCGAGCCTCGGCGCCGACGTCCTGCGCGCCGCCGACCCCGAGTCGCTGCGCGTCGCCCTCACCAAGGCGCGCGAGGCGACCGGCACCACCGTCGTCCACGTGGAGACCGTCCCCGGCCCCTCCCCGGAGACCACCGCCTGGTGGGACGTCCCCATCGCCGAAGTCTCCGCCACCCCCGAACTCCACGAGCGCTACGCCCAGTCCAAGCAGGCCCAGCACCCCTACCTGTAACCCGCCCACATCGGCCCGCCTGGCGCTGGGCCATCCGCTCCACCGCGGAGCCGGGCAGGTCGACCTGGGCCTTCGCGCCGGGACAGGGCGGGATGGGTGTCAGCCGCCCTTGGGCGGGTCCTGCGGCTGCGCGTGCTGCAGCTGGACGCAGCACTCGCCGGGGCGCGGGGCGAGGACCGCCTGAACGGCCGTGGCCCGCAGTCCTTGCAGGTACCCGGTGAGGAAGGCGTGGTTCATGCCGCACACGAGGTCGGGGGCCTGGGCCGAGAGTGGGTGAAAGGGGCAGTTGCGCAGCCGTAGCCGGTCGAGGGCTTCGCGGGCGGGTTCGAAGCCGTGCTGGTCGAGCATCTGCTCGCACAGGGTCAGGCCGCGTTCGGCGCCGAGCCGGCCGGGGCGCAGGCGTTCGCGGTCCTGGCCGCCGAGTTCGTCGCCGTGCTGCCTGGCGGTGCGTACGGCGGCGTTCGCGGCGGTCTCGTCGTCGCCTTCGGTCAGGACGGCGCGGATGAGCAGGCCGGCCAGCAGCTCATGGCGGCGGTCGGGGATGCTGACCTGGATCGGACCGTCGGCCGGCTCGTAGACCTTGGGCTGCCGGCCGACTTTGCGCAGCCCGGCGGGGGACGCGGCGCGGGCGCGGAGCAGGCCGGCGTCGACCAGCTTGTCCAGGTGGAACGCGGCGAGTTTGCGGGAGATGCCGACGCCGGCGGCCGCCTCCTCGCGTGTGACCGGCCGGCGGACGCGGCGGATGAAGGCGAAGATCTGCCGCCGGGTGGCCTCGCCGAGCACGCTGAGGGAGTCGAGCGCGGCGTCCGCCGGAGAGCCCGGCTGTCTCATGTCGGAGTTCACGCCTTCACGATAACGCCAGCATGCGCTGTCAGGCGATGGGCGAAAGTCTGTCCACCAGTGCCACTTGACCGCCGCCCTCTAATAAGACCAAAATCCATTGGTGAAAAGGAGGTGGCCATGATGACCCAGCCGCATCAGGCCAAGCAGCCGGTCAACGCCGCGCTGGCCGGCCCGTACGGGCACCCGTTCCATCCCATGCTGGTCACGATCCCGATCGGCGCCTGGGCGGCCAGTCTCGTCTTCGACATCGCCTCGCACTCCGTGGCGGATCCGCGCTTCCTGTCCGAGGGGGCGATGTGGTTGATCGCGCTCGGCGTGATCGGCGCCCTGGGCGCGGCCATGGCCGGATTCCTGGACCTGTTCGCCATCCCCACGGGCACGCGCGCGTTCCGGCTGGCGCTCATCCACATGACGCTGAACCTGCTGGTGACCGCGGCCTACCTCGGCGACTTCCTGTGGCGGCACTCCGAGACCGTCACCGGCGGCGTCCCCGCCGGGCCGCTGACCCTCAGCGCCGCCGCCTTTCTGACCCTGGCCGTGTCGGGATGGCTGGGCGGCAAACTCTCCTACCGCTACGGCGTCCGCGTAGCCGACGAGACAACCCAGGCCGAAGGCTTCCTTCCCACCACCCGCTCCTCCCAACGCCCCCACTGACCCCCCAACGCCTGCACTGCTCCCCAACGCCCCCGCCGACCTGCAACGCACCCACCGACACACCTGACCGGCCGCCGCACAGTCCCCGCGACCGCCACGATCACTCTGGAGTTGCCATGACCATCGCCGCACTGATCACCTGGCTGATCACCGCTCTCGGCGGTTTCTACATGCTCGGCACCTGGCTCTCGCGCGGCGGCGCCCGCGGCGGCAGCCACCTGCCGGTCCCGGTGATCTTCGGCCATTTCGCGCTGGCCGCCGCCGGCCTGATCGTCTGGATCGCCTACCTCGTCGCCGACCTGGACGCGCTGGCCTGGATCGCCTTCGTCCTGCTGGTGCCCGTCGCCCTGCTCGGGTTCGTCATGCTGGCCCGGTGGATCCCGGTGTACCGTGCCCGTGCCACCACCGCCCCGGCGGCGGGCGAGCACACGGCCCCCGCCGAGCGGCACTTCCCGGTCGCCGTGGTCGCCGCGCACGGGCTGTTCGCCGTCGTGACCGTCCTCCTGGTCCTCCTCTCCGCCCTGGCCGCCGGCGGCAACTGACCCGACCCAGCCCTGACCGTCCTGCCCCGATGACCGCAGCGCCCCAGTACAGCTCGAAGGACCACCGTCGTGGAAATCTGGATCAACCCCGCGTGCAGCAAATGCGCTTCCGCGCTCTCGCTGCTCGATGACGCGGGCGCCGCCTACGCCGTGCGGCGCTACCTGGAAGAACCGCCCACCGCCCTGGAGATCGAGGACGTGCTGCGACGCCTCGGCATGCAGCCCTGGGACATCACCCGCCTCACCGAACCCGCGGCGGCCGAGCTGGGCCTCACCGCGTGGCCGCGCGACGAGAGCCACCGCCGGCAGTGGATCGCGGCGCTGGCCGCCCACCCGATCCTGATCCAACGGCCCATCATCACCGCGGACGACGGAACGGCGGTGGTCGGCCGCTCACCCGAATCCGTACGGTCCATCCTGCCGTGACGGCCGGGCGCGCGCCGTGGCCGCAAGCCGTGCTCGCGGCGCCCGCTTCCAGTGATCAGGTTCTGCTGGACTGGGTGGGTCGAGGGGACGGGGGGTGGGGGGTTCTGGGGTGGAATCCCCTGGCCAGGGTGATGATGGCGGCGGCCAGGAGGAGCGGGGCGGCGAAGGCGACCTGGTAGTTCGCCGCCTCGGCGATGCCGCCGACCAGGGCCGCTCCCACGATGAAGCCGACATAGTTGAACATGTTGACCCTGGCGATGGCGACGCCCGTACCGGCGGGATCCAGCCGGCCGGCGGCCGAGAAGGACTGCGGAGCCACCACCGACAGGCCCACCCCGGTGAGGCCGAACGCGACGATGGCCAGCGGCTGGTTGGGAGCGGCCACGATCCCGACGAAGCCGAGGGTGGCGAGCGCGCCGCCGATGCGGACGATCACCGCAGGCCCGTACCTGCGTACCGCGAAGTCGCCGCCGATCCTCACCACGAAGGTGGTCGCCTGGTAAGCCGCGAGCGCCAGCGGCACCACGGCCGCCGTCGCATGCATGATCTTCTCCATGTAGACGGAGCCGAAGTTCGAGATCGACGCGTCGCCCACGTACAGGAACGCCATCGCCAGGCACAGCGGCAGGATCGGCCCCCACGGCACTTTCGTCTTGGTCCCGGCCAGGTCCTTCGTGGGCCCATCGCCCGGTGTGGCTTCGACGCCTGACACGGCGTCGATTCCCCGTCCGGCGCCGGTTCCCGGTACGGCGCGGGACGCTGGTGCGGCGCCGGGGGTCTGAGCCGCGCTGTCGTGCCGTGTCGCGGGTTCGGCCGTGGTGACGTGCTCCTCGTCGGCCGTGAAGAGAGCCCGGCCGGCGATCAGCGCGATGGCGACGCCGACCACCATGGCGACGGCGAAGATGGCCGTCAGGGTCAGTTGCATGGCTCCGCCCACGGACGCCCATACGGCTCCGATGACCGCCGCCGCGCTCCAGAGGGCGTGGAACCCGGTGAGTATGGACCGGCCGTACCTGCGCTCCGCCGTGACGGCCTGCATGTTCATGCCCGCGTCGACGGCGCCGAGGCACAGGCCGAACAGCACGTTGGCCGCGACGAGCTGGGGCACGTCGGCGGCGAGCCCGGCGCAGACCACGCCCAGCCCCGCGGCGGGCTGGGCGAAGCGCAGCACCCGGCGGCTGCCGTACCGCTTGGCGACCTCACCGGCGAGCACGCTGCCCACGCCCGCGATCACGGGAACCACCAGCAACAGGATCGACAGCTCGCCGTCGCTCAGATGGTGCTTCCGCTGTAGTTGTGCCACCTGGGTCAGCAGCGTGGCGAAGGTCAGTCCCTGGACGAAGAAAACCGCGAAAGTGGCAAGGCGCGCACGCCGGTCACGGGGGGTGGGCACTGCGGCTCCGGAAGAACATGAGGTCGGTTCAAGATCTGGCCAGGCTACGGTCAGGCCCCCCGCCGGTCAATGGTCGTCCAGTACCCCTCTCACCCGTCTTTCAGGAGTGGTGGCCGGGGGGTTAGTCGATCAGGCGGGTGCGCATTTTCCAGACGGCGAGGGACCACATCAGGGCGGCGAACAGCAGCAGGGCGCCCACGTGGGCGAGGTCGTGCAGGCCCAGCCTGCCGAACACCGAGTCTCTGACCAGCTCGACGCAGTGGAACAGGGGGTTGAACCTGGCCGCGACCGCGGCCCACGACGGCAACTGGTCGACGGGGAAGAACGTGCCGGCGACGAGGAACATCGGGGCCAGCACGCCGCTGACGACATAGTCGAAGGCGTTGATCGCGGGCACGATCGACGACACCCAGATGCCGAACAGCGCGAACGCCAGCCCGGTCAGGAACCCGATGAACGGCACCAGCAGCATGCCGGGGGACGGCGGGAGGCCGAAGGCCACGCCGACGAGCAGAGGGGCGCAGCCGTACACCCCCGCCTTGGCGGCCAGCCAGGACGCCTCGGCGGTCACCAGTTCGTGGACGTCGACCGGCGCGGCGAGCACGGCGTCGTAGGTGTGCTGGAACACGCGCCGGATGAAGCAGACGAACATGGAGCCGAAGGCGCTGATGAACAGCACGGACGTGGCCACCACGCCGGTCGCGACGAAATCGCGGTAGTTGTGGCCGTACGCCGCGCCGATCACCGTGCCGAACCCGAAGCCGAACGCCAGGAGCCAGATCGTGGGCTCGACGAGCGCGGCGAACGAGGTGGAGGCCCAGTAGCTCCGGAATAGCGTCAGCTCGCGCCGCCACACGCCGCGCACCGGCGCCCACTCGAACCACCGCGGAGCGGCGCCGGCGACGGGACGGAGATCGGCCCCGCTCCACCGCTCACTGGCCGAATCGACGCTCATCGCGAACCTCCGGTGATCATTCGACGCTCTCGCCGGTCAGCAGGACGAAGACGTCCTCAAGGTTGGCCGCGCGCTGGAAGGCGGGCGGCCCGAGGCCGAGGCGCAGCGACTCGGGCTGCCGCTCGGCGGCGAGGATCGAGATGGACGGGCCGGTGCGCCGGGTGGGGAGCCCGGCGTTCACGGCGAGGCGTTCGACCTCGGCCAGGCGTTCGGGCGGCCCGTGATGCTCGTCGACGTGCGCGCCGGCGTGCCGGGCGATCAGCGCCGCAGGCGTGTCGCGCGCCACCACGCGGCCGTGCGACATCAGGGCGCATTCGTCGGCGAGCCGCTCGGCCTCTTCGATGTAGTGGGTGGACATGAGCGTGGTCACTCCCTCGGCGCGCAGCGCGGCGACCAGCGACCAGAGCTCCTGCCGGACCTGGGGGTCGAGGCCCACGGTGGGCTCGTCGAGGAGCACGAGGCGGGGACGGTGCACCAGCCCGCGCGCGATGAGCAGCCGGCGCCGCATGCCACCGGAGAGGTCGTCGGCCTTGGTGTCGGCGCGGTCGGTGAGCTGGGCGATGCTCAGCGCGCGCTCGACGGCCGCCGCCCGCTCGGCCTTGGCCACGCGGTAGAGGTGGGTGAACACTTCGAGGTTCTGCCGGGCCGTCAGCTCTACGTCGAGATTGTCCTGCTGGGGGACGACGCCCATCAGCGCGCGGGCCTTCTTGGAGGCGCGGGGGAGCGGATGCCCGAGGACGGTGATCTCGCCCTCGTCGGCCAGTGACTGGGCGGTGAGCAGCCGCATCGTGGTGCTCTTGCCCGCTCCGTTCGGGCCGAGAAGGCCCAGGCAGACGCCGTGCGGGACCTCAAGGTCGAGCCCGTCGACGGCCGAGATGTCTCCATAGCGCTTCACCACGCCCTTGAGCGAGATCGCGCTCGTGGCGTGGTCGGACAGGAGACCGTTTCTGGATCTCAGGCGCGTGGGCACCCGACCACCATAGGGAGCGGGCCGGACACTTCTCCAAGGGTTTTCCGCCCCCCGCATGCCCCCCGCATGCCCCCCGCATGCCCCCCGCATGCCCTCCACATGCGCCGGCTCCGGGTCCGTGTCGCAGCCGGTCAGACGTCCGCGGACGGGAGCGGTCGCGCGGCTCGGGTCAGGGCCACACCCGGTCGGCGGCGGGGACGTCGGGGGACGGGTACAGCCGCACCGCCCGGGTCTCCTGCACCGTGAACTCGTCCACCACGTGCCGGTTGTGGACCAGGAAGCCGACGAGACCGGCGACGGCCCGGACGCCCTGCTCGGCGTGCGCGTGGCCGGTCAGCAGGTAGATGTGGGGAGCGGAGAGCTTGTCCAGCAGGAAGCGACTGCCGTGCCGGTGCACGTCCTTCAGCGCCTTGATGGGGATCGGCCGCCGGGAGGTGAACCACACGGCGACGTCCCACAGGGGGACCTCGGGGCCATGATCGGCCGACTCCTCGTAGCAGGCGACGCAGCCCACACGGGCGTCCTGCCCGTGTGGGCACGCCCAGAAGGCGGCATCGTCCCGGTGGTTCACGCTTTCGGCTCCTTCGTGCACGGGTCGGCGGCCGTCACGGGCGGCCGCCGGTGAGAGCAAGGCGGTCTGAACAGGGCCGAGGTCATGATTCTGACCGATCTCCCGGCTCAATGTGCTTTCCTGGGCCGTGTCCTCCCTGATGACCTGTCGTGAGGGTAGGTCGGGAAGCCCGGCGGGGGTTAGTGTCGAGGCGTGGGAACCGAGCGTGGAGCGCACTACGACCGTTGGAACAACCGCTGGCAGCAGCAGGGGGCTCCCGTGCTGCGGCAGCTGGTGTCCGGTTTCCTGAACACGCAGCGGCAGAACGGGCCCGCGCCGCACGAGCTGCGGGCGTCCGACGACGACCGCGAACGCGTGGCCGCCGTGCTGCGCGACGCCGTCGCCGACGGCAGGCTGACCCCGGACGAGCACGAAGAGCGGGTCGAGCGGGTGTACACCGCTCGCACGCTGGGCGAGCTGGCCGTGCTCACGAGCGACCTGCTGCCCGAGCATCTGCAGCCGCTGCGCGCGGACGGGCGGCCGGTGATGGCGCTGTTCCGCTCCGAGCAGCGGGACGGCCGCTGGGTGGTGCCCTCGCACTATTCGGTCACGGCCGTCGGCTCCGGCGTCACGCTCGACCTTCGCGAGGCGCTCCTGCAGAGCGAGCACATCACCGTGCAGGCGACCGTGGTGGGAGCGACGCTGACGCTCATCGTCCCCCAGGGCGTCCGTGTGATCATCCCGGCCTCGGCGGTGGTGGCGGGGAAGAAGAACCAGGTGCCCGAGACGGTCGCGCCGGACGCCCCGGTGATCGAGATCACCGGAGTGATCATGATGGGCAACGTCGTGGCCAAGTCGCCCAAGCCGCCGCGCCGCGGCTGGGCCAGGCGCCGCAAGGCCTGACCGCGCCGCGGAAGGGCATGACCACGCCGCACGGTGGCCGAGCGGCGCGGTCGGCCGCCCGTCAAGCGTGAGACCGAGCGGGACGGGCAGGCCGGGCAGGCCGGTGAGACCTGCCGGGCCGGTGACGCCGGGCAGGCCGGTGTGACCGGGTGGGCCGGTCAGGTGGCGGTGTCGAAGTTGATGGCGCTGTAGGCCCGGAGTTTCCAGAGCTGGTGCTCGCTTTCGACCTTGCGCACCGTGCCCGACCTGCCGCGCATGACCAGCGAGTGGGTGAGCGCGACACCGCCGCGGTAGCGCACGCCGCCCATCAGCTCGCCGTCGGTGATGCCGGACGCGGCGAAGAAGACGTCGTCGGAGGTCACCAGATCGTCGGTGGTGAGCACGCGGTTGAGATCGTGCCCGGCGTCGAGGGCCCTGCGGCGCTCGTCGTCGTCACGCGGCCACAGTTTGCCCTGGATCACGCCGCCCAGGCACTTCAGCGCGCACGCCGCGATGATCCCCTCGGGGGTGCCGCCGACGCCGAGCATCAGGTCGACGCCGGTGTCCCGGCGGGCCGCCATGATCGCGCCCGCGACGTCGCCGTCGGTGATGAACTTGATGCGCGCGCCGGTGTCGCGCACCTCCTTGGCGAGGTTCTCGTGGCGGGGCCGGTCGAGGATCACCACCGTGACGTCCGACCGCGAGCAGCCCTTGGCGCGGGCGACGGCGGCGATGTTCGCGGCCACCGGGACGTCGATGTCGACGGCGTCCGCGGCCTCGGGGCCGGTGACCAGCTTGTCCATGTAGAACACCGCCGAGGGGTCGTACATCGACCCACGCGGGCTCACCGCGATCACCGAGATGGCGTTCGGCATGCCGAGCGCGGTCAGCCGGGTGCCGTCGATCGGGTCGACGGCCACGTCGCACTCGGGCCCGCCGCCGTCGCCCACCCGCTCGCCGTTGTACAGCATCGGCGCGTTGTCCTTCTCGCCCTCGCCGATCACCACGGTGCCGTCCATGGACACGGTGTTGATCAACTGGCGCATGGCGTTGACCGCCGCGCCGTCCGCGCCGTTCTTGTCGCCTCTGCCCACCCAGCGGGCGCCGGCCATCGCGGCCGCCTCGGTCACGCGGACGAGCTCAAGGGCCAGGTTGCGATCGGGCGCGCGCTCCTCGGTGGCCAGCGCGGGCGGTACGGACGTCTCTTCCGACATGGTGCAAGCCCCTCTGATTCGGATGACGGCGATCAGGACGCCCTGTAGGGGACCTACCAGGTTCACCGCCGTCTAATCCAGGCGTCGTGCTACAGCCGACGCCAACGATCGTAGTTGTCCCACTTCGGCGGCCGACGGAGGGATACTGTCGCCTGCATGAGCAGCGACACGGAACGACCGGTGACTGTGCGCACTTCCGAACGCGGCGCCGCCACGCGCGGCGCGCTCCTGGACGCCGCCCGCGAGATCTTCGTCACACGTGGCTTCGCCGAGGCCGGGGTCACCGATGTCGTCTCCCGTGCGGGAGCCAGCGTCGGCAGCCTTTATCACCATTTCTCCGGCAAGGCCGACCTCTATCTCACCCTCTTCGAGGAGTTTCAGAGCCGTCAAATGCAGCGCACCAAGCAGGCCGTGCAGGCGGCCCGCGCCGAGGGCGAGGGCGACCCGATGCGGCTGTTCATCGCGGGCGCGCGCGCCTACCTCGAAGGATGCTTCGACGAACGCGAGCTGGCCGCGCTGTTCCTCCGCGGAGACGGGCCGCCCGGTTTCGAGGTGATCATGCGCGACCGCATGCGCCAATGGGCCCGGCGCAACGCCGCGCTCTTCGAGCACGACAAGGGCGCCCTCGTCGTGGTGGTCACCGGCGCCATGGCCGCCGCCGTCTCCGAGGTCGTGCTGTCCGAGGACGTCGCCGCGGCCCGGAACTTCTCCCAGGAGGTCCTGACGATCATCGAGCGGATCCCCCGTCCTTAGCGGGACGGATCCCATCCGAAGCGAACCGGGTCTCACGTGCTGACCGGCGGGTCTCACGCCTCTGACCGGCAGATCTCACGTCTCCAGCCGGGGGTTCTCGCGCCTCTGACCGGAAGTTCTCGCGCCCGTGGCCGGCCGATCCGGCGACCGTGGCGCGGGCTGCGTCCGGGGCCGGGGGCGCCGGCCGGTATTCTCGCTGGCTGTGCGCCGATTCACCCAAGGGTTCTACGGGTACGCGTTCGCCGTGCTGTTCTGCCTGGCGATCGTGGGCATATTCCTGCTCATAGCGCCGCAGAGCCGCGAGGAGCACATCCCGCGGGTGGACTACACGATCACCCTGGCCAACCTCCGCCGCGTCGCCCCGTACGAGGTGCGGGTGCCCGACCCGGTGCCGGCCGGCTGGGTGCCCAACAGCTCAGAGGTCGACCAGAAGGGCCACGTCACCTGGCGGCTGGGGTTCGCGACGGCCAAGCGCTCCCACGCCCTGCTGGCCCAGAGCGACGAGCCCGGCGAGGCGTTCGCGAACCGCCTGGCCAACACCGACAAGAGCACAGGAAGCCGGCAGATCGGCGGCCAAAACTGGCAAGAACGCTATCGCCCGGACAAGAAGCAGCGCTCGCTGGTGCTCATCGAGCCCGGCGTGACGGTCGTGGTCACGGGTCTCGCCGACTGGGACGAGCTGACCCAGCTCGCCGGCTCGCTCAAAGCCCAGCCCAGGACCACCCCGACCCCCTCGTGACCCGCCGCCCGTGAACCTCCGCCCCGAACGGACGGACGCGGGCTAGAACGGGGTGTTCTCGGCGTCGGCGACGGGCTCTTCGCGGCGGGCCATGGCGGCGGCGAGCCGGACGCGCGCTCCCTGCAGCCATTCTTCGCAGATGGCGGCCAGCTTCTCGCCGCGCTCCCACAGCTCGATCGACTGTTCCAGGGTCAGGCCCCCGGCCTCCAGGCGCCGCACGACCTCGGTCAGCTCTTCGCGAGCCTGCTCGTACGACGGCGTCCCGTCTTTCTCCTCAGCCACGGATCCCACCCTATGGGCAGCGGCGCCCCCGAGTCGGTCAGGTGGCGGGCTTGGCCACGGTGACCTCGACGCGGCCGTCGCTGAACCGCACGCTCAGTTCGTCGCCGGGTGCGAGGCCCGCGGCCTGCCGCACCACGTCGCCTTCGGGCAACTGGACGATGGCGTACCCCCGTTCGAGCGTCGCGGCGGGCGACAGCGCGACCAGGCGGGCCCGCAGGTGCTCAAGGGAGTCCTCGGCCCGGTCGAGGGAGGAGGTCAGGCAGCGGCGCGCCCGGTCGCGGAGCCCGTCCACCTGCTCGGCACGGCGCTCGATCTCACGCACCGGGTCGGACAGCGAGGGACGAGAGCGCAGCGCCGTCAGCCAGGACATCTCGCGCTCCAGCCGGCCGCCCACCACGCGGCGTCCCCGATCGCGGAGCTGGCGCACCAGGGCCAGTTGCTCGCCGACGTCGGGGACGACCTTCTTGGCGGCGTCGGTGGGCGTCGAGGCGCGCACGTCGGCGACCAGGTCGACCAGGGGGTTGTCCTGCTCGTGGCCGATGGCGCTGACCACCGGCGTACGGCAGGCGGAGACGGCGCGCACCAGCGACTCGTCGGAGAACGGCAGCAGGTCCTCCAGGGAACCGCCTCCCCGGGCGATAATGATCACGTCTATCTCGCCGTCGAGGTCGAACTTGCGCAGGGCCTCGGTGACCTCGCCGACGGCGTACGGCCCCTGGACGGCGACCGTCTCGATCTTGAACCGGACGGCGGGCCAGCGACGCCGGGCGTTCTCCAGCACGTCGCGCTCGGCTGCCGAGTCGCGCCCGCAGATCAGGCCGATCGTGCCCGGCAGGAAGGGCAGGCGGCGCTTGCGCTCGGCGTTGGCCAGCCCCTCGGCGACGATGATCTGCCGCAGCCGTTCGAGCCGGGCCAGCAGTTCGCCGATGCCGACCGGACGGATCTCCAGGGCGGTGAACGCGAAGGAACCCCTGTTGACCCAGAAGTCGGGCTTGACCAGCACGACGACCCGCGCGCCGTCCACCGGGCGGGGGACGGTCGCCTCGTAGACGTTGCGCGGGCAGGTGACGCGCGCCGACACGTTCGCGACAGGGTCGCGCAGGGTCAAAAACACCGTGCCGCCCCGGGAGGACAGGTCGGTGATCTGCCCCTCGGCCCATACGGTGCCGAGCTTGCCGATCCACTGCGCCACCATCTGCAGCACCGACCGGATGGGCAGTGGCTGCTCGGGCGAGGTCTTGGCCGTCATGCGGGCAGCCTACAAACCGTTCCCGGCTATTCCCCCGCTTCGAGCTTGGCGAGGCGCTTGGCGTACATCTGGACGATGTCGTCCCGCGCGGAGGTCTGCTTCTCGTACTCGAGCAGGGAACGGATCTGGTCGGCCGACTTGCCGCGCAGCCGCGCGCGCAGCGAGGCCATGGTCATCTCGGAGTAACCGGGCATCGGCTCGGCCAGCGTGGAAGCCGTGCCCGCGGGGGACGCGGCCGGGGCGGCCGTGCCGGCGGCTTCGGCGGCAGGGGGCTGCACGGCGTCGGCGAGCTTGCCGGCCGCGGGCTTGGCCTTGGCCTTGCGGGCACTCGGCTTCGGCGCGGCGGCCTCCTCAGCGGCCCCGTCCGTGACCTTGGCGGCGGGCTTGGCGGCGGGTTCGGCTGCGGGGGCGGCCTTGGCCTTCGGCGTGGCGGGTCCGGTGGTCTTGGCCTTCGGCGCGGCCGGAGCCGTGCGCGGCTTGGCCGCCCTGGTGGCGCGCTTCGCGGGCGCGGCGGGCGCCTCGGCGGCGACCGCTTCCGCGGTGACGGCGGTGGGTTCGGCCGTGGCGGCGGCCGGCTCCGCGGTGGCCGCGACGGGCTCGGTCTTGGACGTGGAACCGTTCGGGCCGTCCGCGGCCGGGGCCGTCTCAGCGGCCGGCGCCGGGCGCGGGGCGAAGATGACCGGCTCGCGCCTGGCGGGCTTCTCCTCCCGGTCCTCCCGCTCCTCCACGACGACCTGCGGGGAGGTCACGCCGCCGGACGCCTTCGCCTCGGCGGCGGCCTTGTCGTCGTCGCTGACGAGCCGCTTGATGCCCGTGCGGACGCGGTCGCTGAGCATCAGGGCCTGCCCGACCCCGGTGAGCGCGGTCTGCAGCACGTTGAGGGGCAGGTCCTTGGCCTTCTCCTTCAGTTCCCGGGGGTCGGAGACGGTTTGCCGGACGTTCTTGGCTATGGTGCGGACGATGTCGGTCAATGACATGCCGGCTCCTAGAGGGTCTGATATTGGACGGCCAGTCTGACCAGACGGGGCCGCTTGAGGTCAAGGGGCGGACGGACAGGGCCGTCGCACACGCCCTCAAGCATAGGAAAGCAGATAAAGGGTGCGTGCCGCCGGAACCCGAGCTCTTGGCCTCCCAGGATTCCGGGACCACATAGCATGAACACATGATTTCGGAGACCTCTGCGACCCGACGTGTCCTGGTGGCCAAGCCGCGCGGTTACTGCGCGGGGGTCGACCGCGCCGTGGAGGCGGTCGAGAAGGCTCTGGAGCGGTACGGCGCTCCCATCTACGTCCGTAAGCAGATCGTGCACAACACCCACGTGGTGAAGACTCTCGAAGAGCGCGGCGCGATCTTCGTGGACGAGACCGACGAGGTTCCCGAGGGCGCCATCGTCGTCTTCTCGGCCCACGGCGTGGCCCCCGCCGTCCACGAGGAGGCCGCCCGGCGGTCGCTGAAGACGATCGACGCCACCTGCCCGCTGGTCACCAAGGTGCACAACGAGGCCAAGCGCTTCGCCGCCCAGGACTACGACATCCTGCTCATCGGCCACGAAGGCCACGAGGAGGTCGAGGGCACCGCGGGCGAGGCGCCCGAGCACATCCAGCTCGTCGACGGGCTCGAAGGGGTCGATCGCGTCCAGGTGCGCGACCCCGAGCGGCTCGTCTGGCTCTCCCAGACCACGCTTTCGGTGGACGAGACCACCGAGACCGTCGCCCGGCTGCGCGAGCGCTTCCCGAACCTCATCGACCCGCCCAGCGACGACATCTGCTACGCGACGCAGAACCGCCAGGTCGCGGTCAAAGAGATCGCCGCCGAGTCGCAGCTCGTCATCGTCGTCGGCTCGACCAACTCCTCCAACTCCAAGCGCCTGGTCGAGGTCGCCAAGGACGCCGGGGCCGACGCCTCCTACCTGGTGGACAACGCCTCCTTCATCCGGGACGAGTGGCTCGACGGCGTCACCACGGTCGGTGTCACCAGCGGCGCGTCAGTGCCCGAAGAGCTGGTCGAGGGAGTGCTCGCCCACCTCGCCGAGCGCGGCTTCGCCGACGTCGAGGAGGTCGAGTCGGTCGCCGAGAGCGTCCGCTTCGCCCTGCCCCACGAGCTCCGCCGCGACCTGCGCGCCCCCGCCGCCCGCTGACCGGCCGTTCCCTGTCCCGACCGGCCGTTCCATCAACGACCGTCCCCGTCCCCGTCCCCGTCCCCGTCCCCGTCCCCGTTCTCGTCCCCGTCGCCGACCGGCTGATCGCGTCCTGACCGGCCGGTTCCCGTCCGTCCGAGCCCGTCGCCGACCGTACTCTTCGTCCGCGTCGGCGCCGGGCCTGGCGGGGCGGCGGTCAGCGGGCGCCGATGACGGCGGCGAGCGGGTCGGCCGTCTGTGTCGTGTCGACGATCACATCGGCGTGGTCGCGCACACGGTCGGCGGCGAAGTACGCCCGTTCCTGGCCGGCCCAGCGCTCCCAGTGCGGCCGGTAGGCGTCCCCGTCCCGGTCCAGCGCCCGCGCCCGGCGCACCTGTGCCGGAGCCTCCACCCAGATCAGGCGCGAGACGTACGGCCGGGCCGCCGCGGCGCCCGCTCCGGTGCCCTCGACCACCAGGGGGGACGACGGCGGCACCTCGTGCTCCTCGGCATAGGCCCCCGACGTCCAGTCGTACCGCCGCCAGCGGGCGGCGCGGCCCTGGGCGCGCGGGCGCAGGATCCATTCCACCAGCCTGTCGACGCCGCCCAGCAGGCCGTCCCAGCCGGGGTACAGGTCGTCCATGTGGACGAGGGTCGCGCCCAGCTCGCCCGCGAGCGCGCGCCCCAGCGTCGTCTTGCCGGCGCCGGACGGCCCGTCGACCGCGATCACCTCACCGGGCACTGGGAGGCCCTCCGGCGGTGGTCGCCTCGCCGGTCACGGACGCGCATGGACGGGTCAGTCCTTCGGCTCTCTCGGTGAGCCGTACAGACGCGGCTCGAAGTAGCCCTCGGGTTCGGGTGCGTAGGCCTGCGGGGCGTTCGGCCGCCCGCGCCGGGGAGCCGCCGTGCCGGGAGCCGTGCCACCCGCCGTGCCTCCTGCCGTGCCGGGAGCCGTGCCACCCGCCGTGCCTCCTGCCGTGCCACTCGTCGTGCCACCTGCCGTGGCGGCGGGGGACCGGCCGGCCTGGAGCTCGGCGCGCAGTGCGCTGACGTTGCCGGGCAGCCCCCGGAACCACGCGACGGCCAGCACGAGCGCCGAGCCTCCGAACAGCCAGGGCGCGGCGGCCGACATCCCGGTGAACAGGCCGAGGCCGAGCGCCTGGAGCAGCGACGGGGCGCCGAACGTGCCGAACACCGCGCTCACCAGGGTGGCGGCGAAGAAGATCAGCGGCGGGGTCACCACCAGCGCCAGCAGGTCGCGCGGTTGGACGAGCAGGACGGCGGCCAGGCAAACGGCGCAGAAGACCAGACCGATGATCAACATCGACCCGGTCGGCCGGGAGGCGAGCGTCACCACGAAAATGAGCGCCACGGCACCGCGGGCGGTCAGCCTGACGCCCGATCGCGCTCGCTCCTGTGCCACCACCGTCGCCCCCTCCGGGCCCGCGCCCGGGTCTCGCGGCCCGACCGGCCGGCCTCATCACAAGTCTCGCGTCAACTTACCGTTCAGGCCAGGGCCCGGGAACGGGCTTGCCGTCTCTTCACCCACGGGTGGCGGGGTCTCTGCCTCGACTCCCCACAAGAGGTCGCCCTCGCCCCCCACGGCCGGTCGCTCCGGGCCGGCGCCGTGATGCGGCGGATTCGGCTCTTCAGCGCCGGTGCCCTGGTGTGGTACGTCAGGCTCTCCCGGGTCGGCGTCATGGTGGGCGTCGTGATGTGGCCGGTCCGGGTCTTCGGGAGGGGGTTCCTCGCCTACCAGTTCCGGCATGGAGGGGCGCCTGGGGAGGTCTTCGACGAGGTCGGGCTGGGGCAGGGCCGCGTCCACCACGCCCAGGTCGTTCAGCCTGCGCGCCGTGACGAGCACGCGGCTCTCCAGCGAGCCGACCGTCTTGTTGTAGGCCACGACGGCCCGGCTCAGCGCCTTGCCGACCGCGTCGACGTTGCGTCCCATGGCGCCGAGCCGCTCGTACAGCTCCTTGCCGAGGTCGAAGACCGCGCGGGCGTTCTCGCTCAGCGCCTGCTGCTGCCAGGCGTACTGGGCGGTGCGCAGCATGGTGATCAGCGTCGTCGGGGTGGCGATGTGGACGCGCTTGCGCATGGCGTACTCGAGCAGGCCGGGGTCGCGCTCCAGCGCGGGCGCCAGGAACGCCTCTCCGGGGATGAACAGCACCACGAACTCGGGCGCAGGGCTGAACGCCTGCCAGTACGTCTTGGCGGCCAGCCTGTCGACGTGGTCGCGCAGATGGCGGGCGTGGGCGTCCAGCCGCACCTCCTGGGTGCCCGCCTCGGCGGCCTCGGCGGCCTCCAGGTAGGCGGCCAGGGACACCTTGGAGTCGACGATGATGCTCTTGCCGCCCGCCAGGCGGACCACCATGTCGGGGCGCACGACCCCGTCGGCGGTCACGGCGGACGCCTGCTCGTCGAAGTCGCAGAACCGCGCCATGCCCGCGATCTCGGCGACCCTGCGCAGTTGCAGCTCTCCCCAGCGTCCGCGCGCCTCCGGCCGGCGCAGGGCGCGCACGAGGGCGTTGGTCTGCGCCTTGAGCTGTTCCGAGCTCTGCCGCACGAACTCCATCTGCTTGCCGAGCTCGGCCTGCGCCACCCGTTGCCCGGTCTCGCTCTCGCGCAGTTGTTCCTGCACCTTGGCCAGGGTCTCGCGCAGCGGGGCGACCAGGTTCTCGACGGCCTGCCTGCGCTGCTCCAGGTCGCCCGCGGCGTCGGCCCGGGAGGCGGCGAACCGGCTCTCGGCCAGCTCAAGGAAACGCAGGTTGTTGACGTCCAGGGCCCGGTTGGACAACGACTGGAAGCGCTGGGTCATCTGCTCTTCGACATAGGCGACCTTCTCGTCGGCGGCCTGGGCGCGGGCCTCGGCCAGAGCGACCCGGCCCTCGGCGTCGGCAACCCGGGCGGCCGCCCTGGAGCGGCCAACGGCGAGGCCGATGACCAGCCCGGCGGCCAGCCCGACCGCCAGCTGGAAGGCGAGTGCCATGACGTCCATCTCTCGCATGATTCCAGGCCCATGCCCCCCACGCGTGTCAGGATTGGAGCCCGGGCACCGTAAACTCGGCGAACGTGAGCCTGAGCATCGGCATCGTCGGCCTGCCCAACGTCGGCAAGTCCACGCTTTTCAACGCGCTGACCAAGAGCGGCAACGCCCTGGCGGCGAACTACCCGTTCGCCACCATCGAGCCCAACGTGGGCATCGTCGGCGTGCCGGACTCCCGGCTCGCCAAGCTGGCCGAGATCTACGGGTCAGCGAAGATCATCCCGGCGAAGGTCGAGTTCGTCGACATCGCGGGCCTGGTCAAGGGCGCGTCGGTCGGACAGGGACGGGGCAACCAGTTCCTGGCCAACATCCGCGAGACCGACGCCATCTGCCAGGTGATCAGGGTCTTCACCGACCCCGACGTCACCCACGTGGACGGTGACATCTCCCCGAGCCGCGACATCGAGACGATCAACACCGAGCTGATCCTGGCCGATCTGCAGACCATCGAGAAGGCCCTGCCGCGCCTCGGCAAGGAGGCCAGGACCAACAAGGACCGCAAGGTCGTCCTGGAGGCGGCCGAGGCGGCGTCCAAGGTGCTCGACGGCGGCACGACGCTGTACGCCTCCGGCATGGACCTCTCCGACCTGCGTGAGCTGCACCTGCTGACGGCCAAGCCGTTCCTGTACGTCTTCAACCTCGACGCCGACGAGCTCGCCGACGAGGACCTGCGCGCCCGCCTGTCCGCGGTCGTCGCTCCCGCCGAGGCCGTGTTCCTCGACGCCAAGATCGAGTCCGAGCTCGTCGAGCTGCCGGACGACGAGGCGCTGGAGCTGCTCCAGTCGGTGGGCCAGGAGGAGTCCGGGCTGACCCAGCTCGCGCGCGTGGGCTTCGAGACGCTCGGCCTGCAGACCTACCTCACCGCCGGGCCCAAAGAGACCAGGGCCTGGACGATCCGCAAGGGCGCGACGGCCCCCGAGGCGGCCGGGGTCATCCACACCGACTTCCAGCGCGGGTTCATCAAGGCCGAGGTCATCTCGTTCGACGACCTGGTCGAGGCCGGCTCGATGGCCGCGGCCCGCGCGGGAGGCAAGGCCCGCATCGAGGGCAAGGACTACATCATGCGCGACGGCGATGTGGTGGAGTTCCGCTTCAACGTCTGAGCTTCACCCGCTCCACATCAGAGGCCTCGCCTGACCACGTCAGAGGCTTCGCCTGACCTACGTCAGAGGCTTCGCCCGACCCACGTCTGAGGCCTTCTTCGTTCCACGTCGGAGGTCTCAGACGTTCGACGTTTCGAGGCCTCGCGCGTTCGATGTCCCGAGGTCTCGGCCGTCCGGCGTCCGAGGTTTTACCCGGCGCGCGCCACGGCCTGGCCGGGGCTCCGCGCCGCGTGGGCCCGGCGGTGGCGGGGCCGCCGCCGGCAAACGCCGCCGATGGGGTCTGCCCCTGTGACCTGCGGATAGGAAGGCATGGCCGTCAGGTAATCGGACAGGGCGGCCTGCCACGCGTACTCTCCAGTGTTTGGGTCGGTCGTGTGCTCCGCCGGGGCCGCCGGCCGTGTACGTGCCGCCGTGCGCTCCTCCGCACGGGTGGCATGGCGGAAGGGAGGCAGTGCGTGCGGGCACTTCACGACCTCCCCATGGATCGGCGAAAGCGATCCCATCATCTGCCTGAGCAGCGGTTATGCCTCCACAGCATGCCCGATTCACGGTGGTTTCTTGTCAGGTGCGAGCTTTGTCCTTGATGCGAATCTCGCCGGGGAGGTGAGTCCAGGCTCGCGGACGAACAAGGGCACTCTGTCCTGCGTGAACTCGGTAGTGGCGTTCCTGAAACCGGAGGAAGACCGACTTGGTCTGCTACAGCGATGCCTGCACCATGGGCGTGGCTTTCCTGGAACAATTGGTGAGGCCGCTAAAGTGAATACTTCACCATGGATAACAGGATCGATAGTAAGACGACACCGCGCCAGCCGGGGGGATCGGCGCGAGCGGAGGCGTGATGGCTCGCAGGTCAAACGTCCAGCACGGTCCGCGGACCGCTGGCGAACCCGAGCATTCGACGTACCCTCCCTCGCCCTACGATCCGGATCTTGACCCCGTGCCGGTTCGTGGACGCAGCGTGCCACGCCGCGGCGGGTGGTCCGGCGGGGGCGGGCGCTGGCTCGTGTGGACGGGCAGGGCGGTGCTGTGGGCGTTGATCGTCGTGATCGTCGTCAACGGCGTCCGTGCGCCCATCGAGCGCATGGTTCAGGGTGACCAGCCCACCGGGGCGCCGGCCGCTCCCACGGGCACGGGCTTCCCGGAGGCCGACGCCGTCGCGTTCGCCAGTCAGTTCGCACTGGCTTATCTTAATTATGATGCTTCCAAGCCCGATGACCGGGCTGAGCGATTGAAGCCATTTCTTCCAGTCGGGGCGGAAACCCAATTCGGCTGGGATGGCATTGGGCGGATGTCTGCCGGCAATTTCCAGCTTTCCGGCATTGAGGTCACTGATCCGCAGAATGCGGTTGTGACGGTGTTCGCCCAATCCGGCGCACAGCGCTGGAAGCTGTCCGTCCCCGTTTACTACTCCGAGGGCAAGTTCGTCGTCTCAGGCCAGCCAGGGCTGATGCCCGCGGGCGGCCCGGCGAACCTGCCGCAGCTTCCCCAGGCAGACCATGACGACACCGCGGAAAACGAGCTGAGACCGCAACTGGAGAACTTCTTCAAGGCTTACGCGGCGGGTGATCCGACCCAGTTGCAGCGCTATGTCGTCCAAGGCGTGACGCTCGCCGGTTTCGATGGGAAGGTCACGCTGGCCGAGCTGAAGAGCGTCAGCGCTCCTCCCGGCGGCGCCACCCGCGAGATCACCGCCGTGGTCAAGTGGACGTTCGCGCCGAGCGCGACGCCGTCTCCGGCCGCCACCTCGGGCGACCAGGCCCAGGAGACCGGCGGGCTGGACCAGGCCTATCGGCTCACCGTGGAGAAGCAAGGCGGCAACTGGTACGTCAAGGACATTCGCGGCGGGACGCGGACCGTTGAATGAGGCCGCGGCTATGGGAGGCGAGGGAGCGGCCAAGGGAGCGCGACGATCCCGGACCGGTCGGCCGACCGGCGAGCGCGACCATGAGCAGGAGGAACAGAGTTGATAGTCAAAATGATCGTGGAGAACGCGCTGGAGGTCATGACGCCGACGGCGCCACCGACCGGCGGCGTGAACACCGCGGGGCTCGCGGACTTCCTCCGGAAGTTCTTCGCTCCGCTGTTCCTCGTCGTGGTCTCCGTCGTCGCCATTTTCTTCCTCTTCACCCGAGAGATCACCAGATTCGTCCAGTTCATCATTCTGGCGGTCGCGATCGGGGTGATCTTCTACGTGCCCAACGTCATCGAGGTGACGGCCAGGGCGATCGCGGGAGCGCTCGGCATCAGATGAGCGCGACCAGGTTGCCGTGACAGGGAGAGGAGGATCGGGTGGACCTGCCTACCTATACCAATATCTGGCGCATTGAGAAGCGGCTCTATAAGCTGTACGACCTTCGGCTGCCGATGCCGCTTCCGATCGTCTGGATCGGTGTGTTCCTGGGCGTGCTGATCCCCTGGTCGCTTCTCCTGCGCCTGCTGCAGGTGCCCATGGAGATGCCCTGGCACGTGGTCTACCTGGTCCCCCCGGGCATCGTGACGTGGCTGTCCACCCGGCCGGTGATCGAGAGCAAGCGGCTGAACGAACTGCTCCAATCGCAGCTCCGCTACTTCGGCGAGCCGAAGACCTGGTGCCGCCTGGCGCCGGCCGACGAGCCCGACGAGATCGTCTTCACGGCGAAGGTCTGGCGGTCGGCCCCGCAGGCCGCGCGCCTGGTCACGGCCGACAACGCCCAGGCCGCGTCCAAGGCCAGGCGCGGCGCCCGCGCCAAGCCCAGGCACACCGCTCCTCGCAAGAGGGCGCTGCCGTCGTGGACGCCCGCGCGGCAGATGCCGTCGGTCAAGCAGGCGTCGCATCCCGGCGCGACCGTCCCGGGCGAGGTGCGCCCGGCCGTCGCCGCCGCCGCGGCGGCGGTGACCGCGCTGCCGGCCGCCGAGCCCCAGGTCCGCCTGGCCGGCGCGTCCGCGTCCGGCGCCGCCGTGACCGCCGCGGGCGGCCCCGTCCAACAGCGCGTCTCGACCCCCGACCGCGTCGTCATCCGACGCGACTCCTCTCCTGATCGGCTCGTCGTCCCGCGCGAGCCGTCCCACGACCGCCTCGCGGTCGAGGAGGCCCCATCGTCGCCCGAGCGGGTCACCGAGCAGCGCGGCCTGTCGCCCGAGCGGCCTGCTGAGCAGCGCGGCCTGTCCCGCGACCGGGTCGCCGAGCCGCAGGGTCCGTCGTCCGAGCGGGCCGCCGGGCAGCGCGGGCTGTCCCGTGAGCCCGTGGCGGAGCCGCCGGCGTCCGACCGTTCCCGCACCGGGCTCTCCGCGACCCCGCCGCCGATCGGCACCGAAGCGCTGCGCCGCCTGCGCAGGCTCGCGGCCTCCGCCGAGAGCCGCGGCGCGGCGGACGAGACCGGCCCGGCGGGCGCCGCGGCACACAAGACGGGCGCTGCGGTGCCCGAGGGCCGGAAGGCGGAGATCGCGCCCGTGGCGGCCGAGGTCGAGCGCCGTGTCCCCGAGGTCGAGCGTCCTGTCCCGGAGATCGAGCATCCGGTGTCCGAGAAGGAGCGTCCTGTCCCCGAGGCCGGGCGTCCGGTGTCCGAGAAGGAGCGTCCTGTCCACGAGGCCGAGCGTCCGGTGTCCGAGGCCGGGCGTCCGGCGTCCGAGCCTCGTGTCGGGCCCGGTGCGCTGGAGACGGTGACCGGTGTGCGCGCCGAGGCGGCACAGAGCGACGTCCGCGAGCAGCACCGCAAGGGGCAGCCGCCCCGCGCGGCGACCCCGCAGAGCCGGCTGCCCGAGGCGCGCACCGTCTGGCCGATCTCCCGCACCCGGCCCTCCGAGACCTCGGTGACCCCGGCGGCTCGCGAGCAGGCGGCGCCGCCGTTGTCCATCCGCGCGGTGCCCGCGGGCCCGAGCGCCGCCGCCGACCCGGCCGCGCCGTCGGTGCCCGTACCGGTGCCGCGTCCGGGCGAGGAGCCGCGCGTACGCCGCGTCGAGTCGGTCGTGGGACGCGACCAGTCCGGAGGCTGGCGGCGGCTCGCACAGGTGGTCGTCGGCGGCGGCGGTCCCAACCGCAACGACGGCATCGAGATGGACGAGGCGAGGGCGCGCACCACCCTGGCCGGAAGCCGCCGCATCGTCGTCCTCGGCTGCACCGGAGGCGCGGGCCAGACCACGACCACGCTGATGCTGGGTCACACCCTGGCCCGCTACCGCGAAGACCGCGTGCTCGCCGTGGACGCCAACACCGGCGACCACACGCTGACCGGCCGCATCGCGACCGACTCGCCCGAGACGCTCACCTCGCTGCTGGCCGGGCTCGACGGAGTGAGCGGCTACCTGAGCATGCGGGCGTACACGACGCGCTGCGAGTCGGGCCTGGAGGTCGTCGGCTCCGACTCCGACGCGGCGGCGGCCCGGCGGCTCGCCGACCGGGGCCTGTTCTCCGACGAGCGCCTCGCGCACGCCATGCGGGTCCTCGACCGGCACTACAGGCTGATCCTCGTCGATCCCGCCGCCTCGATGGCCGCGCGCATGCTGGCGTACGCCGACCAGCTCGTCCTGGTGGCCCCGGCCAGCGAGGACGCGCCGGACGCGGTCGCGATGACCTTCGACTGGCTCGACGGGCACGGCTCCACCGAGCTGCGGCGACGGGCGGTCATGGTGATCAACGGCGTCAGCCGGCGCAGCATGGCCGGGGTGGAGCAGGCGGAGGCGGTGGCCCGCGGCCGCTGCCGCGCCATCGTCCGCGTCCCGTGGGAGGACGAGCTGGCCCCCGGGAACGCCGGGCCGGTCCAGCTCGCGCACCTGCGGGCCGGAGGACGCAGGGCGTACGTCGCCCTCGCGGGAGTTGTGGCAAGCGGCCTGGCGGTGGCGAACCGCCCGAGCGAGGAGGAAGTGGCCCAGTGACCAGCCAAGCCGGCGCGGTGCGGGGAGGAAGTGGCGCAGTGACCAGCAAGCCAGCGCGGTGCGGGGAGCGGTCCGCCTGATGGGGAGATCGTCGCGGTCGAGGAGCAGGCTGGCCGTACGCTACTTCGACGATCGGATCCTGCTCACCGACACGTCGGCATGGGCGTATTTCCGGCTTCCGACGGTCAGCTACGAGTTCGTGACCGCCGAAGAGCGGGAGGCGCTCGCCACCAACATCACCATCGCCCTGGCCGCCATCCGCATGACCGACGCCGAGGTGCATCTGCGGGTGGCCCACCGCGCCTACCCCGCCGCCGAGTGGGCGATGGCGCTGAACGCCACCTCCGACGAGGGCGACGGCTGGCGCGACTACCTGGAGGAGATGTACCGCCACGTCTGGGCCAAGGACTTCTGGTCCAAGGAGGTCTACCTCGGCGTCCGGCTCGGCCCGCGTGGCGCGCAGCTCGGCACGGGCGTCCTCGCCCAGCTCCTCGGGTTCTACCAGCGCGGTGAGAAGAACCTGGGCCTGGAGGACGACCACGTCCCCGACGCCGAGATCGAGAAGTGGACCGGCCAGGCCGAGCGCCTGGGCCGCGCCCTCGGCTCCAGCGCCCTGTACGCGCGTCACGCCGGCTCCGGCGAGATCGCCTGGCTGTTCCGGCACGCCGCCTCCGGTTCGCTCGGCGACCCGCCGTCGTCGGCCACCCCGTCCAGGCGGTGGGGCAAGGGCGAGGTGGAGTCGCTGGTCGAGGGACAGATCCACAACGGCCGGTCGTTCCTGCGCGTCGAACAGCCCGAGGGCGACTCCTACGTGGCCCACCTGTCGTTCGCCAGGTTCCCCGACCTGATGCCGTTCCCGGACGGCGAGCCGTGGATGCACTTCATGGACCAGTTACCGTTCCCGGTCGAGGTCAGCTCACGGATGCGGCTGATCCCGCCCACCAAGGCCAGCAAGGACGTGGCGCGCAAGCTGGCGCACGCCCGCGACATGGACATCCACATCCGCGAGGCGGGCGCGGAGGCGCCGATCGCCCTGGCGGAGCAGATCGACGCGGCCCGCATGCTGGAGCACGGCATCACCAAGGAGCGCCTGCCGTTCGTGTACGGGTGGCACCGGCTGATCGTGGCCGCGCCCACCCAGGAGATCTGCCTGCAGCGGGTCGAGGCGGTCGTGGAGCACTACCGCGACATGGGCATCGACATCGTCAACTCCACGGGCGACCAGTTCTCCCTGTTCTGCGAGGCGCTGCCGGGCGAGCGGGTGCGGGTCAACGCCTACGCCCAGCGGCAGCCGCTGCGCACGATCGCGGGCGGCATGGCCACGGCCACCGTCGACCTCGGCGACCGCATCGACGAGACCGGCGCCGGATGGGCCGGGCCGTACATCGGTGAGACGCTCGGGCGGGCGCGGTCGATCGTGCACTTCGACCCGCTGGTGGCGGCGACGCGCAACCGGCCGACGGCCATCGCCATCACCGGCGAGCCGGGCGGCGGCAAGACGACCCTGGCGCTGCTGCTGATCTACCAGATGGCGCTGCGCGGGGTCACCGTCGCGGTCATCGACCCCAAGGGCGACGCCGAGTCGCTGGTGCAGCTGCTGCAGAGGCGCGGGCGCAAGGCGCGCATCATCCCGCTGGGCTCGGCGGCGCCGGGCCTGCTCGACCCGTTCTCCTTCGGCGACGACATCGCGGCCAAGAAGACCATGGCCACCGAGACGCTGCGGCTGCTGCTGCCGCGCATGTCGGAGGAGCGCGAGTCGGCGATGATCCAGGCCGTCTCCACGGTGTCCAACGCGCCGAGCCCGTCGCTGGGCAAGGTGGTCGACCACTTGGAGCAGGCCGAGGACGCCGCGTCGAGGAACCTCGGCGCGGTGCTGCGGTCCATGGCCGAGATGCACCTGGCCCGGCTGTGCTTCGACCCCTCGGGCGGCGACCAGATCGACACCGAGGGGTGGACCACGGTGTTCACCCTCGGCGGGCTGACCCTTCCCGACGTCACCACGGCCCGGGACGACTACTCCTACGAGCAGCGCCTGTCGGTGGCCCTGCTCTACCTGGTGTCGCAGTTCGCCCGGCGCCTGATGAACGGCCTCGACCGCCGCGCGCCCAAGGCGATCTTCCTGGACGAGGCGTGGGCGATCACCTCGACGCCCGAGGGCGCCAAGCTCGTGCCCGAGGTCTCGCGCATGGGCCGTTCCAGGAACACCGCGCTGGTGCTGGTCTCGCAGAACGCGGGCGACCTGCTGAACGAGCAGGTCACCAACTGTCTCTCCTCGGTGTTCGCCTTCCGCTCGACCGAGCGCGTCGAGGTGGAGCACGTCATGGCGCTGCTGGGCGTGGAGCCCTCCGAGGAGCACAAGGCCGCGTTGCGGGCGCTCGGCAACGGCGAGTGCATCTTCCGCGATCTGGACGGCCGCGCGGGCCGCATCGGGGTGGACCTCATCTCCGAAGACCTGCTGCGCTGGCTGGACACCAATCCGACCCACGACAAACCCGGCGAGGGCATGCATGATCCTCGTGGGCGAGGAAGCAGGCCGGGAGCGGCGCAGGAGGTGCGGTCATGAGTCACCTTGGCAGCGGCGGCGGGACGCCCGCGCGGCGTGCGGGCAAGGAGCGGACGTCCGCGTGGCGTATGGGCGCGGCGAGAGCGTCCGCGTGGTGGGCGAACGCGGTGAAGGCGTCCGCGTGGGGTGCGGGCGCGGCGAAGGCGTCCCTGTGGCGTGCGGACGCGGCGAGGGCGTCCGGGCGGCGCGGGGGAGCGGCGCGGGAGGACACGCGTGGCAGGCGGCTGCGGCGCAGGGCCGTGCTGATCCTGGCCGTGCTCGTCGGCGTCGTCGTGCTGCCCATCGCGTTCTCGCCGACCGTGGCCGGTGCGGCGGGCCCGTGCGACCTGTCTCCCGACCTGTCCCCCGAGATCGTCGGCGGCGGCATGGACGGCCTGGTCAAGCCGCCTCCGCCCGACTCCGCCGCCGGCGGCGCGGCGGGCTCCGGCGCGGCGGGCGCGGCCGGGACGTCCCCCGCCGGGCAGAGCGCCCTCACCGGCGCCTCGCCGGGGGCGCAGGGCGGGACGGCGGCGACGGTGGGCAAGGCGGCCGTCCCCGAGCCGCTCACCAACTACGACCGGTACGGCATGGCCGGCCAGTTCTGGCACACCTACGGCCTGGGCTGCAACGACGTCGCGGCGGTGCTCGGCAACGCCTGGGCCAACTCGGTGTTCTCCTGGGCCAAGGACATCGACCGCATGACGATCACCACCTACCAGGCGGCGGCCACCGAAGGGCCGCTCCAGTCCATCAAGGACGTGGTGGACGACATCGTCACCAACCTGGCCGACGCCATGTACTGGCCGTACCTGCGGGTGATCGTCCTGCTGGGGGCGGTATGGCTCGCCTGGTACGGGCTGATCCGCAAACGCGCCAGCACCACGGCCGAGGGTGTCATCTGGATGATCCTCGCCGTCACCGTCGCCGTGTGGTTCTTCAGCCGCCCCGGCGACTTCACCGGCCTGGGCAAGACCGTGACCGACAAGACCGCCGAGGTCGTCAACTCGGCCTTCAGCGGGCTGCCCGGCGCGGGAGGCGCGTCCTGCCTGCCCGCCAAGGGCCAGACCGGAGCCAAGGCCGGGCCCGGCGGCTACGGCCAGAACGGCACCCCCGGCGTCGCCCAGAACGCCGACGCGCTGTGGTCCACGCTCGTCTGCAAGCCGTGGCTGATGGGCGAGTTCGGCACCGCCGACGCCAAGGCCCCGGTGGTGGCCGTCATGGGGCCGAAGCTCCTGGACGTCCAGGCGACGGACATGCAGGAGCAGAGCTCAGGGCAGAAGCAGGGGTCCGGCTCCCACCAGAAGAGGTACGAGGAAGAGATCGCCAAGCCGCTTGAGAGCACCTCGATGTTCTTCCTCTTCCAGGGCAAAGACTGGACGACGCGGCTGAGTATCGCCATCGGCGCGCTCATGGCCGCCATGGTGGCGGGCGTGCTGATCTTCCTGGTGGCGGTGTCGCTCATCGCGCTGAAGATCGGCTTCCTGCTGCTGCTCATCCTCGGCCCGGTGTTCCTGCTGATCGGCGTGCATCCCGGCTCCGGGCGCATCATCGCGATGCGCTGGGTCGAGATGCTGATCGGCACGTTGCTGCGCCAGGCGGTGCTGGCCCTGGTCCTCGGCGTGCTCGTGTACGGCTACGCGCTGATCATCTCCACGAACCTGCCGTGGGGCATGCAGATCATGTTCATCGCGCTGCTCACGATCGCCGTCTTCTTCTACCGTCGTCCCTTCCAGCACCTGTTCGCGTCCATGGACGGGCACACGCTCACCACCCGGATGCTCGGCGAGGCGGCGTCCGCGCCGACCCTGTCGCGGGCCGCGAACGCCCTGCCGCCGGTGGCCGCGGCCCGCATGGGCCGCTGGGGCCTGCGCAAGGCCGAGCCCGCCATCAACGCGGCGGCCATGGCCGGAGGGGGAGTCGCCGCGGCGGCCGCCTCCGGGGTCGCCCAGGGCAGGGTCAGAGGCGAGGACCCCGGCGCGGCGGCGGGCGCCGGCGCCGGGCAGCAGCAGGGCGCCCGCGTCCCGGTCGGCGCCCAGCCCGTGCCGCTGGACGCCGAGGGGCAGGCCGGCGCACGGCGCAAGGCGGCCGGGCGCGGCACCGCCATCCCCCGTCCCGGGGCGGCGCCGCCGCTCAACCTGTCGGGACGCGTGGGCGGCTCCGGACGCGCGGGCGGCAACGGGGCGAGCCCCCGGCCGCCGACGCGCACCGGCACGGGCTCCGGCGGCGGATCGGCCGCTTCGGCGGCCTCGGCCGCCTCGGCGGGTTCCGGCGGCGGTTCGGTGGGCGGCTGGTTCGGCGGCCGGTCGGGCGGCGGCTGGGCGTCCCGGTCCTCGGCGGCGGGCGGGTCCGGCGGCTCGTCGGGCGGGTCCTCCGGTGGCGGGTCCTCCCGCCGGTCCGAGGGGCCGCGCGCGGCGCGTTCCACGGCCGGCGGCCCCCGCGGCCTGTCCGGCGGCGGCTCCTCCGGCGGTTCGGGTGGTTCGTCCGGCGGTTCGGGCGGGCTGTTCGGCGGCGGCGGCTCGTCCGGCCGTTCCTCCGGCGGCCTGTTCGGCGGCGGCTCCTCCGGCAGGTCGTCCGGCGGGTCCTCGCGTTCGTCCGGCGGGTCGTCGCGCTCCTCGGGAGGGTCGTCGGGCGGGTTGTTCGGCGGCGGCTCCTCCGGCCGTTCGTCCGGTGGGTCGTCAGGACGCTCGGCGGGAGGCGCGCGGTCGGACGGCGGGCGCTCGGAGGCCCCGCCGCTGTGGCTGCCACCCCGCTCCGACGCGCGACGTGAGGACGAGTCCGCGCCCTTCTGGCTGCGGCCCGCCGACCGCGACGAGGGCTGACGATGGCGCAGGTGAACGACCGGCGAGGTCTCGTCTTCGCCGGGGTCGTCGTCGCACTGGCGGCCGTGGGCATCTACCTGTCGATGCGCCCGGCCTCCGGAGGCGACGCCCCGCCGCCGCCGCAGGGCGTGGCGACCGCCACGTCCTCCGCGGCGCCCCCCGACGCCGGGCCGTCGCCCGCGCCCGCCATCACGCCGGGCACGTTCGACATCTACGGCTACCTGCCGCTGTCACGCGAGCAGATCGCCCAGGCCGCCGACACCGCGCAGCGCTTCGCGTCCTCCTACGCGACCTACCGGTACGACGAGGACCCGGCGTCCTACGCCGAGCGCCTGAAGGGCTTCACCACGGCCGAGCTCGGCGCGATCCTCGCCCGTGACGTCACCACGCCGGCCACGGTGGAGCAGAACCGCGCCGACCAGGTCGTCTCCCAGGGCGCGGGACGGCTCAAGTCGATCAGGGACATCGCCGCCGAGTCGATCGTGTTCGTGGTGACCGCCACCCAGCACATCACCGCCAAGAGCGGGCCGCAGGACCGCAGCGCCGACTACGCGATCACGCTCACCCAGGTGGGCGCCGAGTGGCGCGTGTTCGACCTGCAGCCCGCGGACGCCGGACAGGACGGGGACCCCGGCGGGGAGACCGGTGAGGGGGTCACGCAGTGACCTCGCGGGTGCGCATCGCGCTTCTCCTCGGGCTGGCCGGAGTCGTTCTCATCACGCTCGTCATGGCGCCCATGCTCATGAGCACCTTCCCGTCCTTCCTCGGCGGCGGCAGCGGCATGACCGTCGACTGCGAGGACGGCGACGGCATCAACGTGACCAGCGTCTCGAACACCGCGCGGTCCGACATCCCCTCGGACTACCTGCAGCTCTACAAGAAACACGGCAAGAAGATCGGCGTCCAGTGGACGGTGCTCGCGGCCGTCGGCAAACGCGAGACCGACCACGGCCGGTCCAACCTCGCGGGCGTCAAGAGCGGGACGAACTACGCGGGCGCCGCGGGCCCCATGCAGTTCCTGATCAGCACCTGGGGCGGCAAGGCCAAGATCAAGATTCCGTCCAAGTTCAACGGATACGCGTCCGACGGCGACGGCGACGGCTGGGGGGACGTCTACAACCCGGCCGACGCCATCCTCGGCGCCGCCAAGATGCTCAAGCGCAACGGCGCCCCGGGGGACCTCAAGCGCGCGCTCTTCGTCTACAACCACGCCATGTGGTACGTCGAGCAGGTGCTGGAGATCGCCCGGCGGTACGCGACGGACGGCACGCTCGACCTGCCCCCCGAGGCGGACCCCGCCTGCGACACCCCGATCGTGGAGGCGGCGCCGGACGACGTCGTGAAGAAGATCCTCACCTACGCCCTCGCCCAGCGCGGCAAGCCGTACCGCTGGGGCGGCACCGGGCCCGACGGCTACGACTGCTCGGGGATCATCTACATGGCCTACCGCGCCGCCGGTCTGTCCATCCCGCGCACCACCTTCGGGCAGTGGCCGTTCGGTGTGAAGATCGACAAGGGGGCCGAGCAGGCCGGTGACCTGGTCTTCTTCAACGCGGGGCCCGGAACCTCCGCCAACAGTCCCGGGCACGTCGGCATGGTGGTCTCTCCCGGCAAGATGATCGAGGCGCGGTGCACGCTCTGCGGCCCGATCAAGGTCACCACCTACCGCGAACGCCCCAACATCGTCGGCTACACCCGCCCCCTGCAGAACGCCGGCGTCCAGAGCCAGCTCAAACGCCTCGGCCTCACTTAGCCGGGCCCGCCCCACGTCGAGCCGTCCGCGTGGTCGACGGGGCATACGGGGGGTCGGTCGGGGTGACCCTTGACCTTGGGCGGGTCGGCGGCCTTCGAGCGCGGAATCGGGCCCGACTACTTAGTCTTTACCCGCATGGAGAAGATTGTTGTGGCGGCGGCCATCGTCGAAGGGGGCAGACTGCTGGCCGCCCAGCGCGCCGGGCCGCCTGCGATGGCCGGCGGATGGGAGTTCCCCGGCGGCAAGGTCGACCCGGGCGAGAGCGACCACGAGGCGCTGATCCGCGAGTGCCAGGAGGAGCTCGGCGTCGGCATCGCCGTCGGCGACCGCATCGGTGGCGACTGGCCGCTCAGCCCCGGTTACATCATGCGCGTCTGGCTGGCCCGGCTCGTCTGCGGAGAGCCCCACCCCCTTGAGCACTTGGCGCTCCGCTGGCTGGCTCCTGACGAGCTCTACGACATCGCCTGGCTGCCTGCCGACCTGCCGATCGTCCGGGTCGTTCAAGATCTGATCCCCGAGGGTTGAACACCGGCGCCGCGTGAGATAACAGTTACGCAGAGTGACAAGTTTGTCGCGCATCGTATCGGGGGAGCGGGGTTCAGCAGTGGCCGGTTGGTGGCAACGTGCCCGGGTGATGTCCATCGTCGGAGCTGGAGCGCTGGTGCTGGGAGGCGGAGCGCCGCCCCTCGTCGCGCGCGCCGCCGAGCGCGGGTCGACCGATCCGTCCGATTCCGTGGAAGGCGCCAGGCTCACCGTGCGCCTGATGCTCGCCGGCCGTCCCGCCGGGCAGGCCGGGCCCATCCGCGCCGGTGACGTGCTGCACTTCCGGGTGCGCCTCGACGGCCAGGCCGGGCACGCGAGGGTGGCGGTGGCCGCCACCCCCGCCGGTGCGCTGTCCTCGGTCGGCTGCGAGGACCTCGCCCGCACGGAAGCGCAACCCGGCGCCCGCCTGCGGGTCTGCGACTTCAAGGAGATCTCCGGCACCAAGGACGTCGATGTCGCGGTACGGGTGCCGCGCGAGGCGGACGAGATCGGCGTCACGGCCATCGCCCACCTGCGCGACCCCGCCGGCGTCCAGTGGATCCGCCGCATGGCCGACGCCAAACTGCGCATCGACGACAAGGGATTCGGCGACATCGAGGCCACCGACGGCGCCGTGAGCGGGCCGTCCGACGGCAAGCGTTCGGAGGAGGCGCCCGCGGGCATCAGCGCTCCGGCGAACGCCGAAGGGTCGCCTGAGGCGCGGCCGGGCCCGACCTCCGGAACAAGCCCCGACGCGGACCCCGGGACGAAGCCCGGGGATGGTTCCGGCGTGGATTCCGGCGGCACGGCGCCGCGCGCCGATCACGCCGAGCCCGCGAGGGCGGCGGAGCTCGCGGCGCGGAGCGCTGGGACGCCGGGCAAGGGCTCCCCGAGCGGCGGCGACGGTGACGGTGACGGTGACGACACCGACGCCACCGGCGCCGTCACCACCACGGACGACACCGACACCAACGACATCACCGACACCACCGACACCGACACGACGGATGACACCGGCGTCGTCACCGGCGTCGTCACCGGCGATGTTCCCGGTGCGCACGCCGCGGCGGACAAAGGTGACACGGGCCGACGTGACGCAGACAAGCGTGACGCAGACAAGCGTGACGCGGCCAAGCGTGACAAGGTGCTCGGCGCACGGCAGGAAGGGAGGTCCGCGCCCAAGAGCCCGCGCGAGCCGTCCGAGCACGGCGTCGTGCCGAAGAGCCTGCGTGGCGTCTCGGGCGAGACGGCCGTGCCGGATGTCCTGCGTGGACTCCCGGCGGAGACGGCCGTACCGGAATCGGGGCGTGAGACGGCCGGAGGGCAGCCCGCTGAAGGGTCGGCGCTCCCGCATGCCGGCGATCGGGATGTCGTACGCCCGTCCCGCGTGGAGGGGCGCAAACGGCACCGGGCGGCGAAGCCCGAGGCGTCGCCGGCCTCCATCCCAGCCCCCGCGCCGCTCACCCCGCACTCGGGGCAGGCTGAGGCGGGCGCGGGGCAGCCCGTCCCGCATCCTGTGCCGGGTGTCGTGGCGCGCCCGAAGCGGGGGCCAGGTCCTCATGCGGTCCGCCTTCCCCGCCCCATGCCCCTCCTGGAGCCGGTCCGGGCTCCTCTGGTGGCACCGCCGTTGCCGTACACGAGTGTGCGGCTGCCCTTGGCGGTGCCGCCGACGCCGCCCGCGCCGGTGCCGCCCGCACCGGCACCGAGTCCCGCGCCGACGAGGGGGCCGGCCGTCGCTCCGGGCGCAGCCGGCCACAAGTCCGCCGGGAAGGCGCGTCCCATGCCGGCCATTCAGGCCCATGGCGTCCTGCCGGGGCAGGCAGGGGCGGCCGGCCAGGCCGGGGCACAGGGCCAAAGAGCGGGGCAGGCCGTTCCCCGGCAAGCGGTGCCCGGACGAGGGGGTCCGGCGCACGCCCTTCCCGGGCACATCGTTCCGGGGCCGATCGTTCCCGGGCAGGGCGTTGCCGGGCGGGGTGTCGGTGGGCAGGGCGGTCCCGGGAAGGGGATCGCCGGTCAGGGCCAGGCGGGGGGTGTGCCGCAGGCCGCGGGCGTCCGGCCCGGATCCGCGCGGCCTGGGCCAGGGCAGGGCATGTCCGCGCCGGGAGCCGTCCCTCCAGGTCTCGCGGCCGGGGCCGTACCTCCGGGGGCCGGATCCGGGGCGGTCCCTCCGGGGATCGCGCCCGGGGCCGTTCCGCCAGGGGGCGCGCCGGGTGTCGCGCCGGGGGGTGTGCCCAAGGCCGTTCCTCCGGGGAGCGCGGCCGGGGGCGTTGCTCCAGGGGGTGAGCCGGGTGTCGTCGCGCCGGGGGGTGTGCCCGGGGGCGTTCCTCAGGGGTCCGGGGCCGGAGCGGTTCCGCAGGGGTCCTCGATGGGCGCTCCGTTGCCCAGGGACGCCCGTCCGGCCAGGCAGAGCCTGATGGCCGATCCCGAGGGCGACGGGCTTGAGATGATCCGCGGCCTGCCCGCCGCCGGAGCGGCGGTGGTGCTTCTATTGGCGGCGTTGTGGCTGCAACTGAGGCTGCGGCGCCGGTTCGTGACGCGGAAAACCGCGGAGTCCAAAGAGCTCTGTGGTTAAACGTCCTTTACTGTTACTTTGGCCGGACTAGTATTTCCTTAGTGATCGGCAAGGTGGCCAGCGGAGGGCAGCAGCGGTGAGCGGACGCGTGCGTGTGACGGCGGCGTCCGCGGTGGCGGGCGCGCTGGGCCTGACCGGCGTCGTGCTGCTCGCCACGGCCCCGATGACGGCGCCCCGGGCGAACGCGGCCCAGGTCGTGATGGCCGAACCCACGCAGGTGGAGCCGACCGACCCGACCATCACCGACGACATCGGGGCAGAGCCGGAGCCCCAGGAGCCCGATCCCACCGTGACGGTGACGATCACCCAGAGCCCCGATCCGACGGTCACCCGCACCAGGACGGTCACTCCGAAGCCGAAGCCGACCAGGACGGCGACGAAGACCGCCAGGCCCACGGCGACCGCGACGAAGACGGCGCCGCTCGCGCCGCCCCCCACCACCGAGAGCCTGCCGACCAGCCCGCCGGTGCTCCCGTCCAGTACGCCGCTCGTCCCCTCCGTTCCGGCGGAGACGCCCGCGCCCGATCCGATGGTGTCGCTCGCCCTGGCCTCGCCGACGCCGACGCCGAGCCCTTCCGAGACGCTGGAGGCGGCTCCGTCGTTCGACGACCCGACGCCCGACTCGGTGCCGATCGAGATCCGCAACGCCTCGCCCGAGTACGACCAGCTCACGCTGAGCAGGAAGCTCGCCATCCCCGGTGTGCTGCTGGCCGTCCTGGTCATGCTCGGCGTGCTGATCTTCGAGGGCCGGGTGCGGCGGCTGGCGCACGCGGCGGCGGTCCGCAAGGCGGGTCCGCGTACGCCGGGCAGGCACCGCGGCGACGTGCTCCCCGGCGGCGTGCCGCTCCCGGGGTACCCGATCTACCACGGCGGGACGGCGTACGCGCCGATCATCAGCTTCGTGCCGGTGCAGGGATACCCGGGTGCGCCCGGTACGCCCGGCTACGTGCCGGGACAGGACCCGCAGGGGTACGGTCACCCGTTCGACGCCCAGGGCTACGCCGCGCCCGACGCGTACGGTGTGGTGTACGAGCAGGGGGTCGCGGGGTACGAGCAGCGGCCGGGCGAGGCCGGGCAGATCGCGTTGCCGGCCGGCATGGCCGGGCCCGTCGAAGCATGGCCCCGTGAGGGCGCGGTGGAGCCTCTGGGCCCCGACGCGGACGCGACCATGACCATACCCGCCGCGGGCGCGCAGAACGCGGATCAGCCCGCTCCAGGGCCATGGACGCCCGGGGCCGGGACGCCGTCCGGTGGGCAGGGCACGACCTTGCAGGCCCCGCTGCCCGGCGGCCCCTCGGCCGGCGAGCCGCGCGGCGGCGTCCTCGGCCGCCTGTTCCGCAAGAAGCCCTCCTGACCGGCGCCGAGATCGGCTGTCCGCGAGCGACAGCGTGTCATCGACCCGGGCCGGCGTGGCCGAACGACGGCCGTCATCGTGGTCTGGCCCGGAACGCCCGGCGGTAGGCGCCCGGCGTCGTCCCCAGGGCGTTGAGGAACCGCCTGCGGAGGTTGGTGGCCGAGGGCACCTGGGCCGCGCAGGCGAGTTCGAAGGTCGATTGCGGTGGACGGACGAGCGCCACCACTCGATGCATGGCAGGAAAGTACCGCAGAGCCGTGCCGCCCGTCCGGCGTCAGGCGGCGGGGAGTGAAAAGACCAGCCCGAGACCTCGGGGTCTCGGGCTGGGGGGTGGCCTGCGGTCAGCCGGTCAGCCGGTCTTGCCGGCGGTGGAGCCGGACGAGCTCGAACGCTTGAAGATCTTGTTGCCGAGCCAGACCAGCGGGTCGTACTTGCGGTCGACGACGCGCTCCTTCATCGGGATCAGCGCGTTGTCAGTGATCTTGATGTGCTCGGGGCAGACCTCGGTGCAGCACTTGGTGATGTTGCAGTAGCCGAGACCGTGCTCCTCCTGCGCCGACTGCTTGCGGTCGGCCACGTCGTACGGGTGCATGTCGAGCTCGGCGATGCGCATGAGGAAGCGCGGGCCGGCGAACGCCGGCTTGTTCTCCTCGTGGTCGCGGATCACGTGGCACACGTTGTTGCACATGAAGCACTCGATGCACTTGCGGAACTCCTGGGACCGCTCGACGTCGATCTGCTGCATGCGGTACTCGCCCGGCTGGACGCCCTGCGGCGGGGTGAACGACGGGATCTCCCGCGCCTTCTGGTAGTTGAACGACACGTCCGTGACGAGGTCCTTGATGACGGGGAACGTCCGCATCGGGGTCACGGTGATCGTCTCGTCCTCCGCGAAGGTGGACATGCGCGTCATGCACCCGAGCTTCGGCTTGCCGTTGATCTCCATCGAGCACGAGCCGCACTTGCCGGCCTTGCAGTTCCACCGCACCGCGAGGTCGGGGGTCTGCGTGGCCTGGAGCCTGTGGATGACGTCGAGGACCACCTCGCCCTCGTTGACCTCGACGACGAAGTCCTCGAGCTTGCCCTCGCCGCCTTCGCCGCGCCAGATGCGGAACTTGGCCTTGTAACCCATCAGGACTCCTTAACGAGCGCGTCGTAGTCCGCCAGCTCTTCGGCGGTGACGTACTTACTGAGCTCCGCCCGGTCGAACAGTGTGATCAGGTCGTCGCGCATGGAGGGCTGCTCGGCCTCCTCGACGGAGATCGCGCCGTCCGGGGTGGCCGCGCACCGCAGCAGCTTGCGGCGCCACTCGGCCGACATGGCGGGGAAGTCGTCGCGGGTGTGCCCGCCTCGGCTCTCCTCGCGGATCAGCGCCGCGCGGGCGACGCACTCGGACACCAGCAGCATGTTCCGCAGGTCGATGGCCAGGTGCCAGCCGGGGTTGTAGATGCGCCCGCCCGGCGCGCCGGTGTTGGTGGCGCGCTCCTTGAGCTTCTCGACGACCTCCAGGGCCTCCTTGACCTCGTCGGCCTTGCGGATGATGCCGACCAGCTCGTTCATGGTGCGCTGCAGCTCGTGGTGCACCTCGTACGGGTTCTCGCCGCCGGTGCGTGAGAGGGGGGCCAAGGCGTCCAGCTCGGCGTTCTTCATCGTCTCCGCCGGGGTGACCGGCCGGGACGCGAGGCCGTCGATGTACCCGGCGGCGCCGGCGCCGGCGCGGCGTCCGAACACCAGCAGGTCGGACAGCGAGTTGCCGCCGAGCCGGTTGGAGCCGTGCATGCCGCCGGAGACCTCGCCGGCCGCGAACAGGCCGGGCACCGAGGAGGCGCCGGTGTCGGCGTCGACCTCCACGCCGCCCATGATGTAGTGGCAGGTCGGGCCCACTTCCATCGGCTCGGCGGTGATGTCGACGTCGGCCAGCTCCTTGAACTGGTGGTGCATCGACGGCAGCCGCCTGACGATCTCGGCGGCGGGCAGCCGGCTCGACACGTCCAGGAACACCCCGCCGTGCGGTGAGTTGCGTCCCGCCTTGACCTCGGAGTTGATCGCCCGGGCGACCTCGTCACGCGGCAGCAGCTCCGGAGGGCGGCGGTTGTTGGCCTGGTCGTCGTACCAGCGGTCGGCCTCCTCCTCGGTGGTGGCGTACTTGTCCTTGAACACCTCGGGGATGTAGTCGAACATGAACCGCTTGCCCTCGGAGTTGCGCAGCACCCCGCCGTCGCCGCGCACGGACTCGGTGACGAGGATGCCGCGCACCGACGGCGGCCACACCATGCCGGTCGGGTGGAACTGGATGAACTCCATGTTGATCAGCTTGGCGCCCGCGAGCAGCGCGAGCGCGTGCCCGTCTCCGGTGTACTCCCAGGAGTTGGAGGTCACCACGTAGGACTTGCCGATGCCGCCGGTGGCGAGCACGACCGCCGGGGCGTCGAAGCAGATCAGCCGGCCGGTCTCGCGCCAGTAGCCGAAGGCGCCGCTGATCGCGGCCTCCGGGCCGGGGCCCTCCTTGAGCAGCTGGGTGATCGTGCACTCGGCGAAGACCTTGATGTACGCCTCGGGGTCGCCGTGCAGCTTCTCGTCCTCCTGCTGGAGGGCGACGACGCGCTGCTGGAGCGTGCGGATCAGCTCCAGGCCGGTGCGGTCGCCGACGTGGGCGAGACGCGGGTACTCGTGGCCGCCGAAGTTGCGCTGGCTGATCTTGCCGTCCTTGGTGCGGTCGAACAGCGCGCCCCAGGCTTCCAGCTCCCAGACGCGGTCGGGGGCCTCCTTGGCGTGCAGTTCGGCCATGCGCCAGTTGTTGAGGAACTTCCCGCCGCGCATGGTGTCACGGAAGTGCACCATCCAGTTGTCGGCGGAGTTGACGTTGCCCATGGCCGCCGCGGCCCCGCCCTCGGCCATGACCGTGTGGGCCTTGCCGAACAGCGACTTGCAGACGATGGCCGTTCGCTTGCCCTGCTGCCGGGCCTCGATCGCCGCCCGCAGGCCCGCGCCGCCCGCTCCGATGACGACGACGTCGTATTCGTGACGCTCGATATCCACTGGTGTTCCTTACGCGAACGGGAAGTTGACGATGCCCTTGGCGACGAGCCGCACGTAGAGGTCGGCGATCATGACCGAGTACATGGAGAGCCAGGCCAGAAGCATGTGCCGTCGGTTGAGCTTGGAGACGAAGGTCCACATCTTGTAGCGCAGCGGGTGCTTGGAGAAATGGTTCAGCCGACCGGCCGTGATGTGACGGCAGGAGTGGCAGCTGAGCGTGTACGCCCAGATCAGCACCACGTTGACCCACAGGATGATCGTGCCGAGGCCCACGTGGCCCCAGCTGCCATTCTCGTCCCGCAGCGCCAGCACCGCATCCCAGGTCAGCACCAGGGCGATCAGAACGGCACCGTAGAAGAAATAGCGGTGGATGTTCTGCATGATCAGCGGCAGGCGGGTCTCACCGGTGTACTTCTTGTGCGGCTCGGCCACGGCGCAGGCCGGCGGCGAGAGCCAGAACGCGCGGTAGTAACCCTTGCGGTAGTAGTAACAGGTGAGACGGAAACCGGCCGGCAGGCCGAGAATGAGAATGCCGGGCGGCAGCGTGAACCAGTCGCCGACGATCGTGAGCCCGAGGAACCGCGCGCCTTCGGGGCACGCTGGCGTCATGCAGGGCGACGAGAAGGGGGCGATATAGGGCTCTATGAAATAGCTCTTGTCGAAGATCGCCCAAAAACCGTAGACGAGGAATGACGCGAGCGCCGCGAAGGTGATGGCCGGTGCAAGCCACCATCGGTCCGTGCGCAGGGTGCGGGCCTTGATCTGGGCCCGCTGCTTCCTTTGCCCCGGGTCGTTGATCGGCCGGCCGGCCGTTGTCTGGGTCATCGGAGAACTCTCCACCTCCCGCGGACCCCTCCGGATGTCAAAGGTGCGGGGTCCGGGCTTTCACGTAGGGCTGGATGCCGCGCGCGTCGTGGTTCGCGCCGGTCGCACAGCCGCGCGCGGGCCGGTGGGGGTCTACGTTACGACGGTGGGTACCCCGCGTGTGAGAAGGGTCACTCACTTTTTCCGCCGACCTCGTGTGATTCCTGTCACGTCCCCGTCATACCTATGTCAGGGCTCAAGGACGTTGACCGTTCCTTGGCAGTTTCACGACCGTCACGAAGAAGTCGTCGATCTGCCGGACCACCTTGATGAACTGGTCGAAGTCCACCGGCTTGGCGACGTACGCGTTGGCGTGCAGGTGGTAGCTGCGCAGGATGTCCTCTTCGGCCTCGGAGGTCGTCAGCACCACCACCGGGATGCTGCGCAGGTCGGCGTCGGCCTTTATGTCCTCCAGCACCTCCCTGCCGTCCTTGCGGGGCAGGTTGAGGTCGAGCAGGATCAGGTCGGGCCTCGGCGCGTCGAAGTAGGGGTCCTCCTGGCGCAGGAAGGCCATGGCCTGCTCGCCGTCGCTGACGACGTGCAGCTTGTTCTGCACCTTGTTGTGCTCGAACGCCTCCTTGGTCAGCAGGACGTCTCCAGGGTCGTCCTCGACGAGCAGGACGTCGATGAAGCGGTACTCATCCATGCTGATCTCCAGTGATCGCGGGCAGGGTCCAGCGGAAAGTGGTGCCCGGCCTGTCGGGGTCGGGTTCGTCCAGCCAGATCTTGCCGCCGTGGTATTCGACGATCTTCCGGCACAGTGCCAGGCCGATACCGGTTCCGGGATAAACGTCCCGTGGGTGCAAGCGCTGAAATATGAGGAAGATCCGATCAGCGTACTTGGTATCGATGCCTATGCCATTATCCGCGCAGCCGAACTCCCACATGTCGCCCTCCTGGCGGGCGGAGACGTGAATGCGCGGCGTCCGTTCGGAGCGGAACTTCAATGCGTTGCCGATGAGGTTCTGCAGGAGCTGGGTGAGCAGTACGCGGTCCCCGTACACCGTCGGCATCGGGTCGTGGGTGACGACGGCGTCGGTGTCCTCGATCTTCGCCGAGACGTTGCCCACGGCGGTCTCCAGGACCTGCTCCATGTCGGTGGGGGCCTTCTCGCCGCCCACCCGGCCCACCCGTGAGAGGTTCAGCAGGTCGTTGATGAGCAGTTGCATGCGTTTCGCGCCGTCCACGGCGAACTTCACGTACTGCTTCGCGCGCTCGTCGAGCTGGTCGCCGTACCGCTGGTCGAGCATCTGGGTGAAGCTCGCCACCTTGCGCAGCGGCTCCTGCAGGTCGTGGCTCGCCACGTACGCGAACTGCTCCAGCTCGGCGTTGGAGCGCCGCAGCTCGGCCGCCTGGTCCGACAGCAGCCGCTGGGCGTCGGCGGCGCGGCGCCACTCGCGCAGCATGCGCCCGCGCATGGCGTCCACGCGGCCCGACAGCTCCGCCAGCTCGGCCGGCCGTTGCACCCGAAGGGTGTGCTCGAAGTCGCCCTGCGCCACGGCGCGCACCTGGTGGGCGAGCTGCGAGATCGGCCGCAGCACGATGTACCTGACGATGAGCGTGAAGGCCACCGCCGCGCCGATGAACAGCACCGCCATCACGGTGAGGTTGAGGTAGAAGGTGCGCCAGCCCGCGTTGATGCGGGCGCTGCCCGCGTCGTGCAGATCGGCGAGGTCGTCCTGCTGCGCGGACAGCGCCGCGCGCACGGCCGTGAAGCGCTGGGCGTTGACCGGGGCGTACGCGGAGGCGGTGCCGGTCTTCAGGGAGGGCACCTTGGCGATCACGACCTCGGCGTAGTCGCGGCGCCAGGCGGCCGTGGCGGCGGTCAGGCGTTCGAAGTCGGCGCGGACGGCCGGCGATCGCATGAGAGTGACCATGGCGCCGAGGCGGGACACGGCGGCGGTCTCGGCGCGCACGCCCTGCTGGTAGTCGCGAAGGTACTGCTGTTCGTTGGTGCGCCCGTAGGCGCGGATGGAGCCTTCCTGGGCCGACAGGGCGGTGGACATCTCCAGGGTGCGCAGGACGGCCGGGTCGATCACGTCGACGACGGACTCGCGGGCCGTCCGTAACCGCTCGACCGTCATGATCGTCACGGCCGTCCCCAGGGCGAAGGCCAGCGCGACGAGCATCCCGGCTATGGCGAACCACCGGCCGAGGGGCAGCCGCCCGACCCCGCTCGGCGGTTCGGGCGGGGGCAGCGGCGCCAGGTCGGTCATGGCGGAGGACGGCGGCCGACCAGCACGGCCGCCAGGTCGTCGCTGAGCGCGTCCCTGTGCATCTCCTGGACGGTGGTGATGATGCGGTCGAGGTCGATCTCGCCCTGCTCGCGGATGAGGCGGATGAGCCCTTCGGTGCCGAGCAGGTCGGGGCCGCCGCCCACCGTGGCCTCGATCAGGCCGTCGGTGTACAGCAGCATCGACCAGTCGTCGCCGAGTTCGAGGTCGATCGTGGCCCATTCGACGTCGGTGAAGATGCCGAGCGGCGGGCCGGAGGGGGTGTCGGGGACGACGTCGAGGACGCCGCCGTCCACCCCGCCGCGCACCCACACGGGCGGCGGGTGCCCGACGACGTGGAGTTTCGCGCCGCGCAGGCCGGGGTCGACCGTGACCGTGCACATGGTGGTGAAGATCTCGGGCGACTTGCGCTCGTTGCGCAGCACGGCCTCAAGTGTGGTCAGCAGCTCGTTCCCGGTGTGGCCGGCCAGCACGAGCGTGCGCCAGGCGATGCGCAGCGCGACGCCGAGCGCCGCCTCGTCCGGGCCGTGGCCGCACACGTCGCCGATGACGACGTGGACCGCTCCGTCGGGGGTCTGGATGGTGTCCCAGAAGTCGCCCGCGAGCAGGGCCTGGCGGCGGCCGGGCAGGTAGCGGGCCTGGTGCTGGAGCCCGTCTCGCTCCAGTTCCTTCTTGAGCATGGGGACCGGCAGCAGGCCGTGCTCAAGGCGGGCGTTCTCGCGGCTGAGGTGCTGGGCGTCGGCGAGCTTGCGCTGGGTGAGGTCGGCCCGCTTGCGCTCGATGGCGTAGCTGATGGCACGGGCGAGCAGGCGCTCGTCTACGTCCTGCTTGACCAGGTAGTCCTGCGCGCCGGCGGCGACGGCCTCCACGCCCACGTGGGCGTCGTTCAGGCCGGTCAGCACGAGCACGGCGGTGTTCGGGGCCATCGTGATCACCTGGCGGAGGGCCTCCAGGCCGGTGGCGTCGGGCAGCGACAGGTCGACGACCACGCACTGCACCTCGTCGGTCAGCCGGTCACGGCTCTCGGCCAGACTGCGCGCCCAAATGATCTTAGGGGGCGTCGGCGCTCCGGCCAGCAGCTCCTCCACGAGGAACGCGTCACCCGCGTCGTCCTCGATGAGGAGGATGGTCTGCATCTCGTGGGGCCCCGCGGGCGTGCCGGACGAGAGCGCGGTCACTGGCTCCTCTTGAGATCTAATGGTTGACCTTGCCTGTTGCCCTGCACCATATAGCGAAAGTCGTTCGGACGCATAAAAGTACAAGACCCTGACTTAGGGTCAACATGAATATGAAATGCCGTGTACGTACCGATCTGTGCCCCTCGCGCGTCACATGTCCGGCAGGTCAGCGAGTACCACTCCCTGTGGGAGCGACCCCTCCTCCGCGGCGTGCGACAGGTAAGAGAGCAGCGTAGCGCGGAATGCCTGCGCGGCCCTGGTCGGCTCGACGTCCTTGCGGTGGGCGACCGCGATCGTGCGGCCGAGTCCCGGCGGGGCCAGGGGGGTGCCGGACAGGCCCGGCCGCCCGTCCAGCACCATCGACGGCACCACCGCCACGCCCAGCCCGGCCTCCACGAAACGCAGCACCGCGTCCATCTCGCCGCCCTCGACGGCGAAACGCGGCTCGAACCCCGCCTGGCGGCAGGCGTTCAGCGTCGCCTCGCGCAGATCGTACCCGCGGCGGAACATCACGAGCGGACGGCCGCGCAGCTCCTCGATCCGCACGTACGCCCTGCGCCCCTGCGTGCCGGAGGGGGAGGCGACGACGAGGTTCTCCTTGAGGATCTCCTCGGTCACCAGCGACGGGTCGCTGCTCTGCAGCGGCAGGATGATCAGTGCGAGGTCGAGCTGGCCGCGGGCGAGGTCGCGGACCAGGTCGCGGGACCCGCCCTCCTCCACCAGCAGGTCGATGCCCGGATAGTCGGTGTGGAAGCGGGCCAGCACGTCCGCCAGCAGGCCGGCGCACAGAGACGGCGTCGCGCCGAGCCGCACCCTGCCGCGGCGCAGCCCGGCCAGTTCGGCGACCTCGCGGCGGGCGGTGTCGGCGTCGGCGAGCATGCGGCGGGCCAGCGGGAGCAGGGCCTCGCCCGCGGGCGTGAGCGTCACGTTGCCCCGCGCGCGGCTGAACAACGCGGCGCCGAGCTCGGTCTCAAGCGCCTTGATCTGCTTGCTGAGGGACGGCTGGGCGAGACGCATGCGCTCGGCCGCCTGCGTGAAGTGCGATGTCTCGGCCACAGCGACGAAGGAGGCCAGTTGCTGTAGCTGCACCTTCACAGGGTACGGGGACGGTCACGACCGCCCCAGGGCGGCATGGACCGGCACCCCTGTGACGTTCCTCCCACCCGCGCGGCGCGGGACCGTGCATGGGCTGTGAGATTGCTCGCATCGGGGGCCGGCGCGCCGGCGCACTGTCCCCGTCGAGCCATAGGGGATAGCGCATGGCTATCGAGACCAGGCATTACATGACTTGGACGCCTGACGGGCCGGTGCCTACCGTCGGGAAACGTGACATCGACGATAGAACGGGGCGCCGCCACCTCTGTGGTGACGCCGCGCACCACACCCCCAGGGACCCCGAAACGGCCGTCGCGCCGGAGCAAGGGGCTGCCCGGCTTCTTCCGGTCGTCCAACGGCAAGAAGGCCGTCATGGCCGTCACCGGCGCCGCACTGGTGCTCTTCCTCATCGGTCACATGATCGGCAACGCCAAGATCTTCCTGGGCGAGGACGCCTTCAACTCCTACGCCGAGTGGCTGCGCACCGTCGGCGAGCCGGCCCTGCCGGCTCGCACCCTGCTGACCCTCACCGAGATCCTGCTGGCCGCGGCCGTCGTGCTGCACATGTGGGCCGCGGTCTCCCTGGCCCGCCGCGCGGCCAAGGCCCGCCCGGTCAAGTACGCCGCCAAGAGGAAGTCGCAGGCCGGCGGCTACGTGGTGCACACCATGCGCTACGGCGGCGTCATCGTCGTGCTCTTCGTCATCTGGCACCTGCTCGACCTGACCTTCGGCGTGGTCAACCCCGAGGGCGGCGCCGCCACGCCGTACGACCGCGTCGTCGCGGGCTTCGACCCCTCGCGCTGGTGGGTGACCGCCTTCTACGTCGCCGCCCTGATCATGGTCGGGCTGCACCTGCGCCACGGCATGTGGAGCGCCTTCCAGACCCTCGGCCTGACCGGCGGGCGCAGCCGCCACGCGCTCAACGTCGGCGCCGCGGTCTTCGCCGCCGTCCTGGTGCTGGGCTTTTTGGCCGTCCCCCTCGCCGTGATGATCGGAGCGGTCAAGTGAAGTACACCGTCGGCGAGCCGATCCGCGACACCAAGGCCCCCGAAGGCCCCATCGAGGACCGCTGGGACAAGCGCCGCTTCTCCGCCAAGCTGGTCAACCCGGCCAACAAGCGCAAGCTCACCGTCATCGTGGTCGGCACCGGCCTGGCCGGCGGCTCGGCCGCCGCGACGCTCGGCGAGCTCGGGTACAACGTCAAGTCGTTCTGCTACCAGGACTCGCCCCGGCGCGCCCACTCGATCGCCGCGCAGGGCGGCATCAACGCCGCCAAGAACTACCGCGGCGACGGCGACTCCATCTACCGGCTGTTCTACGACACCGTCAAGGGCGGGGACTTCCGCGCCCGCGAGTCCAACGTGTACCGGCTCGCGCAGGTCAGCGTGAACATCATCGACCAGGCGGTCGCCCAGGGCGTCCCGTTCGCCCGCGAGTACGGCGGCCTGCTCGACACCCGCTCCTTCGGCGGCGCGCAGGTGTCGCGCACCTTCTACGCGCGCGGGCAGACGGGCCAGCAGCTCCTGCTCGGCGCCTACCAGGCCCTGGAGCGGCAGATCGCGGCCGGCACCGTCGAGATGCACACCCGGCACGAGATGCTCGACCTGATCATCAGCGACGGCCGGGCCCGCGGCGTCATCGTCCGCGACCTGGTGTCCGGCGAGGTCGAGACGCACCTCGCCGACGCCGTCGTGCTGGCCACCGGCGGGTACGGCAACGTGTTCTTCCTGTCCACCAACGCAAAGGGCTGCAACACCACCGCGATCTGGCGGGCGCACCGGCGCGGCGCGTACTTCGGCAACCCCTGCTACACGCAGATCCACCCGACCTGCATCCCGGTCAGCGGCGACTACCAGTCCAAGCTCACCCTGATGTCGGAGTCGCTGCGCAACGACGGCCGGGTGTGGGTGCCGGTGCGCAAGGGCGACGACCGGGCGCCCGGCGACATCCCCGAGAACGAGCGCGACTACTACCTGGAGCGCATCTACCCGGCGTTCGGCAACCTGGTGCCCCGCGACATCGCCTCCCGTGCCGCCAAGAACGTCTGCGACGAGGGCCGCGGCGTCGGGCCGGGGGGCCTGGGCGTCTACCTGGACTTCGCCGACGCGATCGGCCGGCTCGGCCGGGACGCCGTCGAGAAGAAGTACGGCAACCTCTTCGAGATGTACGAGCGCATCACCGGCGAGGACCCCTACACCCGGCCCATGCGCATCTACCCGGCCGTCCACTACACGATGGGCGGCCTGTGGGTGGACTACGACCTGCAGTCCACCATCCCCGGCCTGTTCGTGATCGGCGAGGCCAACTTCTCCGACCACGGCGCCAACCGCCTCGGCGCCTCCGCGCTGATGCAGGGCCTCGCGGACGGGTACTTCGTGCTGCCGACGACGATCGGCGACTACCTGGCGGCCGGCCCGTTCGGCGAGGTCGACAAGGCCGACGTCGACGAGGCGATCGGCCAGGTCACCGGCAAGATCGGCCGCCTGCTGTCGGTCAACGGCACCCGCACCGCCGACTCCTACCACCGCGAGCTGGGCAAGCTCATGTGGGACTACTGCGGCATGGAGCGCACCGAGGAGAGCCTGCGCAAGGCCCTTGAGCGCATCCCCGAGCTGCGCGAGGAGTTCTGGAACAACGTCAAGGTGCCGGGCGACGAGGAGGGCCTCAACCAGGCGCTGGAGCGGGCCGGCCGCGTCGCGGACTTCTTCGATCTGGCCGAGCTGATGTGCCTGGACGCCCTGCACCGCACCGAGTCCTGCGGCGGCCACTTCCGCGCCGAGTCGCAGACCGAGGACGGCGAGGCGCTGCGCGACGACGAGAACTACGCGTACGTGGCGGCCTGGGAGTACGGCCCCGAGGGCACGCCGGTGCTGCACAAGGAAGAACTCGAGTACGAGTACGTCAAGATGACCCAGCGGAGCTACAAGTGAGCGATCTGACCCGCCTTGTGCCCCGCGCTGCGACCGAGGAACGGTAAGCGGAACCCATGAACCTCACCCTGAAGGTCTGGCGGCAGAACGGCCCCGCCGACAGCGGACGGATGGTGACCTATCAGGTCACGGACGTGTCGCCGGACATGTCCTTCCTGGAGATGCTGGACGTTCTCAACGAGCGGCTCATCCTCGAAGGCGACGACCCGGTGGCCTTCGACCACGACTGCCGCGAAGGCATCTGCGGCATGTGCGGCATGGTCATCAACGGCGTCGCCCACGGCGAGCAGCGGGCCACCACCACCTGCCAGCTCCACATGCGCCACTTCGAGGACGGCGCGACCGTCACCATCGAGCCCTGGCGCGCCGCGCCGTTCCCCGTGGTCAAGGACCTGGTCGTCGACCGGGGCGCCTTCGACCGCATCATCCAGGCCGGCGGCTTCATCTCCGTGCCCGCGGGCTCGGCGCCGGACGCGCACAGCGTCCCGGTGAAGAAGGACGACGCCGACGCCGCGTTCGACGCCGCCACCTGCATCGGCTGCGGCGCCTGCGTGGCGGCCTGCCCGAACGGCTCGGCGTCGCTGTTCACCGCCGCGAAGATCACCCACCTGGGCCTGCTCCCGCAGGGCCAGCCCGAACGTGACGCCCGCGTGGTCGCGATGGTCGACCAGATGGACCTGGAAGGCTTCGGCGGCTGCACCAACACCGGCGAATGCACCGCGGTCTGCCCCAAGGGCATCTCCCTCGACGCCATCGCCCAAATGAACCGCGACTACCTCAAAGCCGCCAAGTAACCAGGAGGCAGGAGCCGTACCAGCCCTTCCGCAGGGCTCTGGTACGGCTCTTCGCGTCGGGGACATTCCGCTCTACCCCGTGATGTCATCGACGTCGGCGTCAACCCGCCCGACGTACGTGCAGAACGCTCAGCGCATCATCGAGCCGCCTGCCGGCCTCCTCCACGTCACGACGTACTCGGTCGATATCGACCGGCCGATCGGAGATGGTCAGCGCGCAGTGCCGAAGGTAGGACGAGAGCGTCATTTCCGCCTCCTCGGCCGCGCGGCGCACCCGGACCGCCTCCTCGGGAGCGAATCGCACCGACACCATGCTGGACAAGCGACCGGATTCTGCCTGCGGCATCTCTTCACCCAGGAAGTCCGGATCGTCGCGATGCTCGTAGTAGTACTCCGCCAGCTCCGCCTCGCTCATCTGATCAGGCTCCTTATGACAGCTCCCCATGGCGCGGCAGGCTCGGAACGGGCAAGGTCCTCGCCTCCGCGCCCTGGGGGCGCTCCGGCTCGGGCTGCGTCTTCCAGGCGGCTACGCCGCGATCGAAGGGCTTCGCCCCTCGAACTCCCCACCGAGGGCGCCGAGTCACATGGAAGCAGACGACGCTCACAGGCCGAGTGAGCCTTCCTTGATGCCGTTGACGAAGGTACTCCAAGCGGCGGGGGAGAAGGCGAGTGGAGCGTCATCCGGCCGCTTCGAATCTCGTATCAGGTGAAGTGGATCGACACTTGGGCGTCCTCCCATGTGATCCATGCATGTCACCAGAGCGATCTCGACACAGTTGCCGCCTTGGCCGCTGCTCCGTGAACTTTTGCGCCACTTGGCCTGCGACATGTCCACTATGACTCCCGATATTCGAACGGCGATCAGGACAGGTCGTCGGCCACCTTCTCGATCAACGCGCGCGATTCGTCCAGCCCAAGTGCGCGAGCACGCAGATGGTCGAATATCACGTTGTAAGTATCCACCTCGGATGGGTCCTCCAGATAGAGGCTGCCCGCCCGGTACTCGACATAGACAAGGTCGGGATCGACCGACTCGGGAAACTCCAGAATCGTGAAGGCGCCGTCCATGCCGGGATGCGCTCCTGCTGCGAAGGGCAGGACCTGCAGGATGATGTTGTTCAGCTTCGTGATCGAGAGTAGATGCCGGAGTTGAGCTCGCATCGTCGGTGCGCCACCCACCACGCGACGGATGGTGGCCTCGTTCACCACGACCCATATGGTCGGCGCGGAGTCACCGGTGAGTCGCTTCTGGCGCTCCAACGGAACCGCCACCCGGCGGTTGATCTCGTCCTCTTCGGGCACGAGAGGCTCGGCCAGGATGGTCGCTCGACTGTACTCTTCGATCTGCATGAGGCCGGGGATCAACTCTGACTCGTAGGCGCGTATCCTGACGGCCTCCTCTTCGAGGCTGACATACGTCTCGAACCATCGGGGCACCGCAGCGCTGTACGGATGCCACCACCCGCGTTTGCGTGCTTCCTTGGCCATCGCGAGCAGCGCGTCACGTTGACTTCCGCCGATGCCGTACAGCTCCAGCATCAGCGCGACTTCCCCTACCCGTGGACCGGAGCGAGCGATCTCGAAGCGTGTGATCGTCGCGGGAGCACATCCCAGGTGCTCGGCCACCTGCTCACGTGTCAGACCTGCTTGTTTACGCAGACGACGAAGCTCAGCGGCGAGCCGTCGACGACGCGCCGTGGGACTCGTACGGGGACGCATGCGGATCCCTCCACTCGACCAGAAGCCAAGACTGAACTAGTTCACTCTGTTCCTGAGACACAATCGTGGCGGCCCTGGCTCACGAGAACGGCGTGACCCGTCCCATCGGCCGGCCCGGCAAGACGGTGTGGGCCTGCTGGCGGCTCCCAGCGAGGGCCACGGAGTCCGTCCCTGTGGTCATGGACCACTGAGCGATCAGAGGACAGACCGCCTCTACCGCTCTTGCCGGGGATGGCCGCGCCGGGGATCGCGTGCGGACACCGTGCGGTCGATGGCGGAGCCGAGGTAGTCGAGAGTCAGGGCGGCACGGCGGGTGCACCATTCACGCCCGGGCCTATCCAGGGCGCGGCAGGCTCGGAACGGGAAAAGGTCCTCGCCTCCGCGCCCTGGGGGCGCTCCGGCCCGGGCTGTGTCTACTGGAAACGTTCACCGGAGGTGGGCCGTGCCATCCGCCACGGCATCAGGAACTGTTTCTCGGCGGCCGTCCCTGCGGCTCGCGCAGCACTAGCATCGGGCCCGTGATCGTATGGCTCAACGGCACCCACGGCGCAGGCAAGACGACGACCAGTGCGCTCGTGCAGCAGCTGATCCCGGATTCACGGGTGTTCGACGCCGAGAAGGTCGGCGAGACGCTTATGGACATCACGCCGGGGCTACCCGCGACGGACAATTTCCAGCACTGGCCGCCTTGGCGGCCACTCGTCGTCGAAACCGCCCGCCGCGTACTCGACTACACCGGCGGCACTCTGGTGATGCCCATGACCGTCCTGGTCGAGCAGTACTGGCGCGAGATCAGCGCCGGCCTCGCCCACCATGCCATTCCGGTACGGCACTTCGTCCTCCACGCTGACCAGGACACTCTCCGCGGGCGCATCGAGGGGGACACTGTTCTTGGCCCCTCCCCCTTCCGTCTCAAATACCTTGAGCCCTACGCCGAGGCGGCCCGTACATGGCTACACGCCGAGGCCGAGGTCGTCGACACCACGCACCTCACGCCCGCCCAGGTCGCCCTGCAGATCGCAGAAACCGTCAAAAGCTGAGGTCCGCCTCCACGTGAAAACGGTGCACCACGGTGAACGTTTCCGGTCGCAGCACTGAACGGCTCAAAGTTCCTGCACTGGTGAGCGGTAGAGGACAGACCTCCTCTACCGCTCTTGCTGGGGATGGCCGCGTCGGGGATCGTGTGCGGACACCGTGCGGTCAATGGCGGGGGCGAGGTAGTCGAGGGTCAGGGCGGCACGGCGGGTGCGCCATTCCGTTGAAGCGGAGGCGGGCGCGGGCGTTTCGTAGCGGCGTCGCCGGATGTCGTCGACGACCTCGGCCGGGGCGCCGAGCCGGGCGAGCACGTCCAGGGCCTCCCGCTTGGTGATCAGGCGCCCCTCGCGCAGGGTCACCGTCGCTCTGGCCAGGGTCAGCAGGCCCAGATCGACCCAGATGTCCTCCAGGTACTCCTCCGGGAACTCCAGGGACGGACGCCAGAAGTCCGCCAGGTCACCGACGATGAAGCCGTTCAACTGATCGTTAGTCACCGGCGGCAGGACGGCCGCCGGGGCAGGGCCGTGGATGACCAGCCCGAACTCGTGCAGTTCGCGCCTGGTCACCGGGGTGACGGGGCGGCGCAACAGCTCCTGGTGGGCCCAGGTGAGATGGTCTTGTCCCGGATCGGCCGCCTCAGGGACGGCGACATAGCTGCAGTGCAGCTTCGCTGCGAGGGGCATGGTCTTGTCCAGGTACTCATGCGCCTCCCCGATAATTCTTTCCTCCTCCGGCGTGCACGGCCGGGTGACTACGGCGATCAAGTCCAGGTCACTGCGTCCGGGTTGGTAGTCACCGCCCCCCAGCGACCCGTGCGCCCATAACGCGACCAACGGCAGAGACGGCCGTACGGCGCTGAGAAACCGATCGAGAAGGACACGGGTGGCGTCGTCTGTCATAGGGGACAGTCTGCGTCCGTCCGATGCGCCGCGACCTTCCCGGCCATGGACAGGCCGTCAGAAGGCGGCGGGGCCGTAGAGGTCGGCGAGGCTGATCAGGTGGACATCGGCGCGGCCTGCGGCCTCGCGTCGCAGGTCGGCGTCGAAGCCCGTACGGGAGAAGACGGCCAGCGCCGCCCGCTCGGCCTGTACGCCTCGACCGCTGAGCAGGGCGCGCACATGTTCCAGTCGGCGCAGGTCCGTGACCGTCCGTTGCCGGGTCGTGTACTTGGCCTCGCCGAGCAGGGCGACGCGGACGTTCTTGCCGAACAGGGGCTCGCCGGCGGCCAGCGCCACGACGTCCACCTGGTGCTGTGCCCTGCCCGTGGGATCGCTGACAACGGTCTGGCCCACCGCCCCCACCGGCTCTCCGAGGACTTCCCGGGACGCGAATCGTGCCGTCCACTCGCGCGCGAGATCTTCGAAATGCGGGCCGAGCACCTGGCGGAGGAAGGTGTCCGACGAGGCCGCCCACACATCTTCGCCCCGCCGTTCCTCAAGGTCGGCACGGCGACGCCACATGATCGTATTGTAGAAGCGGACGATCGGATCCATGAGGGTGAGCTGGGTGCCGCGCTGCTTCAGCACGTCATGTACAGGCCGGACGAACCCTGCGGTCCGCAGGATGGACAAGGGATGGGCGAGGGCACGGTCGGGCCGGCCGATCTGGCTCGGAGTGCCGGCACCAGTGGCGATCGCTGCCAGGATGGAATGGTAGAGCGCGCGATCGGTGATGCGGGGATCCTCCCGGAGCAGATAGTCGTTCTCGTCGAAGAGCGCATGGGCGGGGTTGAGCAAGGTCTTCGCCAGCCATGGTCCGAGGTCGTCTACTCGTTCGGGTACCGGCGGGTCGATCAATGCCCGGTACCCGGGGGTGCCGCCGAAGATAGCTTCCTCTGAGCGAACGACCTCGACGGGCGGAGAACGTCGGCGTTGAGCGCTACGGTGGCCCGATCATGGTGTGGAGATCGCGGTTATGGTGGGCTGGGGCGCTGGTCGCGTCCGGGGCGGGGGCGGCTTACATCGTCAGCCTGATCTCGCGAGGCTTCGCGTGGTTCGGCTTCGGCTACCACTTGATCTGCCCTGGCAAAGAGCTTTTCGACGCCCCCGCCGTGCTGGGGCTCGTGTACGCGTACATAACCGTGCCGTTGCTCTGGTACGGCGGTGCGCCGTTGGTCCTCCTGGCCTTTCTCGCGCACTGGATCTCCATCCGGCGTGGCCGTCCCCGCGTCGGCCGGGTGGCCGGTCGGGTCGTCGCGGCGCTGATCCTGCTCGGGTACGGCATCGCGCCGCTGGGGTTCGCGGTGGACATGGTCATCGACCGCGGATGCCTGGACACCTGGGGCGGCCCCAAGGGAGTGGAGATCTTCGTCGCGCCGGAAGTGGCGCCCACGGTGGCCGCGTTCTGCGTGCTGGCGGCGGTCAGGGTGCCCCGGCACAGGGTGCGCCGGTTGGTGGGGGCGATGCTGCGTGCCCGGTGGGTCCGGCGCGGCGTGGCGGTCTGCGCGGCGTTCGGCATGCTGGCGTTCGTGCCTGTGCGCGACATCGAGGCGGGGGCCGTCACCACGGCGGCACGGTGCGAATCCGGGGGCGCCACGTCGATGTCGGAACTGGTGGGAGAGCGGGCGTTCGTCTGCGCGTACCGCAGGGCCGGGCAACTGGACGAGGTGTCCGATCATCATCTGGTCGCCTACGGGCGCGCGATGTGCGCCCTCTACCCGCGAAAGGACGTCCGGTCGTACTACATCGAGCCCATCTGCCCGCGGGCCGCCGCGGACGCCGAAGCCGAGAGCGCCGCGGAGGAGGCCGAGTTTCAGGCCGAAGAGGCGCGGAACAAGAAGGTCTGCGACACGAGCCGGCATCGCCCTCTGATCAGGCCGGTACGCGTCGCGCGCGAGCGCACCTGGACCGACTACGGCGTGCTGGAGTCCGCTGAGACGGAGGACTCCATCGACGACGACCTGCTGACCATCGCGCAACGCGACGGCCTGGTCGCCTCACTCCCCGGCCACGTCATGGTGCTCAGCCACTCCGACTACGACATCTGCCTCACCGCCGAGACCTACCGGAGGAGACCGCCGGTGGAGGTCGAAGGATGGGACCACGTCGTGGAGGTCGGATACGACAGCCCGACCGGCGACATCAGGCTCATGGACCCGATGAGCGGGGAGAGCGATCTGCCGAACCTGGCGTTCCGCGGCAAGGGCCACTATCGCCTGCGCGTGCACTACCGCGAACCGGACTGGGAAGCGTGGACGCCGCAGCACATCCTGGTCATGGTGTACCCGGGCAAGGGCGACCAGGTGGTCGTCCATCGCCGCAAGTGACGGCCTCGCCGGCCGATGAGGGGGCGCAGGCGCCACGCGTGACGGCACGCGCGGCGCCTTTCGCGTCTCAGGGGACGGCGCGGCGGTGGTCGGCGAGCGTTCGCGAAGGGATGTGCCGAGGGCTCAATGGTGCACTGACCTGCGGCTACGCCATCGGTGGTCGAGGTGGGCGGCGGTGCCTTGTCGAGGTGGCAGGAAGTGGTCAACGGCGTGCAGCTTGCTGCCGTCGAATTGTCTGTTCCGAGGGCTTGATCTGCCAGAGAGTTGTTCTTGCAAGGACGAACACGAAAGCCCTCCAGAAAAGAGAACCGAAATGACCGCCAACGTTTTCTCCGCCGCCTCCGCCGCTCGTTCCGCCGGCACCACCTGGGACTCGTACTCGCGCACCGCGGGCACCACCTGGGACGGTTACTCCCGCGCCGCCGGCACCACCTGGGACTGATTTACAGAATTCAGTGCGAACGATGGCCGCCCTTTAATGAAATCACGTTATCACTTGCCCTTCTGATAAGCAGGACAACGGTTCGGCAGCACGTCAGACGAACTCCCGGACAGCCGCTCGGGTCCGACGCCATTCGGATTCCGGACCCCGACGCCGCCGGTTGAGCAGCACAACGATTCAAGCGCCGCACATTCCACTTCTTCCGCGCGTCAGGCCGCGTCGCGGACGCCGCCTTTGAACACCTCGCGGGTATGCCAGGCGATGTGATCGCCGAGCACGCGCTGGTAGCCGCGTTGCGGTTCGGCCACCGGGCGTCCGTCGAGTTCGTGCACGACGGCGCGGGCGGCCGGGGACCTGCCGACGAAGCGGTCGGAGACCCGGATGGTGCGCCGGTCGGACAAACCCAGCACGCCCAGGTCGAGCAGCTTGTGGTGCAACGAGCACAACGCGAGCCCGTTGCCGACCTCGTCCGGCCCCTTCTCGGTCCACCAGCGCACATGAGCCGCCTCCAATCCGACGGGCGTGCGCCCCAGCGCACCGTCGAACCCGCAGAACGCGCAGTGGTATTCGTAAGCGATCAGCACTCGCTCGCGGAAGGCGGGATCGCGAGGGGGCAGCGGTACTCGCACGTTCTCGTGTCCCAGGGAGGAATCTGTGAACCGCAGGCTGAGCCCGGCGGCCTGGCAGATGTCTGCGTGCAACGACCCCTCGAAGTTGGTGTCGAGGATCGCCCGTGCCATCCGCACCAGCAGGGAGGGGTCTTCAGCGAGGGCCTGGTCCACCTCCGGCGACAGCCGGCCCACCGCTTCGCCGTCGCGGAGTGCGGCCGGGCTCGGCGCCACGTTCCGTCCGGTCACCTGCCACAGTCCATCGGTCTGCAGGTGGAAGAACGGATACGCCATGGTGGACGCGCGCGGTGGGCCGAACTCCTGTAGCAGCAACTCCAGTTGCTCCTCGGCGTCGCGGAACCGGATCGGCGCGCCGCCCGTGCGCTGATGATGGCCCAGCACGTACAGCAGCAGCAGCGGCTTGTGAGGGGCTCGTCTGCCCTCTCGGGTCCAGCGTCGTACCTGGCAGACGCGCTCGACCCAATCCACGGTCGCGAGCATAGATCAGGCGACCGGGAACGGCGGTCGCATCGCGGTATTCGATCGGAGAGTCCCCTCGCGCGGTCCTTCGGAGGGACCTGTCGCGGTGTGGATGACGGGCGATGCGAGGTTTTCTCGGTGGGGGTGGTCTCGCCGTGCCGGCGAGGCGCGTTCCGGGGCAGGTGCATGTCTGGTCGGCCAGGGCTCTGACCTGCGGCGATGTCGTCCGGGGGTGAGGTGGACGACCGTGCCTCATCCGGGTGGCAGGAAGTGGTCAACGGCGTGCAGCTTGCTGCAGCCGAATTGTCTGTTCCGAGGGCTTGATCTGCCGGAGAGTTGTTCTTGCAAGGACGAACACGAAAGCCCTCCAGAAAAGAGAACTGAAATGACCGCCAACGTTTTCTCCGCCGCCTCCGCCGCTCGTTCCGCCGGCACCACCTGGGACTCGTACTCGCGCGCCGCGGGCACCACCTGGGACGGTTACTCCCGCGCCGCCGGCACCACCTGGGACTAAAATCGACAGGCAGAACGAAAACCGCGCACGACCGCTCCACCGATAAGGAAGACCGGCGAGATCGAACCGCCGGAAGAAACACCGCAAGACCGGCCGATGCGACCGTCGCCATCCATACCGCGGGCTCGACGACATCGGCAGCGCGACACAGTCACCAAGCGCAGCACATTCCGCGAATCGCAGGCCGATATTCCGGCCGTCGGATACGCTCCGGCCACCATATCGCCGCTATATCCGCCGCCAATCGAGCACTCAAGCCTCTCCAGCACGTCCTCCGGCTTTCCGGCGCTCATCTCCGGCCTCTGGCCTCCTTCGGGCCGTCCGGGATCCCCGCCGCGGCCGTCGATCGGCCGGTGCCGTGTCCGGTTGGTCCCGCGTCTGATCTGGTCCTGTGGCCGAGGGGCCTGGTGTCCGATCAGTCCGGTGTCTGATGGGTTTCGTAGTCGATCGACGGACTCCTTAAGTGATCGACCATTTTGTGGGTGATTGGTAGCATGAAGCGCTTCACCCGCGCCTGATCGCTTCGATGCACCGGTCGACGGCACCAACCGCGATCGCGACATGCCGCGGTGGACGTCCGCGCCGTGTTGTGATCTGGGGGTCGAGTGTCCATCTCAATCGGCGCGCAGCGGGCGTCGGTCGCCCTGGCGAACGTCGCGTTCATCCTGGTCGGCATCAGCGCCGGTGTGAGCGGCGTGCTGCTGCCCTCGCAGATCGCCGACTACCGGGTGGACAACGCCACGATCGGCATCACCTTCTTCACGTTCTCCGCCGGGTTCATGCTCGCCGGCGCGACCTCCGGCGGCCTGATCCACCGCTTCGGCGTCCGGACCACCCTCGTCGTCGGCTGCGGTGCGTACGTGCTGGCCGCGTTCTACATGGCGACCCGCCCGCCGTTCGTGGCGCTCGTGGCGGTGCAACTGATCGCCGGGTACGGCACCGGCATCCTGGAGTCGGCGCTCAACGCCTATCTCACCAGGCTTCCCGCGGCGACGACCCTGCTGAACCATCTGCATGCCTTCTTCGGCGTCGGCGCGCTGCTCGGGCCGCTGCTGGCCGCCTGGATGCTCACCTTGGCGCCGTGGACGGCGGTGTGGCTGGTGCTCGCCCTTCTCGGCCTGGCTCTGACGGCCGGTTTCCTCGCGATCTACTCCAGAGACGACGTCCCGGCCGGCCGCCACGAAACCACCGGCGGCCCCGGCGAGCCGTCCACGGGTACGGCCGGGCCGCAGGACGCGCCGCCGGCCGTCGTGGGTCCCCAGGCCGCCGAACAGGTGAAGACCAGGCTGCTGTCCGGCGTGCTGCGAGCGCCCGCCGTGCTGCTCGCGTCGGCCCTGCTCGCCGTCTACGTCGGGCTTGAGGCCAGCGTGGGCAACTGGGGTTTCAGTTTCCTCGTCCACGAACACGCTCAGCAGAGCCTGGTGGCCGGATACACCATCAGCGGTTACTGGCTGGGTCTCACTCTCGGCCGATTCCTGATCAGCCCGGTCGCCACCCGCGCCGGGATGACGGCGGCGGGCATGGTCTACATGTGCCTGTTCGGCGTCACCGCCGGAGCGTTGCTCACCTGGCTCGCGCCGGTGCCCGCTGTGGCGAGCGTCGGCCTGGTCCTGCTCGGCTTCTTCCTCGGGCCGATCTTCCCCACCGTCATGGCGGTGGTGCCGAGACTGTCCGCCGCCCAGCTGGTGCCCACGGCCATCGGCGTGCTGAACGGCGTGTCCGTCATAGGCGGCGCCGTGTTCCCCTGGCTGGCCGGCGCCATCGCACAGGGGATCGGGCTGTGGACCCTGATGGTCTTCACCCTGATCCTCTCTCTGCTGCAACTCCTCTGCTGGCGGCTGGTCGTGGTGCGGATGGACGCCGGGGTTCTCCCAGCGGCATGATCTCCGCCGCGTCCTGCTCCTGCCCCAGGCAGGCGCGGGTTTCGCGTCTGCGCCCCCGGGTAGTCGAAGCCGCCTGTTCCACCGCCGCGCAGGCGCTCCGCACGCCTGTGCCGTGAGTCCTCGGGCGGCGTCCTGACCTGCGATGACGCCGCTCATGGGCGCGAAGAGGGGATATGGCGAACACGGTTGGCAGGAAGTGGTCACGGGCGTGCAGTCTGCTGCCGCCGAAATCTCTGTTCCGAGGGCTTGGAATACCGGAGAGTTGTTCTTGCAAGGACGAACAAGAAAGCCCTCCAGAAAAGAGACCCGAAATGACCGCCAACGTTTTCTCCGCCGCCTCCGCCGCTCGTTCCGCCGGTACCACCTGGGACTCGTACTCGCGCGCCGCGGGCACCACCTGGGACGGTTACTCCCGCGCCGCCGGCACCACCTGGGACTAGGAAAACCAGCGCCGTCAAAAAAGCTGCGAACGACATACCGGAAGTACTCGCCGGGCCATAGGCCGGCAAGCGCCACAGCGTAACAGCAGAACAAGAACCAGCACGAACGGCAGTACGAACGCCGGTCGAAAGAACGAGCCGTTGAGAGCCGCGTTGGACGCAACGCCTCCGGCCGCATCGACCGGGCATCGAAACCGATATCAAGCGCCGCACATTCAGCCGCTGAACCGGCGATGCATCCTTGGACATCTCTTCCCGGACCGAGTTCGACGACCGCTGCCGGCACGGCGGTGCTGGCCCGCACAGTTCCTCGGCACGGGCTGGTTCTCGGGTCGTCCACGGCGGTACCCGGGACGCGGCCGCGCCGCTGCGCAGATCGGGCGGTGCGTCACGGCCCCGGCATGCGCCCTTGGTTGGTCCTGCCCGCCCGTGACCGGCGAGTGCGTCGGGTGTGGCCGTCCGTCTCCCTTCTCGATGGCAGGAAGCGGTCAGGGGCGTGCAGCTTGCTGCCGCCGGATCGTCTGTTCCGAGGGCTTGAAATACCGGAGAGTTGTTCTTGCAAGGACGAACAAGAAAGCCCTCCAGAAAAGAGAACGGAAATGACCGCCACCGCTTTCTCCGCCACCCGCACGGCTCGTTCCGCCGGCACCACCTGGGACTCGTACTCGCGCACCGCGGGCACCACCTGGGACGGCTACTCCCGCGCCGCCGGCACCACCTGGGACTGAAATCCCCGCCGATCGCCGGAAGAACGCTACGGTGACCCGCACGTTGAGAAAGTGAATCAGCTCGACCGTTGAAATCCCGCAGAGAAGCCGGACGCATTCGTCCCGCACGGGAAACAGCACCACAGGCCGACTGAGACCGCCCGCCTTCCGGATGACGACCGGAATACCGGCCGATGGCAGCGGCGGCGTCGAAGCCGCGAATGAGTTGAACGCCGGAACCTGAGACGGCGACCATCGTTGGCACCGAAATCGACGCGCGACGCGCATCCGTTAAGAACAGGCCCGCCGCCCGGTCCCATCCGAGGACCTTCATTCCGCCACCGCCGCCCACGGCCCTGGTCCCGCCCGAGGACCTTCATTCCGCCACCGCCGCCCACGGCCCTGGTCCCGCCCGAGGACCTTCACTCCGCCACCGCCGCCCACGGCCCTGGTCCCGCCCGAGGACCTTCACTCCGCCACCGCCGCCTGCGGTCCTGGTCGCCTCCGCGACCGCAAAGACCGCCACGGCGGCCCCGGTTCCCTCGCACCACCACGACTGCCTTCGCCACCGGCACGGCTCAGGCCAGGTTCGCCACCGGCCCCGTTACGGCCGTTGTTCCCCGTTGTCGCCCTGAGGTTCCCGAGGAGCGCGATCGATGGGTCAGCCCAGTTCGGTGCGGATCTCCTGGCGGAGGGTGTCGAAGTCGATGCCGGCGTCGGCGAGGACGCGGGCTGCCAGGCCGTCGCCCTCGCGCAGGATGCCGAGGAGGATGTGGCCGTCGGCGATGTAGTTGTGCTTGAGGTGGACGGCCTCGCGCAGGGACAGTTCGAGCACCTTCTTGGCCCGGCGGGTGAAGGGGATGTGCGTGCCGATGCGCCGCGGACGGCGCCGTGAGCGGGGGTCGCGGTCGAGTGCGCCCGGGCCGAAAGCGGCTTCCACCTTCTCGCGGATCGCGTCGAGGTCGATGCCGATGGTCTCCAGCGCCCCCGCGTCGATGTCGCCGCCGGCGGATGACGGCGTCGCCAGCAGCCGTCCCACGGCGTCCGCCGCCGTGTCGTGGTCGAGGTTGTGCCGCGCCAGGACGCGCGCGGTCACCGTGCCGGGCTGGGCGAGCAGCCCCAGCAGGACGTGCTCGGTGCCGATGTAGTCGTGGTCGAAGACGCGGGCCTCTTGCTGGGCGAGGACGACCGCCTGCCTGGCGTCCTCGTGGAACCGCTCGAACATGTCATTTCTCCCGTCTTAGCAGTCCGCGGCCGCCCGCGTACTTCTTGTGGACGGCCTGCCTGGTGACGCCGAGCAGGACCGCGATCTCCTGCCAGGTCCAGCCCTGCTCGCGGGCGTTGTCCACCTGGAGTGCCTCAAGCCGCTCGACCAGCGTCCGCAGCGCCCGCACGGCCCGCAGGCCGACGGCCGGATCGCGGCTGCCGGCGTCGGAGGCCAGCTGTGCCGTATCGCTCATGGACGTCAATATAAGTTGACAGCCGCACGCCTGTCAACCATCGTTGACGGCAGAGACTCAAGACGAAAGATCTTCCATGCGGCCGTGGCGGCGCTTCGGGTTTCGCCTGGTAGACCGGTGGGACGGCAGGAAAATCGATTGCCCCGCCGGGGTGCGGGCTGGAAGCCTTGGAGGTGCCATGCGCTCCCTTCCTGTCGCCGATCCCGGCGTTCCCGATGCCCGCAGCCCGATCCGGTACCTGTGGTGGGTGGCGCGCGCCCAGGGAGCCACGATGCTCATGGGCATCGGCTACGCGACCCTGTGGTGGCTGAGTCAGGCGCTGGTCCCGCTCACGCTGGGCAAGGCCGTCGACAGCCTCACCGCCGACGACGCCGCGGGCCTGGTCCGCTGGTCGGCCACGTTGCTCGGCCTCGGCGTCCTCACCGCCTTCGGCGGAGTGATGCGTCACCGCATGGCCGTCTACAACTGGCTGGCCGCCGCCTACCGCACGGTGCAGGTCACCGTCCGCCAGGCCACCCGGCTCGGCCCGACCCTGCCGAAGCTGCTGTCCACCGGCGAGGTGATCAGCGTCGGCAACTCCGACATCGCCCACATCGGCAACGCCGTCGACATCGTGCTGCGCGGCGTCGGCTCCATCGTCGCCATCGGCGCGGTCACGATCATCCTGCTCGTCACCTCACCCCAGCTCGGCCTGATCGTGCTGATCGGCGTGCCGTTGATGGCGGTGGCGCTCGCCCCGCTGCTCAGGCCGCTGCACCGCAGGCAGCACCGACAGCGCGACCTGCAGGGCGATCTGGCCACCCGCGCCTCCGACATCGTCGCCGGCCTGCGAGTGCTGCGCGGCATCGGCGGCGAGGCGGTCTTCGCCGGCCGCTACCGCGAGGAGTCCCAGCAGGTCCGGGCCTCCGGTGTGCGCGTCGCCTCCGTCGACTCGGCCCTGGACGGCGCCCAGGTCCTGCTGCCCGGCATGCTCATCGCCTTCGTCACCTGGCGCGGCGCCCATTACGCCATGGACGGCACGATCACCGTCGGCCAGCTCGTCTCCTTCTACGGTTACGCGCTGTTCCTCGTCGGCCCGCTGCGTACGCTCACCGAGGCGGCCGACAAGCTCACCAAGGGCCACGTCGCCGCGCGCAGGGTCGTCCGCATCCTGTCACTGACCCCTGAGGTGGCCGGCACCGGCACCGCCGCCACCGAGGGTGGCGACCTGGTGGACGCCGCCTCCGGGGTGGCGCTGCGCCAGGGCCGGTTCACCGCCCTGGCCTGCGCGGTCCCCGAGGACGCCATCGCGCTGGCCGAGCGGCTCGGCCACTACGTCGCGGCGGAGGTCACCTTCGGCGGCGTCCCCCTGGGCGAGCTCCCGACCGAGGAGGTCCGCCGCCGCATCCTGGTGGCCGACAACGCGGCACGGCTGTTCAGCGGGCGCCTCGGCGACCAGCTCGACGTCACCGGCGGCGCCGCCGACGAGGACGTGCGCGCGGCCCTGCACGTCGCCTGCGCCGAGGACATCGTCGACGCGCTCCCCGAGGGCCTTGCGTCGCACGTCGCCGAGGCCGGTCGCGAGTTCTCCGGCGGCCAGCAGCAGCGCCTGCGCCTGGTCCGCGCGCTGCTCGCCGACCCCGAGGTGCTCATCCTGGTCGACCCGACCAGCGCCGTGGACGCCCACACCGAGGCCAGAGTCGCCGAGCGGCTCGGCAAGGCCCGCCTGGGCCGCACCACGATGGTCTGCACCACCAGCCCGCTGGTGCTCGACCGGGCCGACACCGTGATCTTCCTGGAGGACGGCCGCGTGCGCGCCGAGGGCTCCCACCGTTCCCTGCTCGCCTCCGACCCCGAGTACGCCGCGACCGTCACCCGCGGAGAAAGCTGACATGAGCGCCCAGAGGCAGATCCTCCCCGTCGCCGACCAGGCCCAGGTCCGCGCCTACGCGCGCCGGCTGACGCTGAAGTACCCCGGCCGCCTGGCGCTGGCCCTGAGCCTGCACGGCCTCGCGGCCGGCGCCGGGCTCGCCGGGCCGAGATTCCTCGGCGAGCTGGTCCAGGGCGTGCGCGACGGCACAGGCGTCGACATCGACACGATCGCGCTGGCGATCGCCGGTTTCATCGTCGTGCAGGCCGTGCTCATCCGCTACGCCGTCTACGCCTCGGCCAAGCTCGGCGAGAAGGTCCTCGCCGAGCTGCGCGAGGAGTTCGTCGACCGCGTCCTCGCCCTGCCGCTGTCCACCGTCGAGCGCGCCGGCTCCGGCGACCTGATCACCCGCACCTCGCGCGACGTCGACGCGCTGTCGCGCACCGTGCGGCACGCCGTCCCCGAGACGCTGATCGCCGTGGTGGCCGGGGCGTTCGTACTGGGCGCGCTCGCGCTGGTGGGACCGCTGCTGGTGCTGCCCTCGCTGGTCGCCGTCCCCCTGCTGTGGTACGCCACCCGGTGGTATCTCAAGCGGGCCAGGGACGGCTACCTGCGCGAGAACGCCGCCTACGCCGAGATGACCGAGGGCCTGAGCGAGACCGTCGAAGGCGCGAGGACGGTCGAGGCGTTCGGGCTGCAGCGCCGCCGTCACGAGCGCACCGACCACGACATCGCCGGTTCGTGGGCCGCCGAGCGCTACACGCTGGGCCTGCGCACGGTGTGGTTCCCCGCCGTCGAGTTCGGCTACGTGCTGCCGATCGTGGCGACGCTGCTGATCGGCGGCCTGTTCTACCTGCACGGATGGGTCAACTTGGCTCAGGTGACCGCCGCCACGCTCTACGTCCAGCAGCTCATCGACCCCCTCGACCGGCTGCTGTCCTGGGTGGACGAGCTGCAGGTCGGCGGGGCGTCCATGGCCAGGCTGCTCGGCGTGGCGAACGTGCCCGACGACCGCGACGCGGGCGCCGACCGGCCGCGAGGCGAACGGATCACCGCCGAGGACGTCCGGTACGCCTACCGGGAGGGCCACGACGTGCTGCACGGCGTCTCCCTGGAGGTCGCCCCCGGCGAGCGGCTCGCGATGGTGGGCCCGTCCGGAGCGGGCAAGTCCACGCTGGGCCGGCTGCTCGCCGGCATCCACGGCCCGCGCACCGGCTCGGTGCGGGTCGGCGGCGTCCCGCTGGTCGAGCTTCCCCTGGACGAGCTGCGCGGGCACGTCGCCCTGGTCACCCAGGAGCACCACGTGTTCCGCGGCACGCTGCGCGACAACCTGCTCATCGCCCGCCCCGACGCCGGCGACGACGCCGTCAAGGAGGCGCTCGCCGCGGTGGACGCCCTCGACTGGGTGGAGGCCCTGCCGGACGGACTGGACACCGTCGTGGGCTCCTCCGGCGTCACGGTGTCGCCCGCGCAGGCCCAGCAGGTCGCGCTGGCCCGGCTGGTGCTCGCCGACCCGCACACGCTGGTGCTCGACGAGGCCACCTCGCTGATCGACCCGCGCGCCGCCCGTCACCTGGAGCGCTCGCTGGCGGCGGTCCTCGACGGCCGCACCGTGATCGCCATCGCCCACCGGCTGTACACGGCCCACGACGCCGACCGGGTCGCCGTCGTCGAGGACGGCCGGGTCAGCGAGCTCGGCTCCCACGACGAGCTCGTGGCCGCGGGAGGCGCCTACGCCGCCCTCTGGGAGAGCTGGCACGGCGCGCCCCGTTAGTGCTCCGCCCACGAGGACGCCACCGGGGGGGGGGGGGGGGGGGGGGGGGGGGGGGGGGGGGGGGGGGGGGGGGGGGGGGGGGGGGGGGGGGGGGGGGGGGGGGGGGGGGGGGGGGGGGG